>JAEZCG010000103.1 GCA_023430065.1 Pseudomonadota bacterium | reverse complement strand
AATAGACGCGTTTCGACGCACACCTCGTGCAGATAGTAGGCGAGGAACTCCTCGCGCATGGCCTCGTAGTGCGCCTGGCCCGGCGCCAGGTCGAACGCCACGCGCAGCATGCCGCGCGCACCCTGCGAGACCGCCGGGCGCAAGCGCTCGAGGGGTACCGGCTCGAGGCCGCGCTCGCGACGCTGCCGGTTGACTGCACGGGCCAGGTCGGGGGCGGTATCGAGAAGGGTGCCGTCCAGGTCGAACAGTACGGCGTCGATCGCAGCCCTCATGCCGGCGCGCGCGCGTGCAGGAGGTAGTTCACGCCGGTGTCCGACGACAGCGCGTAGATACGCGTGATCGGGTTGTAGGTCATGCCGCTCAACGCATCCACGGTCAAGCCGGCGCGCCGGCACATCGCCGCCAGCTCGGACGGCTTGATCAGCCTGGCGTACTCGTGCGTGCCGCGCGGCAGCAGGCGCAGGACGTATTCGGCGCCGACGATGGCGAACAGGAACGACTTCGGGTTGCGATTGATGGTGGCAAAGAACGCATGACCGCCCGGTTTCAGCAGCTGTGCGCAGGCCTGCACCTGGCTGGCGGGGTCGGGCACGTGCTCGAGCACTTCCATGCAGGTGACCACGTCGAAGCTGCCCGGCTGCTCGTGCGCCAGCGTTTCGACCGGTACTTTGCGGTACGCCACCCGGCGTCCGCTCTCGAGCAGATGCAGTTGTGCCACCTTGAGCGCCTTGTCGGAGAGATCGATGCCGAGGACCTCTGCCCCCCGGTCGGCCATCGCTTCCGAGAGAATTCCACCGCCGCAACCCACGTCGAGCACGCGCTTGCCGGCCAGGGCCGCCAAGCGGTCGATCCACTGCAGGCGCAAGGGATTGATCTCGTGCAGCGGGCGGAACTCGCTGTTGGGGTCCCACCACCGGTGCGCAAGTGCGCTGAATTTCTGCAGTTCCTGGGGGTCGGCGTTGAGCGGTTCGTTCATGCTTGGGCAGCCATGCGTTGCTGCCAGGAAGTTGCCCGGGCGGCGAGTTCCTGTTCGTCCAGGGTGGTGAGTCGGCGCTTCTCGAGCAGGCGACGGCCGGCTACCCAGACGTCGTCCACGTTCTCGCGTCCGACCGCGTAGACCAGTTGCGAAATCGGGTGGTAGCTGGGAGACAGTTCCAGCGCCTCCAGGTTCACGGTGATCAGGTCCGCCTGCTTGCCCGGCTCGATCGAGCCGATGGATCCTTCGAGGCCAAGCGCCTTGGCGCCAGCGAGCGTGGCCATGTGCAGCGCCTGCCCGGCGGGCACTGCGGTCGGCTCGCGCGTGCTGCCCTTGGCGAGCAGTGCAGCGGTGCGCATCTCCTGCAGCAGGTCGAGGCGATTGTTGCTGGCAGCGCTGTCGGTTCCGAGCGCGACGTTGACGCCCGCTGACATCATGCGCGGCAGCCGTGCGATCCCGCTTCCGAGCTTGAGATTGGAGCTGGGGCAGTGCGCCACGTGGCTCCCGCACGCGGCGAGCAACTCGATCTCGGCATCGTCGAGGTGCACCGCGTGGACGGCGATGAGCCCCGGCCCGACCACGCCCAGGCGCTGCAGACGCTGTAGGGGCCGCACCCCGTGACGTTGCACGCTCTCCTCGATCTCCTGCAGCGTCTCGTGCACGTGCAGATGGATGGGGACCTGCAGCTCCTCGGCATAGGTGACGATTCTCTCGAAGGTCGCGTCCTGAACGGTGTAGGGCGCATGCGGCGCCATGCAGAAAGAGAGCAGGGGCTCATGCCTGAGCGCGTCGCGCATAGTCAGGCCCTTGTGCAGATAGTCCTGTGCATCGCTGGCATATGCGGTCGGAAACTCGATGCAGATCATGCCCAGCGCGGCGCGCATGCCGCAGGCGAGCGCGGCACGCGCCGACTCCTCCGGGAAGAAGTACATGTCGTTGAAGCAGGTGATGCCGGCGCGAATCATCTCCGCGCAGGCCAGCAGCGTGCCTTCGTACACCATGTTCGGTGTCACGTGCTGCGCCTCGGCCGGCCAGATGTGCTTGGTGAGCCACTCCATCAGCGGCAGATCGTCCGCCAGGCCGCGCATCAGCGCCATTGCGGCATGCGTGTGGGCATTGATCAGACCAGGCAGCAGCGCGTGCGTGCCGCGCGAGACCGTGCTGCGCGCCGCGTAGCGACGGCGCGCCTCGCCGGTGGGCAGAACCGCCAGGATGCGGCCGCCATCGACGGCAACGGTGTGCATGTCGAGCACGCGCGCGGGTTCGTCCAGCGGCACCACGTAGCGCGCCTCGATACATAAGTCGATCGCCTGCAAGGGTTCCATGCAAAAAAGAAGCCCTGCTTGCGCAGGGCTTCGTGAGCGACGAAGTGCGGATACTTTACTGCTTCTGGCTCTGCCCCGTCACGGTGACCTCCACGCGTCGATCGGGCTGCAGGCAGTCGATCAGCTTCTGCTTGCGCAGGCCCTGGCACACCATCGGGTCGGTCGACGGTTCGAATTCGCCCCGCCCCTCGGTCACGATGCGATCCGCTTGGATGCCTTGCTTGACCAGATAGTCCCTCACCGCGTTGGCGCGACGCAGGGACAGACGCTCGTTGTAGGCCTCGGTGCCGATGCGGTCTGCGTGCCCGACGACCAGGATGCGTTCGAAGTCGACGCCCTCGAGTCCCGTTACCAGCTTGTCCAGACGCGCCTGGTCGGGGGAGCGAACCTTCGAGCGATCGAAGTCGAACAGGGCTTCTGCCTCGAGGGTGATGGTCACCGGCAGGATGACCGGCTCGGGTTCGGACTCGGCAGCCGCTTCCGCTACAGGCGCAGGCTCCGGCTCCGCCGGCGCGGCAGGCTGAGGCTCCGGCGCTGCCTCGGCAACCGGCGCGGGTTCCTCCACCTCGGTTGCCATGGGCTCGTCGTTGAACGCTTGCGGCGCGTTGATCAGATCGTCGGCGCCGGCCACGCTCTCTTCCTCGTAGTAGACCGTCTCTCCGGTGATCCCTTCGTCCGGCTCGATGCCGGAGTCGTCGTCGCCGTACTGGTACTGCGCGACGATGCCGTCGTCGGGCACGATGCCCGAATCGTCGTTGCCGTATTGAATGGTTTCGCCGATCCCCTCGTCGGGGACGATGCCGGAGTCGTCATCGCCGTACTGGTACTGCGCGACGATGCCGTCGTCGGGGACGATGCCGGAATCGTCGTTGCCGTATTGGATGGTTTCGCCGATCCCGTCGTCGGGGACGATGCCGGAGTCGTCGTTGCCGTACTGCAGTGTCTCCGTGATGCCGTCGTCGTGCGCGACGCCCTGTTCTTCCTCGTAGTACATCACCGGTTCGCCGATGCGGTCGTCGACCGGCTCCGGCGGGAACGAATCGGGCGAGGGGACGGGCAGCAGATCGGGATCGTCGCCGGGCGCGTAGAAGTCCTCGGCATCTGCTGCGCTGACCGCTCCGGCAGCGCCGGCGGCAGCTGCCTCGACGGGAGCGGATGCAGGCGGCTCCTCGTACTGCATGGGCTCATAGCCGAGCGGCTCCGGCGCCGGTTCTTCCGCGGCCGGCTCGGGGGCTGCGGCGGCCGGCTCGGGTGCGGCTGCCGCGCTCGGCGCCGCACCAGGCGTGGCGAAGAGATCCGGGTCACAGGCGACCGTGGCACCTGCCGGTGTCCAGGTGCCGGTTTTCACGCACTCCCCGGTGACCCCGGTGCGCGCGTTTCGCGCGGAGCTGTCATAGACGTAATCGCCCCGCTCGGGCGCATTGGCCGGGTCGAGCTTCTGCATCGGCGCGGCGCTGGCCGTTGCAGCCGCAGCTGCACCGGCGGCCGCTGCCGTGGATGTGGCGGCAGCGGCGGTTCCGCCCTGCGTGCCCGCATCGCCAGCACCGGCCGAGGATGGCGAACTGGTAGCCGCCGGCGCGGACGTCGCCGCAGCGTCCGGCGTGGCGAAGAAACCCGGATGGCAATCGATCGTGGCTCCCGTCGGCGACCAGGTGCCGGTGGCGACGCATTCGCCCGTCACGCCCGTGCGCACGGCAGTCTGGCCCGAGTGGTAGGCGTAGTCGCCGCGCGTTGGCGACTGCGCGGGATCGAGCAGGGTCGCCGGCGCCTGGCGTTCGTGCGCGCGCGCTTCGTTTACGAGGAACGTGAGCGATGGCAGCAGGGCCGCGAGCACGGTCGCTTGCGTTATCGTCTTCTTCAATCGGAATTGCATTGAGGACTCCTCTAGCACACCTGATGATGGGGCGCCCGCCCGCGTTGCGAACGCAGACCCGCTCGCGCTTTCGTGGCTGGCCTCGCGGCGAGCATTCCGGCGCGGGCGGACCGAATGCCACCCTGTCGAGCGCTACACGCGGCGGGCGCGCTCACGTACTGCGCCGCCGATGCGATTCCGTCCAGCCGTGCGCTGATCGAAAGGAGCAGGTTCGCTCGATTCTATCTGTATCGGTGCGAGGCTTCCAGCCTGTCGATATCCCTGTTGCATGTTGCCACTGCACGACGTCGGGGATCCCCGACTGATCGGTCGGCATACCATGTCAGCGCGGACGCACATGTTAAACTTCCGCTCTTTTCAATGACGCGCGGGGACGGTCCCGCCCAGCCGCGCGCGCCACCGCCGAGTCTGCCGTTCCGGCTGGCCGCGGCCCACTCAGCGCATTGCACATGGATCAGTTCGCCAAGGAAACGCTCCCGATCAGCCTGGAAGAGGAGATGCGCCGTTCCTATCTCGATTACGCCATGAGCGTGATCGTGGGACGCGCGCTGCCCGACGTAAGGGATGGCCTGAAACCGGTTCATCGGCGCGTGCTGTATGCGATGCACGAGGCGAACATCCTCTGGAACCGGCCGTATGTCAAGTGTGCACGCGTGGTCGGCGAGGTCATGGGTAAGTTCCACCCGCATGGCGATTCCGCGATCTACGACACGTTGGTGCGAATGGCGCAGGACTTCTCGCTGCGCTACACGCTCATCGACGGTCAGGGCAACTTCGGCTCCATCGACGGCGACAACGCCGCAGCCATGCGCTACACCGAGTGCCGCCTGCAGAAGATCGCCGGCGAGCTGCTCGCCGACATCGACAAGGAGACGGTCGACTTCGTTCCCAACTACGACGGCAAGGAAGAGGAGCCTGCCGTCCTGCCCAGCAAGATTCCCAATCTGCTGATCAACGGTTCGACCGGCATTGCGGTGGGCATGGCCACCAACGTGCCGCCGCACAACCTGGGGGAGGCGATCGACGCCTGCCTGGCGCTGCTCGAGCGTCCCGAGTTGACGATCGACGAGTTGATGCAGATCGTGCCGGCGCCTGATTTTCCGACGTACGGGATCATCTACGGACTGGAGGGGGTGCGCGAGGGTTACCGCACCGGCCGTGGGCGAGTGGTCATGCGCGCCCGTACCCACGTCGAGGAACTCGACAAGGGCAACCGCTCCGCGCTGATCATCGACGAGCTGCCCTATCAGGTCAACAAGGCGAACCTGCTCGTGCGCATCGGCGAGCTGGTGCGCGAGAAGAAGCTGGAAGGCATCTCCGAGATCCGCGACGAATCCGACAAGTCGGGCATGCGCGTGGTCATCGAACTGAAGCGCGGCGAAGTGCCCGAAGTGGTCCTGAACAATCTGTACAAAGACACGCAGATGCAGGACACCTTCGGCATGAACATGGTCGCCCTGGTGGATGGCCAGCCGCGCGTGCTCGACCTCAAGGCGCTGCTGGAGGCATTCCTGCGCCACCGGCGCGAGGTGGTCACGCGGCGCACCGTGTTCGAGTTGCGCCAGGCACGCAACCGCGCCCACATCCTCGAAGGGTTGGCCGTCGCCCTGTCGAACGTGGACGAGATGATCGAGTTGATCAAGGCCTCGCCGTCGCCGGCGGAGGCGCGGGCAGCCCTGCTGGGCAGGGCATGGCGCTCCGCGCTGGTCGGCGAGATGCTGGCACGCACCGGCGCCGAGCAGGCGCGGCCCGAAGGGCTGGTGCGAGAGATGGGGCTGCAGCCCGATGGCCTGTACCGGCTGTCCGAGACCCAGGCGCAGCGCATACTCGAGATGCAGCTGCAGCGCCTGACCGCGCTCGAGCGCGACAGGATTCTCGACGAATACCGCGAGGTCATGGACAGGATCGTCGACCTGCTCGACATCCTCGCACGCCCCGAACGCATCACCGCCATCATCGTGGAGGAGCTGCGGGCGATCCGCGAACAGTTCGGCGACAAGCGTCGAAGCGAGATCCAGGTCAACGCCCAGGACATCAACCTCGAGGACTTGATCGCTCCGGCCGACGTGGTGGTCACCCTGTCTCACGCCGGCTACGTGAAGTCGCAGCCGCTGGGCGAGTACCGCGCGCAGCGCCGCGGCGGGCGCGGCAAGCTGGCGACGGCGACCAAGGAAGACGATTTCGTCGAACACCTGTTCGTCGCACACACGCACGACTACATCTTGTGCTTCTCCAGCCGCGGGCGGGTGTACTGGATCAAGGTGTACGAGGCGCCGCAGGGCGGCCGGCAGAGCAGGGGCAAGCCGATCAACAACCTGGTGCCGCTGGCCGATGGCGAGAAGATCACGGCGGTACTGCCGGTCAAGACCTTCGACGATGCGCACTATGTGTTCATGGCCACCGCCAATGGCACGGTCAAGAAGACGCCGCTGACCGATTTCTCGCGTCCACGGCCCAGCGGCATCATCGCGGTGAGCCTGGACGAGGGCGACCGCCTGGTCGGTGTGGCGGTCACGGACGGCCATCACGATGTGATGCTCTTCTCCGACGGCGGCAAGGCCGTGCGATTCTCGGAGCAGGATGTCCGCCCGATGGGCCGCGAGGCCCATGGGGTGCGCGGCATGACACTCGGTGCGGATCAGCAGGTGATCTCGCTCGTCGTGTGCGACGACGAGACCAAGCCGGTGCTGATCGCCACCGAGAACGGCTTCGGCAAGCGCACTCCGGTCAGCGAGTTCACGCGGCACGGCCGCGGCACGCAGGGCATGATCGCGATCCAGACCACGCCGCGCAACGGCAAGGTGGTCGCAGCGCGACTGGTTCTGCCCCAGGACGAGGTGATGCTGATCACCACCGGCGGGGTGCTCATCCGCACGCGCGTCTCCGAGATCCGCGAGCTGGGCCGGGCCACGCAGGGGGTCACGCTGATCGGGCTGGACACCGACGAGAAGCTGGCAGGCCTGGAGCGCGTGATCGAGACGGACGAGAACGGCGCTGCGGACGACGGCAATGCGCCGGAGGGCGAGAGCGCCGCGTCCCCGGAGGCGGGTTCTCCCGATTAGACGGGCAGGGTGGGACGAACGGCGGCGGCACCGCCGGGTACCGGGCAAGGAATGACGATGCGGGTGTTCAATTTCAGTGCAGGTCCGGCGGTTCTGCCGGAAGAGGTGCTGCGCCGGGCACAGGACGAGATGCTCGACTGGCACGGGTCGGGCATGTCGGTGATGGAGATGAGCCATCGCGGCAAGGAATTCATCGAGATCGCCGAGACCGCCGAAGCCGACCTGCGCGAACTGCTGGCCATTCCCTCCGGCTACAAGGTGCTGTTCCTGCAAGGTGGTGCATCCCTGCAGTTCGCGACGATTCCGATGAACCTGCTGCGTGGCAAGACGTGTGCGGACTATGTCCATACGGGCGAGTGGGCAAAAAAGGCGATTGGTGAGGCGAAGCGGTTCTGCGACGTGAACATCGCCGCGAGCAGCCAGGAACGCAGCTTCACCTACGCGCCACCGCGCGAGCAGTGGAAATTGTCGCCCGACGCCGCCTATGTGCACTACACCGGTAACGAGACGATCGGCGGCGTCGAGTTTCACTGGATCCCCGACACTGGTGCGGTGCCGCTGGTATGCGACCTGTCGTCGAGCCTGCTGTCGCGTCCGCTGGACGTGTCGCGCTTCGGCCTGATCTATGCCGGCGCACAGAAGAACATCGGGCCGGCCGGATTGACCATCGTCATCGTGCGCGAAGACCTGATCGGCCATGCGGCGGCCGGTACGCCGTCCGTTGCCGATTACAAGGTGCAGGCCGATGCCGACTCCATGTACAACACGCCGCCCACCTACGCGATCTACATCGCCGGGCTGGTGTTCCAGTGGCTGAAGGCGCGCGGGGGTCTGGTGCAGATGGAACAGACCAACGTCGCCAAGGCTCAACTGCTCTACGACCTGATCGACGGTGGCGGCTTCTATCGCAACCCGGTGGCGCCCGAGGACCGCTCGCGCATGAACGTGCCGTTCACGTTGCCGTCCCCGGATCTCGATGGGCCCTTCCTCGAGGCGGCGAAGCAGCATGGGCTGCTCCAGCTCAAAGGCCACCGTTCGGTGGGCGGCATGCGCGCCTCCATCTACAACGCCATGCCCATCGAGGGCGTGCGCACGCTGGTGGAGTTCATGCGCGAATTCGCACGCACGCACGGCTGACCGCCGCCGTTGAGGATACCGACGCCGATGAACGAACCCCTGCAGCGCCTGCGCGTGCTGACCCTGAACGCCATCTCGCGCGCCGGACTCGATCTGTTGCCGCCCGAGCGCTATGAGATCGGGGACGCGCAGGATGCACCCCACGCGATCCTGGTCCGTTCCCAGGACTTGCACGCGATGACGATTCCCGACTCGGTCTGCGCCATCGGTCGTGCAGGAGCGGGGACCAACAACATCCCGGTCGACGCCATGAGCCGACGCGGCGTGCCGGTGTTCAACGCGCCTGGCGCCAATGCGAATGCGGTCAAGGAGCTGGTGCTGGCCGGCCTGCTGATGGCGGCGCGCAACATCCTGCCCGCGCTGCGATTCGTGGACGGATTGCGGGGCACCGACGAGGAACTCGCGGAACTGGTGGAGAAGGGCAAGAAGCACTACGCGGGCGTCGAGCTGCCCGGCCGCACGCTGGGCGTGATCGGCCTGGGCCGCATCGGCAGCCTGGTGGCGGACGCGGCGATCAAGCTCGGCATGCAGGTGCTGGGCTACGATCCGGAGATCACGGTGGAGGCCGCCTGGAGCCTTCCCTCCCAGGTGCGCAAGGCGCACGGCATCGACGAAGTGTTCAAGTCGAGCGAGTTCATCACCGTGCACGTTCCGCTGCTGCCGGCCACCCGTGCCCTGGTCAACGCCGAGCGACTGGCGCTGATGCGCCACGGTAGCGTGCTGCTCAACTTCGCCCGCGAGGACATCGTGGACACGGCCGCCGTCGCCGATGCGCTCAGGTCCAAGCGCCTGGCCGCCTACGTCTGCGACTTTCCCAGCGAGAGGCTGGTCGACCTGCATGGCGCGGTGGCGCTGCCGCACCTGGGGGCATCCACGCGGGAGGCGGAGGACAACTGCGCAGTGATGGTGGCCAATCAACTGCGCGACTACCTCGAGCACGGCAACGTGCGCAACGCGGTCAACTTCCCGGACGTGTCGATGCAACGGGAGTCGCCCTACCGGCTCGCCATCGCCAACGTCAACGTACCCAACATGCTGGGCCAGATCTCCTCCATGCTGGCGGGCGCGGGACTGAACATCCACAATATGCTCAACAAGTCCAAGCGGGAGATGGCCTACACCTTGGTGGACGTGGACAGTGCGGTCACGCCCGAGGTGGTGCAGGCCCTGTGTCGCATCGAGGGCGTGCTCAACGTGCGCTACGTGCCCGTCTGAGTCGCGGGAGGTGGAAGGGGAGGAAGGGATGAACGACGGGAAGGCGCCTGGCGAGCGCATCGAGGCGCTGAGAGCGCGCATCGACGAGGTGGACGACGCCATCCTGGCGCTGGTGAACGAACGAGCGGGCCTGGCGGCGCGCATCGGCGAACTCAAGGGCGGTGCACCCGTGTACCGGCCGGAACGGGAGGCGCAGGTCCTGCGCCGCCTGCGTACCGCGAACCGCGGCCCGCTACCGGGTGAGTCGGTCGACCGCCTCTTCACCGAGGTCATCTCGGCCTGCCGTGCGGTCGAGGACGCGCTCTCGGTGGCCTTTCTCGGACCGCGCGGCACCTACAGCGAAGAAGCCGCTGCCAAGCGTTTCGGCTCCAGCGTGCATGGGATTCCCAGTGCCAGCATCGACGAGGTGTTCCGCCTGGTCGAAGCGCGTCAGGCTGGGCATGGCGTGGTGCCCGTGGAGAACAGCACCGAAGGCGCCGTAGGCCGCACGCTCGATCTGCTGCTGGCAACGAGCGCCCGCATCTGCGGCGAGGTGGCGCTGGCGGTGCATCAATGCCTGATGAGCCGTGACAGCGACATGGGAGGCATCGAGCGCGTCTATGGTCACGGCCAGAGCCTGGCGCAGTGCCAGGGCTGGCTCGACCAGCACCTCCCGCGCGCAGAGCGCGTGGCAGTGGTGAGCAACGCCGAAGGGGCGCGGCTGGCCTCCGAGAAGCCGCACGCCGCCTCCCTGGGCAGCCAGTCCGCCGCAGCGCTGTACGGGTTGAACGTGCTCGCGCGCAACATCGAGGACAACCCGAACAACACCACGCGCTTCGTCGTGCTCGGGCACGACGCAGTGCTGCCATCGGGCCGGGACAAGACCTCGCTGGTGATGGCGGCGGCAAACAAGCCCGGTGCCATGTACGCGCTGCTCGGACCGTTCGCGGCGCACGGGGTCAGTATGACGCGCCTGGAGTCGCGTCCCTCGAAGACCGGCATCTGGGAGTACGTGTTCTTCGTGGACATCGAGGGCCACGAG
>JAEZCG010000049.1 GCA_023430065.1 Pseudomonadota bacterium | reverse complement strand
GGGGGGGCTGGCCCGCGCCGCCCCGGGCGCGCGGCGCGCGGCCCGCTGCCGCGCTTGAGCCGGAACGACTGGTGCCGCTGCGGGTGCCCGCCGCAGCGCTCGCCGGTCTCGCTTTCGGCGTGCTCGCGCTGGCGGCCTTGTGGCTTGCGCCGCCACTGCCCGCTATGAACGTGGTGCCGGAGGCCGTGCGCCTGCAGGCGCTGCGGCAGATGGCCGCGGCGATGCCCCAGAGCGAGGCCGCGCAGCAGCTCGAACAGGCGCTGCGCACGCTCGAACGGCCCGACGCCACGCCCGAGGAGCGGCGCCGGGCGATCGTGCAGGCGCAGGACGCGGTCGACCGCATGGGGCTGGAGGCCGCATCCCGGCGGGACGAACTGCAGAGGCTCGGTGAAGCGGTGGGCAACGCGGCGGGCATGGAAGAGGTGGCGGAGGCACTCGCCAAGGGCGATGCGGCGCGCGCGGCGGAGCTGCTCGAGCAGATCGAACAACAGAACCAGGCGGCGGGCAGCACGAGCGATTCGGCTGCCGAACCGGTCGATGCCGGGCGCGAACCGTCTCTGGAGCAGGCGCTGATGCAGGCCACGCAGGCCACCGGTGCGCAGCCCGACGGTGCAGCGTCCCGCGAGTCGGTGCAGGCGGCCATCGACCGGCTGAACGAACTCGCGCGCGAGCTCGCCGCGTCCAGCTACGTGAACGAGGCCTGGCAGTCCGTACGGGGACCGCAACTCGAGCAGTACCAGCAGCCCGGCGCCATGACCGCGGGGCGCTATGCAGAGCAGACCCTGGCCAGCAGTACGCCGTCCCCGGGCGGCGGAGAGATGCCGATGGGCGGAGGCAGCTTGGCCCCGTCGGCGGCCGTGGCGCAGGGCGATGCCCGCACCCCGCAGGAAGGGGGCACGCGCATGGGGGAGGCGCTCGGCGATACGCCTGCCGACCCGGTGCTGGGCAAGAGCGAAGAGCGCCTCGAGGCGCAGCTCCGGCGCAGCACCATCGAGACGGAGGAACAGGACGACTCGGCAGGCGAGGAACGGACCTGGTACTACTCCGAGAGCCAGCAGCAGCGTTCCGTGGTGAGCCGGCGCGAAGTCCAGTCCAGAGCGCGCTTCGCGCCGGCGCACGCCGGTGCCGACGGCGGCATCTCCATCCAGCATCGCCAGATCGTAAAGGACTACTTCATGGACCTTCGGGAGAGCGCCGAATGAGCGCCGCGACTTCGACTGCACAGGTGGAACGTCAGATCGAGCAGTTCCGCAACAACTTCGCCATCGTGCGGGAAGAGGTGTCCCGCATCATCGTCGGCAACGACGACAACATCGTCGGCATCATGACCTGTCTGCTGGCGCGCGGGCACGTTCTGCTCGAGGGCATCCCGGGCATCGGCAAGACCAAGCTGGTGCAGACGCTTGCCGACGTGCTGCACCTGAAGTTCTCGCGCATCCAGTTCACGCCGGATCTGATGCCCGGCGACATCATCGGCAGCACCGTCGTGCGCGAGAACGAGGCGGGGCGCAAGACGATGGAGTTCCAGCGCGGGCCCATCTTCGCCAACCTGGTGCTCGCCGACGAGATCAACCGCGCGACGCCCAAGACGCAATCGGCACTGCTCGAAGCGATGCAGGAGAACAGCGTGTCGGCAGGCGGTCAGACGCATCCGCTGGAACAGCCCTTCTTCGTCCTGGCCACGATGAACCCTCTCGAGATGGAAGGCACCTACCCCCTGCCCGAGGCCCAGCTCGACCGTTTCTTCTTCAAGCTGCGCCTCGGCTTTCCCACTGCGGAGGGATTGCACGAGATTCTCGATCGCACCACCAAGCAGCAGAATCCGCAGGTCGATCGCGTGCTGGGCCAGGGCGACGTGCTCGAGATGCGCGAGACCGCGCGCGCGGTGCCGGTGGCCCGTCCCGTGCAGCAGTATGCGATCGACCTCACGCTTGCCACGCATCCGGAAAGCGAGCGCGCCACCGAGATGACGCGGCGGTTCGTGCGCTTCGGTTCCAGCCCGCGCGGCACCCAGGCGCTGATTCTCGGCGCGAAGGTCAACGCCCTGCTCAACGATCGCGTGCACGTTGCGTGCGAGGACATCCGCACCGTGGCGCTGAACGCGCTGCGCCACCGGATCCTGCTCAACTTCGATGCCGAGGCCGAGCGGGTCGATGCCGATGCCATCCTCGAGGACATCCTGCATCGGGTGCCGGAGCCGCATTGAGATCCCCGGGGCAAGCCCCCAGCCTTGACGGCCACCGCGCCATGTTCTCCGACGCCTTCCTGCGCAAGCTCGACCTCCTTGCGCTGGCTGCGCGCCACCGCGCGCACGGCCAGTTGCGCGGCATGCACCGCTCGCGACGTGTCGGCACCGGCATGGTGTTCGCGGACTATCGGCCGTATGCCGAGGGCGACGACATCCGCCACATCGACTGGGGCATCTACCTGCGCATGGATCGTCTGATCCTGCGACTGTTCGAGGAGGAGGCGGATCAGCCGGTCTACCTGTTCGTCGACAGCAGCCTGTCGATGGATTTCGGCAGCCCGAACAAGCTCGATTACGCGCGCCGGCTGGCCGGTGCGCTGGCCTATGTGGCGCTGCTCAATCACGACCGCGTGAACGTGTCCTCATTCGCCGAGTCTCTCGGCGACACGCTGCCGACGCGGCGCGGCAAGAACCAGGCGCCCCAGGTGTTCCGATTTCTCGAGCGCATCGAGCCGCACGGACGCACCAGCCTCGCCGCCGCGCTACGGCGCTACTTCTCCGCCCCGCGCACGCGCGGACTGGTCGTGCTCATCTCGGACTTCCTCGATCCCGCCGGCGTCGAGGAGTCGGTCGCGGTCCTGCGCCGCTTCCGCCACGACGTCGCGCTCATGCACGTGATCAGTCCCGAGGAGGTCGATCCGCAACTGCCCGAGGAGGCGGTGCTGGTCGACGTGGAGGAGGGCAGCGCGACGGAGGTGGAGATCACGCCGGGACTGCTCGACACCTATCGCGCCACCTTCGAGCGGCACGCACGCGACATCGAGGGATTCTGCCGCAGGTACGGCTGGGGCTATGCGCGTGCGATGACCGACGTGAGGATCGAGGACGTGGTGCTCAAGATGCTGCGCGAGGAAGGGCTGTTGCGGTGAGGCGCACTTCATGACGTTTTTCGGTCTGACGCCCGCCGCAGCCTGGATGCTGCTCGCGGGCGTGGCGGGGCTGGTGGTCGCGCTGTATCTGCTCAAACCCTCGCCTCGCCGCGTGGCCATTGCCTCCAACCTCGTCTGGCGCCGCGTGCTCGAGCAGCGCCGGCGCCGGCCCGAGCGCTGGCGCTGGTGGCTGTCCCTGTTGCTCGCCCTCGCGATCGCGCTGTCCATCGCCTTCGCGCTGACGCGCCCCGAGCTCGACACCCTTGCCGGCGGTGCCTCGGACGTGCTCATCGTCGTCGACACCTCGCCCAGCATGGGCGTGCGAGGGGCGCACGGGCGCACGCGACTCGAACTGGCCGCCGACGAGGTCGAACGCATCGTGGAGGCGGCCGGCGGCGGCAGCCGCTTCATGCTCGCGGACACCACGCACCGGATTTCCACGCCGGCCTTTGCGGCGCGACAGGACATCGTCGCGCAGGCGCGCGCACTCGAGCCCGGATTCGGGGAGCGCGCCTGGTTCCCGGATCTGGCCACACTGCCTGGAGTGCGGGACAGTCGTCAGCTGTGGTTCGTCACCGACGGCGTGGCGCCCGTGCAGGTTCCAGGCTCGGTGCGCGTCGCTTCGGTGTTCCGAAACGCCGACAACGTCGGCATCACCGCCTTCGAACTGCGGGCATCGCCGGGCGATGCGCGCCGCCACGATGCCTTTGTCGAGGTGAGCAACGGTTCGGCTGGCAACAAGCAGGTGCGGCTGCGCATTGCCGGTGTGGCCAGTACCCCGATCGATCGTCAGTTGCAGCTCGATGGCGGCGCACGCACCAGTCTGGTGATCGACGTGTCGAGTCTGGGAGAGGGGCCGGTGCGCGCGAGTGTAACCAGCGACGGCGACGGGCTTGCCGTCGACGACATCGCCTATGCATTCCTGCCCGGCAAGAGCCGGGTGCGCGTGGCACTGGTCACGCCGGGCAACGCCGCCCTGGCGCAGGTGCTGCGTGCACTGCCGCGCGTCGACCTGCAGATCGTGCCGCCTGCGCGCAGCGCCGGGCTGTCCGGATTCGACGCCGCACTGTTCGATCGCGTCACGCCGCAGGAGCGGCCTTCCGTGCCGGCGCTGCTGATTGCACCGCGCCCCGCGCCCTGGCTCGGCCTGGGCGCGGGCGCAGTGACCGGGACGCGGGTCGCGACCTGGGATGCACGGCATCCGCTGCTCGCGCGCGCGCGCCTGACAGATGTGCTGATCGAGCGCGCGCAGCCGCTACGCACCGGCAGCAGTGACGCCGATCCGGGGCTGACCGCCCTGGCGCGCGGGCCGGGCGACGAAGGGCTCCTGCTGGCCGGTCGCACCGGGCGGCGCCTGGCCGTGCTCGCCTTCTCGTTGCAGGCATCGAACTTCGCACAGCAACCGGGCTTTCCGGTCTTCATCGCCAATGCGGTGAACTGGCTGACACGCGAGGCCGACGCGGCATCGCATCCCCTCGGCCAGGTTGCCGTACCGGCGCAGGCGCGCGTCCTCGACCTGGAGGGGGGCGAGGTCGCGACGCGGGCAGTGCCGGGCGGTGCGTTGTTCGAGGCGCGTGCGCCAGGGCTGTATACCGCGATGACGGGGAGCGAGCGGGTGCGCATCGCAGTCAATCTCCTGGATGCGCGCGTGACCGCGGTCAATGCGAGCACGCTGGCGAGCGCGGCGCAGGCCCCGTCGCGTGCGCTCGTCCGGGTTGCACGCGCCGAGCCGTGGATTCTGCTGCTGGCGGCGGCCGCGCTGCTGCTCGCGCTGGAGTGGTGGACCTACAACCGGCGGGTGACACTTTGAACGGCGTGCTGGCGCACGGTGCACTCTGGCCGCTGTGGCTGCTGCTGCTGGTGCCGGCGGTGTGGTGGATCGGGCACCGCTCGCGCGCGAACCTCAGCCGCAGGCACCTCGTGACGGTGAGCGCACTGCGCACGCTCGCCTTGCTGCTCGTCGTGGCGGCGCTGCTGCAACCGGTCTGGAGCCGCTCGGGAACGCGTGTGTCGGTCGTCTATGCGCTCGACGTCTCGCGCAGCGTGGCGACCGACTTCATGCAGTCGGCGCTGGACTTCGCCGAGCGGGCAGGGCGCGAGGGCCGGCCCGCGGTTGCACGCTTCGTCGTATTCGGGGGCGACGCACGGCTCGTCGGGTCTGCGGCCGAGGTCGGCAGCCTGGCGGTGAGCACAGCGCAGCCGGCCCACGCCGGTGCCGGCCCCGGACCCGGACCCGTGTATCAGGGCGCAACCGACCTCGAGCGTGCGCTCGATCTTGCATTGCTCGGCCTCGATCCCGCGCATGTCAAGCGCATCGTGTTGTTCAGCGACGGCAACCAGACTCGCGGAGACGTCTGGCGTGCGGTTCCGCGGCTGCAGGCCGAGGGCGTGCGCGTATTCGCATTCCCGGCTCCGCCGCGCACCAACGGGGACGCGTGGGTGGAGGCGATCGAGGTGCCGGAGCCCGTGCGCCGCGAGGAGCCGGTGAACGTGACCGTGCGCGTCGTGGCCCAACGCGCCGCGCCGGCACAACTGCGCCTGAGCGCGGCGGGTGCCGTATTGGCGTCGCGGGCCGTGGCGCTGCAGGCAGGCATCAACGAGGTGAGTGTGGCGGTGCGCCTGCGGCGCGAGGGCGCCGTGCGCCTGGTCGCGCAGGTGATCGCGCAGGGCGACGCGTTGCGCGACAACGATCGCCTCGAGCAGACCCTGTGGGTGCAGCCGCGACCGCGCGTGCTGTACGTGGAGAGCCAGCCCGACTCGGCGCGCTACCTGCGTGATGCGCTCGTGCGCGAGGGGCTGGACGTGCGCGTGGTGACGCCCGCGCGTGTGCCCGCCCGGGCGGCGCTCCATGACTACGACGGCGTGGTGCTGAGCGACGTGCCGGCGCAGGCAATCGAAGGAGCGCCCATGCGGGCCCTGCGGTCCTGGGTGCAGGAAGGGGGCGGCGGCCTCGTATTCGCCTCCGGTGAGACGACGTACGGGGAGGAAGGCTATTCGGGATCCGTGCTCGAGACGATCCTGCCCGTGGAGTTCAAGTCCGAGGAGAAGCGCAAGGATCTGGCCCTGGTGTTGTGCATCGACCGCTCCTACAGCATGAAGGGACGCCCGATTGCACTGGCCAAGGCCGGCGCGCGCGCCGCACTGGCGCTGCTCGAGGAGCAGCACTACTTCGGGGTGATCGCCTTCGACTCGCAGCCCAACGAAGCGGTACCGCTTCAGTATGTACGCAGCAAGCGGCGGGCAGAGGATCTCATCGACAGGATCCAGGCGAGCGGCCAAACCAATATCTATCCCGCACTCGCCACCGCCTGGCGCGTGCTGCAGAAAAACCCGGCCAAGCGCAAGCACGTGATCCTGCTCTCCGACGGCGACACGGCGCCGGCGGATTTCGAGCGCCTGCTCGCGCACATGAACGAGGCCAAGATCACGGTCTCCACGGTGACCATTGGCAAGAGCGGGGATCCGGTCCTGATGGCGCGCATTGCGGAACTGGGCAAGGGCAAGACCTACACGGCCGCGGACATCGAGCAGGTGCCCGAGCTGTTCGTCGAGGACACCAAGGACGTCTCCCGCACCTCGTTGATGGAGGAAGCGTTCCGCCCGGTGGTCAAGCAGCGCATCGAGGCGGTGCGCGACATCGACTTCGCCCGGGCTCCGCCGCTGCTCGGCTACGCCAGCGTGAAGGCCAGGCCGGATGCTGAGGTGTTTCTGGCCACCGAGGACGACGCGCCGATCCTGGCGCGCTGGCAGTACGGGCTGGGGCGTACGGTGGTATTCGCCTCCGACGTCAAGAACCGCTGGGCGAGCGGCTGGCTCGAGTGGAGCGGGTACGGGAAGTTCTGGACGCAACTGGTGCGCGATACGCTGCGCCGGGATCTGGCCGAGCAGGTCGCGTTCGGGGTCGAGCGCGTGGGCGAGGAGGCGGTCGTCACCCTGCGGGCCATGGATGCGGGCGGACAATGGCAGAACGACCTCGCGCCGCGCGTGCGCATCACGATGCCAGTTGGCGGAACGCGCGAGCTGGCGCTGCGTCAGCGCGCCCCGGGGGAGTACGTCGCCGCACTCCCCGTTTCCACCTCCGCGTCCGCCGCATACGACTTCGAGTTGCTGGCCGACGGGGTGGGGCAGTCTATCGCCCGACGTGCCGGGACCCGGCAGCTGTTCTATCCCTACGCGGACGAATACCGCAGTTATCCCCCGGACGTGGAGCTGCTCGCGAGCGTGAGTGCGCAAACCGGGGGCAAGGTCGCGCCCAGCGTGGCGGAAATCTTCGCGCACCAGGGAGACCGCAGCCTGGACCGGCTTCTTCTCTGGCCCTGGCTGGCCGCCGCAGCGCTGGTGTGCTATCTGCTCGACCTGACCCTGCGCCGGCTGCCGTGGGCGCGTCGCTGGTTCGACTGAGGGCGGCTCGTCGGTTGTGCTTGTCTGTGCGAGGTGATCTGTGTAAGATCATTTCGCCGTTTGTATTAAGGCCGCACTCCCTGAACGAGGCGTACGGGCGGCATGCCGCGTGCATGCCGCCCATTTTCTGTCCGGCGTCCGTCGCACCGTCGATGCTCACTCTGGTTTCCCTTCTCGCGGTCGGATTTGCCCTGGGCTTGCGTCATGCGATGGACGTCGACCATGTGTTGGCGCTCGCCACCATTGCGACCCGCACGCGCGGCCTGCGGCCGGCCGCGATGATGGGGATCCTGTGGGGCATCGGCCACTCGCTGACGGTGTTCGTCGTCGGCACCGCCATCCTGGTGCTCGGGCTGGCGATTCCCGAACGGCTCGGCATGGCGCTGGAATTCGGCGTGGGAATCATGCTGGCGGGACTTGGGGCGGCCACGCTCTGGAGGGCCTGGCGCGGCGACTCGCCGGAGCGGTCTCGCAGCGCTGCCAGGGCGCACTACCTCGGGGTGGGTGCATCGCCGCTGAACGCCGTGACGGGCGGTGCGGCAGGCGCCGCTCTGGATCAGGCACCCGTGCGCTATCGCACCGTGGTGCGGAGCGCCGACGGCCAGCCGCATGCGCATGCGCACGTCCATGGCGACTACGTGCATGCCCATCCTCATGGCCACGGCGATGGGGCGCACGGACACCGGGAGGAGGACACGCCGCAGGGGCGTCTCGACCGCTGGCTTGGCGGCCTGACCGTGTATCAGACGGTGCGGCCCGTGGTGGTGGGCGTGGTACACGGCCTGGCCGGTTCGGCGGCAGTTGCGCTCCTCGTCCTGGCGAGCGTGGACAGCGCAGCCCAGGGCCTCGCCTACCTCGTCGTCTTCGGGCTCGGCACCACGGTGGGCA
>JAEZCG010000218.1 GCA_023430065.1 Pseudomonadota bacterium | reverse complement strand
GGGTGACGTGGACGACCATTGGCTGGTTCGCCGCTCGACCATCCGCCTGCTGTGGGCCATCTTCCTCATCGTGCTGGCGATCACGCTCGCGCTGCAAGCGTTCGTCCCGCTGCACGGACACTTCGGCATCGACGGGAGCTTCGGCTTCAACGCCTGGTTCGGATTCGCCACGTGTGTGTTGATGATCGTGGCCGCGAAGACGCTGGGTCTGCTGCTCAAGCGGCCGGACACCTACTACTCGGCCGAGGAGGATCGGCATGATTGACGGTTCGGCGGCGCTGCATCCCGGGCTGCTGTTGATCGCGGGCGGCCTGCTGCTGGTCTGGCTGCCGCGCGCGACGCGCGCGCTCGTGGCGCTGATCCTCGCGCTGGCCGCGCTCGCTCTGGCCGTGCAGATGCCCGACGGCTCCTACTGGCAGGTCGACTTCCTCGGCCACGCCCTGACGCTCGTGCACAGCGACCGCCTGGCGCGCCTGTTCGCCATCGTGTTCGCCCTCATGGCCTTCGTCGGCGTGCTCTACGCGATGAACCAGCGCAGCCGCCTGGAGATCCCGGCCGCGCTGGTCTATGCGGGCGGCGCGATGGGCGCCGCCTTTGCGGGCGACCTCATCACGCTGTTCGTGTTCTGGGAGACCATGGCGCTCGCCTCCACCCTGGTGCTGTGGAGCGCGGGCACCGTCCTCTCCGGCCGCGCCGGCATGCGCTACGCCCTGGTCCACCTGCTCGGCGGCGTGCTGCTCATGTGCGGCATCGCGGGGCACGTCTCGGACACTGGTTCGATCGCCTTCGGCGCCATGGTCGCGGACACTCCCGCCCACTGGCTGATCCTTGCCGGCTTCCTGATCAATGCCGCCGCGCCGCCCCTGTCGGCATGGCTGCCGGACGCCTACCCGAGCGCTTCGTGGTCCGGCACCGTATTCCTGTCCGCGTTCACCACCAAGACCGCGGTGTACGTGCTGCTGCGCGGGTTCGCCGGCACCGAACTGCTGCTCTATGTCGGCGTGTTCATGATCTTCTACGGGATCGTGTATGCACTGCTGGAGAACGACATGCGGCGCATCCTCGCCTACAGCATCGTGAACCAGGTCGGCTTCATGATCGCGGGTGCGGGCCTGGGCAGCGAGCTCGCGGTCAACGGCGCCGCGGCGCATGCATTCGCGCACATCGTCTACAAGGGCCTGCTTCTCATGTCCGCCGGGTCGGTGCTGTTGATGACGGGGCGATCCCGGTGCAGCGAACTGGGCGGACTGTTCCGCACGATGCCGCTGACCACGCTGTGCGGGACCGTCGGCGCGCTGGCGATCTCGGCGTTCCCGCTGACCTCGGGCTTCGTGTCGAAGTCGATGGTGTCGCAGGCGGCGGCGGACGCACACCTGGCTTGGCTTTGGCTGGCACTCACGGCCGGCTCCGCAGGCGTGTTCCTGCACGCCGGGATCAAATTCCCCTGGTTCGTCTTCTTCCAGAAGGACTCCGGGCTGCGTCCGCCCGAGCCGCCCTGGAACATGCGCCTGGCGATGCTGCTGTTCGCGCTCGTGTGCGTGGGGCTGGGTGTGTACCCGGCACCACTGTACGCCCTGCTACCCTTCCCGGTGGACTACGTGCCCTACACCGGCGCACACGTCCTGTCGCAGTTGCAGCTGCTGCTGTTCTCGGGACTTGCGTTCTTCGTGATGCTGCCCTGGCTCAAGCGCACCCTGACCATCACGCTGGACACGGATTGGCTGTACCGGCGCGGTGGCGCCGCCCTGGCCCGCCGGGTGACGGACGTCGTCGGGCAGGCGGGCCATCAGTGGGAAAGCGCGGTCGAACGCCTCCTCGCCCGCGGCTTTGCGCGCATCCACCGTCACCACGGCCCGGCCGGCCTGCTCGCGCGGACCTGGCCGACAGGCAGCATGGTGCTGTGGGTGGCGATCCTGCTCGCCTCCTATCTCCTGCTCTACTACCTGTGAACAGCGCCGCCACCTTCCGAGTGCCGTCGGGTGGATCCGACGCGGCCCGCGCCGCGGATCAAGCGGCCGCGCGCCCTGCGTGGGCAGCCAGGCACGCACCGGGCCTGCGCAGGTGGTCGGCCTGATCGACGCAAGCCCGGATGGTCGGCCACGCGCGCGCTGCGCGCCATTTCATCGGGTTTGCGACCTGGCGCCGGGTGCTGCCGTCTTTGCAGGGTCCGCGCCTCCCCGGTCCGCGCCCGCCAGATGCAAGGCCGCCTTCACCAGCATGTACGCACTGACGGGTGCGCTGATGAACAGGAACAGCATGACGAGGGCCTCGTGCAGGCTGCCCTCGTTGCGGGCGGCGAAGTGGACGACCGATGCGACCAGCATGCTGCCCACGCCCAGCGTGGTCGCCTTGGTCGGGGCGTGCAGCCGGCTGTAGAAGTCCGGCAGGCGCAGCAGTCCGATCGAGCCGACCAGCACGAAGAACGCTCCGATCAGCAGCGCACCCGAGACGATCCATTCCATCATGTTCGCGTCACTCCACGATGTCGCCGCGCAACAGGTACTTCGCCAGGGCAACGGTGCCCACGAAACCGAACATCGCGATCAGCAGCGCCGCCTCGAAGTAGACGGCGTTGTCCAGCCGAATGCCGAAGATGACGAGGAACGCGATGGTGTTGATGTACAGGGTGTCCAGCGCAAGGATGCGATCCGGCAGCGAAGGGCCGATGGCAAGCCGGAGAAAGCACAGGGTCAGCGACACGGCCAGCACGACCAGCACGGTGTCGAGCGCCAAGTTCAGCATTGGAACATCTCCTTGATGCGTGCCTCGTAGCGGTGCTTGATGGCGTCCACCGCTGCCGCTTCGTCCTCGGCGAGCAACGCGTGCACCGTCAGAACCCAGGCATCGAGGTCCAGGTCGACCGAAACGGTTCCCGGCGTGAGGGTGACCATGCCGGCGAGCAGCGCGGCAGCGTTGGGTTCACGCAGATCCAGCGGCACGCGCACGAAGCGCGGGCGAATGGGCAGGCTCGGGGCAAGGACCGCGCGCGCCACGGCGAGATTGGCGACGACGATGTCCATCAGGAACAGCGCGGCAAGCTGCAACCCGACCCCGGGACGGCGCAGCGGCAACGCCGCGGCGCCGAACCGTGCGCGCACCCACAGCATTGCCGTCCCGAGCACGGCACCGAGCGCCACCTGGCCGGCACTCACCTCGTTCACGACCAACAGCCAGAACAGGATGAAGAACAGCAGCGGGGCGACGATCGACCACATTCTCACGGCCTGCCACCCTGACCGAGCACGGCTCGCACATAGGACTGCGTGTCGACCACCTGCAGCGCCGCCGCATCCGTGAATCCCTTGATCGGTCCCGCGAGAACGGCGAGTGCGAGCACCAGCATGACGAGCGCCAGCGTCGCACGCATCAGCGGTGCCGGCACGCCTGCGCCGCTGGTCTGCCGCGACCGGCTCATCCAGAAGACGACGATCCCTCCGCGCATCAGGGCAAGGATGGCGATGAAGCTGGTGACCAGGATGAAACCCCACACCCACGGTGTCGCGGACTCGCCCACGCTGGCCTGCAGCAGCATCGCCTTCGCCATGAATCCGGACATCGGCGGGATGCCCGTGACCGCGACCGCTGCAAGCAGGAACAGGATCGCGCTGGACTGTGCATGTCGAAGCGGCGCAGCGCGACGCAGGAGGTCGCGCATGTCGCCGCGCTGCGCGGCGACCAGACCGCACACGAGGAACAGGAGTGCACCCGCCAGGGTGCTGTGCGCAAGGTAATAGAGCGAGGCGCTCACCGCGGCGGTGCTGGACAGGGCGCCGACGGCGAGCACCGTCCCCACTGAGAGCAACGTCAACTGCGCTGCAATCCCGCTCAGTCGGCGGCTGGTCAGCGCGGCGAGCGCGCCACACGCCATCGTGGCCAATGCAGGCGGCAGCAGCCACAGCCGAAGGTCCAGAGCGGCCTCGCCTGCGGAACCGCCGAACACCATCGGGTAGACGCGCACGATCGCGTAGATCCCGACCTTCGTCATGATCGCGAACAGCGCAGCGACCGGCGCCGCCGCATTCGAGTAGGTGGGCGCGAGCCAAAGGAAGAGCGGAAACAGTGCCGCCTTGAGCGCGAACACGACCAGCAGCATCAGTGCCGCCGACTCGGCCAGCACGCGATCTCCGCCTTGCAGGGTCGGAAGCCGCACGGCGAGGTCGGCGAGATTGAGCGTGCCGGTCATCGCGTACAGCAGCGCGACGGCGATCAGGAACAGAGAGGAACCGACCAGATTCACCACCACGTAGTGCCACGCTGCGCGCACGCGCCCGGCGTTCTGGCCGTGCAGCAGCAGGCAGTACGACGCGATGAGCAGCACCTCGAAGAAGACGAACAGGTTGAACAGGTCGCCGGTGAGAAACGCGCCGTTCAGCCCCATCAGCTGGAACTGCAGCAGCGCGTGCAGATAGAGTCCGCGCTCGTCCTCGCCGCCGGTCATCGCGAGCGCGACCGGCAACGCCAGCAGCGCGGTGAGCAACAGCATGAGTGCCGACAGGCGGTCGAGCACGAACACGATGCCGAACGGCGGTCGCCAGTTCCCGAGTGCATAGACCGTGAGTGCGCCGCCGTCGGCCTCCACCGCGAGGCGCACCGCGACGACGATCAGAATCAGGCAGGTCGCCAGCGACAGCGCCCGCTGCACAGCCAGCGGCCGCAGCAGGACCAGGAGTGCCGCGGCCACCGCAGGCACGAGAACGGGGGCGATCAGCCAGTGCCCGCTCACCGGTCCATCTCCTCGTGGTCCGGTTGCACGCGGTCGTGACCGAGCCGGACGTAGGCCGCGATGGCGAGCACGACCACGAACGCGGTCATGGCAAAACTGATGACGATCGCGGTGAGGACGAGCGCCTGCGCGAGGGGGTCGGTGTACGTGGAGGGCGTGCCGATGATCGGCGGCGCGCCAACGCGCAGCCGCCCGGAGGAAAATACGAACAGGTTCACGGCATAGGACATCAGGGTCAGCCCGAGCAGCACCGAGAACATGCGCGCACGCAGCATTAGGTACACGGCGGCCATCGTGATCGCACCGATGGACACCGCCACGAGCAGCTCCATGCTCATGGCTTGGTGCCCTGTCCGGCCGCGCCCGCCGTGCCGAGGCGGGTGAGGATCAGCAGCGTGGAGCCGACCACCACCAGATACACTCCCAGATCGAACAGCATTGCGCTTGCCATCGGGATCTTGCCGATGACCGGGACATGCGCGTAGCCGTACGCGCTGGTCAGGAAGGGGGCGCCAAGAAGGATCGCGCCGATGCCCGTCGCCCCCGCGATGAGCAATCCGACCATTGCCGTCGATCCGAAGTTCACCTGCAGACGCGCACGGCTCCACTTCGTGCCGCTTCCAACGTAGAGCAGCACCAGGGCCAGGGCGGCCACCAGGCCCGCGATGAATCCACCTCCCGGCTGATTGTGTCCGCGGATGAACAGGTGGAGCGAGACCAGCAGCGCCAGGGGCAGCAGCAGCCGGCCCAATAGATCGAGCGGGAGGAAGGACGTCCCACGCGACCATGGCCTGCCCTCCCCGTCCGCGGTGCGCCGCGGCAGTCGCAGCGCGGCCAGCATCGCCGCCACGCCGAGGCCGGCGATGGCGATCACCGTGATCTCGCCGTAGGTGTCGATCGCGCGGAAATCGACCAGGATCACGTTGACGACATTCGTGCCGCCTCCCTGCGGAACGCTGTTGCGCAGGAAGTAGTCGGAGATCGACGCGAACGGCCGCGTGAGCATCGCCCAGGTCAGCCAGCCGACACCGCCACCCACCACCCCGGCCAGCAGGAAGTGGCGCACCGTGTGGTCGACCGCGCTCTCGGCTGGCGCGTCCTGCGGAAGGTAGTGCAGGGCAAGCAGCAGCAGCAGGATGGACACGGTTTCCACCGACAGTTGCGTCAGCGCCAGATCGGGTGCCGAGAACTGCACGAATGCGAGCGTGACGGTGAGCCCGACCACGGACAGAACGATCACCGCGGCCAGACGGCGCCGATGCGCGAACATGGTTCCCACCGACGCGACGCACATGAGCGCGAACACCGTCAGCGCCATCGGATCGGCCGGCGTGGTTCGGGCTGCACCGGGCCCAGTAGTGGACGAGAAGAAAGGAAACAGCCCGACGAACAGCGCAGTCAGGATGGTGAGCGTGACACCGCCAGTCGTCCCGCTGCCCCAGGCGCGCCGTGCCAGGACCTCGGTCATGCCGGACAGGGCCAGCACGCCCCGATCGAATGCGCGCTTCGCCAGGTTGCGACCCTGGACGTGGCTGTGCAGATCCAGCCCGTACTGCACCAGGAAGTACAGCAGCACACCGCCCGCCAGTGCGATCGCACTCATGATCAGCGGCACGTTGACCCCGTGCCACAGCTTGAGGCTGAACTCGGGCGGCGGCGCGTTCAGCACGGCCTGCGACGACACGATCAGCAGATCCTGCACGCTCCACGCCGGGAACAGCCCGACCACCAGGCACACCGCCACCAGCACCTCGACCGGTATGCGCATCCACCGCGGCGGCTCGTGCGGGGTGCGCGGTGTCCGCAACGGACGCCGATGGAAGAAGACGTCGTGGATGAAGCGCAGCGAGTAGGCAACGGAAAACACGCCGCCGGTCACGGCAGCCAAGGGCAGGATCCATTGCAGGCCGCCGCCGCGTTCGAGCGAGAGCGCCTCGCCGAAGAACATCTCCTTCGACAGGAATCCGTTCACCAGCGGTACGCCGGCCATCGCAGCCGCCGCCACCATCGCCAGCAGCCCGGTGTAGGGCATGTAGCGCCACAGGCCGTTGATGCGCCGCATGTCGCGCGTTCCGCATTCGTGGTCGATGATGCCCGCGGCCATGAACAGCGATGCCTTGAAGGTGGCGTGATTGATCACGTGGAACAGCGCGGCCACCGCCGAGAGCGGCGTGCCGATGCCCAGAAGGAGCGTGATCAGTCCCAGGTGGCTCACCGTCGAATACGCGAGCAGGCCCTTGAGATCGTGCCGGAACAGCGCCTGATACGCGGCGAACACCAGCGTCGTGAGCCCGAATCCGGTCAGCGCGAAGAACCACAGCGGCGAGTCGGCGAGCACCGGGTACAGGCGCGCCAGCAGGAAGATGCCGGCCTTGACCATGGTGGCCGAGTGCAGATACGCCGACACGGGAGTCGGAGCGGCCATCGCACCAGGCAGCCAGAAGTGGAAGGGAAACTGCGCCGACTTGGTGAAGGCTCCGAGCAACACGAGCACCAGAATGGCCGGGTAGTACGGGCTGGCGATCACCTGCTCGCCAGCAGCGAGGACCTGCGCCAGCTCGAAGCTGCCGACGACGTGCCCCAGCAGGAGGATGCCGGCGAGGAGTGCCAGCCCGCCGCTGCCGGTGACCGCGAGTGCGATCCGGGCGCCGTCGCGCGCACCGGCCTTGTGGGACCAGTAGCCCACGAGCAGAAAGGAACTCAGGCTGGTGAGTTCCCAGTACACGAACAGCAGGAGAAGATTCGCACTGAGCACCACGCCGAGCATGGCGCCCATGAACAGCATCAGCAGCGCGAAGAAGCGGTCGAGACGCGCTTCGTCCGATAGGTAGTAGCGCGCATAGAGGATGACGAGCAGCCCGATCGCGAGGATCAGGAACGCGAACAGAAAGGACAGGCCGTCCAGGCGAAACGACAGATTCAGCCCGAGTTGAGGAACCCAGGGGATGCTCCAC
>JAEZCG010000130.1 GCA_023430065.1 Pseudomonadota bacterium | reverse complement strand
GGATCCCTCGCCGTTGGCTCGGGATGACACCGTGGGCTTGGCCTACGGCTCGGGATGACACCGTGGCCTCGGCCTGCGCCTCGGGAGACACCGAGCGATGCAGGGTGTCAGCGCCGCAGGCCTCAGTTTCTCCCCATGGTGAACGTGCCGGTCTCGCCGTTCGCGCACTCGTAGCGCCCGGTGAGGGTCGCGCCGTTGCCGCCGACCTCGATGGCCAGGCCACAGTAGCCGCCGTTGACCTGCGAAAGGGTCTGGCCGACCAGCGCGTTTCCCATCAGCTCTCCACCGAAGATGCCCTGGTCGCCGCACGTATTCGTGTACTGCGCGGACACCTCCTGCCCGGCCTGAATGAAGGTCGCGGCGAATCCGCAGGTGTAGGACTGCTGCAGACTCGTCATGCCCTGCAACTGCCCGGTGTAGTGGCCGGATACCTGCGGCGCGGTGCTGGTGGCCGCGGGGGGAGGCGCCGCCGATGGCAGATCGCCGGGCGTCGTGACCAGCGGCGTCGTCTCGCGCTTCGGCGCCGTCGCAGCGGCTGCGCCGACGCCGGGCTTCACGCCCCAGCCCTCCATGGTGAAGCGCACGATGACGGCAGGGGTCGCCCGGGCGTACTGTCCCTGCGTGCCGGTCACCAGTCCCACGACCGCCCCGTCCTGGACGATCGGGCCACCGGAGTTGCCCTCGGCGATGCTGCCGCTCAACACCAGTTCGCGTCCCTCGCGCGTGGCCACGGTCGCGGGCACGACCGCCCAGCCGCCACCGCCCTGCGGGAAGCCGATTGCGGTCACGGCATCGCCGGCGGCCAGGTCGTTGGACGCACTGAACTGCAGCACGCGGACACCGCGCAACACGCGCTCGACGTTTCCGCGCACCACGAGCAGCGCGAGGCCTCTCGGGTCGCCGCCCTCGATCTTGAGCACCTGCGCGGGAAAGTCGGTGTTGGGATCGGAAAGGAAGGCAACCTTGGGCGCCTTGTCGCCCTCGACCACGTGCGATGCCGTCGCGATATAGATGCCATCCTTCCCTGCCTGCACGATGAAACCCGTGCCGGTGCGGCGGGCGCCGTCTGCCGTGGACGTGATCTTGACCACGCCGCTGCGCAGTTCGGCTGGCGTCTGCGCAACCGCGAGCGACGTGAGCGCGAGGAGCGCGACGAGTGCAAGGACGATGCGGTGACGCGGCTCGGACAGAATCATGAGCGTTCGGGTGAGAAAGGAATCGGACGCATGCGGTTCAGAGGCAGACTGTAATGGCGTTTCCCTTCGAAGTCACCCGGCTGCCGGCCCGGGGCGTGAGGCGAGGCGACGGCAACCGGCTTGCCACCGGCGGACGCCCCTACCCCTTGGCTTCCTTCACCAGGCGATAAGCCCCCACCGTGACGGTCGTGGCCCACACCAGGATGCTGAACAGCAGCGTCGTGCGCGAGCCGTGCCAGAGCGTATCGAACAGGCTCAGGCGATGATCCGTCGGCTGCCCGGCACCCAGGCGCGACTGGATCTTGTCGACCCTGCCGGAGAACGTTACGGGCAGGTCGGACTGGCCCGGCTGCACGACGATCGGCGCCAGCGTCGCCTGCTGCAGGCCCTCGATGCTGAGCAGCGCGCCGGCCTCGAGCTGCACATCCGCGATGTCATAGCCGGGATAGGACAGGCGCGCCGGCGCGACCAGCGCGCTGGCATAGCCGCCGTTGGCCGTCTGCTTGAGCAAGTCGATGTCCGACACCGCAGCGCCGCCGCTCGGCAGCACCTGCATCGCGCGCGCCGGCGTGACGATCGCAGTGAAGGCGGACGAGGTGGCGCGCACCGCGATGATGGGCTCGGCCTCCGCCAGCTCCACGCGCGCGCGCCAGCGCGGCGCGGGAAGGAGCTCGGCCGGGATTGCCGTCGAGGCGTTGCGCGCGGCGACGATCAGCGGGCCCACCGGCAGGACCGACGTCTCCAGCGCCCGGGCGTCCAGCCGCAGGATCAGCGCGGGCACGGCGCCCTGACGCAGCTCGAGGACGGCGTGCGTCCCCGGCTCGACCGCCAGCGCGGCCATCCGGCCGATGCCACCCTGCACGGCCTCCCCTTCGAACTCCACACCCATGCGGTCCTGTGGCGCCGCCTCCAGTGTCAGCGCCACGTCGCTGTGGACAGGACCTGCCGGATCGAGAGGCGTGAGGCGCGCCGCGTGCAGCGCGACGTGTGCGAGCTGCTCGAGGGACAGCGCGTCGAAGCTGATGGCGCGCTCGAGCACGGGCACCCGCTCGCCGCCGGCCAGCGTGAAGGTCAGTCGGTCGACGCGCAGGTCCAGCGCGACCTGCGTCGGCACGCGCCAGTTCATGAGCACGAGCGCGCCGACGACGGCGACGACAGACGGCAGCACGAGAAAGAGGAGCACCAGACCGCTGCGCCGCTTGTTGCGGAATCGACGGCGCGGTTCGAGTGCGGGCGGCTGGGGTGCGGCGCCAGTTGCATCGACCAGGGTTCGCACCTGCGCGAGCAGCTTGGCGTACTCGGGGCTATCGCTGCCCGGCTCCCAGTCGTGCAGGTTCGCGCACTGCAGCAGCTTGAACGCGAGGGGCAGCTGCACGTCCTCGTCCAGCATCACCGGCACCAGCGTGTGCCGCTCCTCGGCTGCCGCGGCTTCCGAGCGCACCCACTTCGATGCGACCGAATGGTCGGTCCACAGCACGATGACGCAGCGGGCCGCGTGCAGATTCTCCTGGATGACTTCGTCGAACGGCTTGCCGAACGGGATCAGGCGATCCCACCAGACCGACCAGCCTTCGGCTTCCAATACCTGCGCGAGGCTCTTCGCGCGTTCGCGGTCCTCGCTCGCATAGCTGATGAAGATGTCGGCCATGGGGCGGGATTCTGGCCGAAAGCGTGGGGGCTCGCAGGATCACGTCCACGGCGAGGATTTCTCGCTGCGCTCGCGCTACGCTCGGAATGACACCGATTGGGTAGCCCACCTCGGTGTCATCCCGAACCGAAGGTGAGGGATCCTCGCCTTGCAATGGCCACGGCGAGGATTTCTCGCTACGCTCGAAATGACACCGGTGGGGGCTCGACATGACACCGTGGGCGCTCGACATGACACCGTGGGGGCTCGACATGGCAGCGCGCGGCTCGACACGACAGCGTAGACGCTCGGCATGACAATGCACTCTGTACGGCTCAATACTGCACGTACGCCATCCCGTCGCGGTGCTTGGTGAACACGAGCGCGGGTCGGAGCATGAGGGGCGTGGGCAGTTCGCTGCGCGCCTCGACGCGCGCCCAAATCCTCCCGTCGGTGTCGACGCGGATGATCTCGACCTCGAAGTCCACCGGGTGTCCATCGATGAACTGCGTGAAGGACAACTCCTCGGGCTGGAGCAGCATCTCGTAGGGTCGACGCGCCAGTTCGCGTCCGACGACATCGACCGCGCGGCGCAGGAAGGCGTAGTTGCGGCTCCAACGGGTGAGCCAGGATTCGATGAGCGGGTGCACGTTTCGAGTCGTCACCCCGGCGC
>JAEZCG010000004.1 GCA_023430065.1 Pseudomonadota bacterium | reverse complement strand
GTGCCCGGCGCCCGGCGCGCAAGGCAGCGCTCAAGCCGCGCGCGGCGCGCCCCGCCAGGTGACGAAGCCAGACCGCGTCGCGGCGGGATTGCACAGCCGGGACGACTCGTGCGTCCCGGCACTTTGCAGCCGGGCGGTCGGTCCGGTCACAGATAGCGGACGTCGAGAATCTCGTAGGAGCGCACACCGCCGGGTGCCATGACCTCGGCGGTTTCGCCGGAGCTCTTGCCGATGAGCGCACGGCCGATCGGTGAGGTGATCGAGATCTTGCCGCGCTTGATGTCGGCCTCGTCCTCGCCGACGATCTGGTAGGTCACCACCTCGCCACTGTCGGAATCCTCCAGCTCCACCGTCGCCCCGAACACGCAGCGTCCGTCGGCATCCAGGGTCGCCGGCTCGATGATCTGGGCATTGGCGAGCTTGGTCTCGAGTTCCGCGATCCGGCCTTCGATGAAGCTCTGCCGCTCCTTCGCGGCATCGTATTCCGCGTTCTCGGAGAGATCGCCGTGCGATCGCGCTTCCTGAATGGCCTGGATGACCCGCGGGCGCTCCACCGTCTTGAGCTGGTGCAACTCCGCGCGCAACATCTCGGCGCCCGTGGCGGTCAACGGAACTCTCATCTCGCAACCTCTCGACGTACAAAAAACGAGGCGCCCGCCAGGGTGGCGGGCGCGTGGCCAGAAGGGATAAGTTAGGGTATCACGCGCCGCCGGCTGGGGCAGCGGCGTCGCTGGCGGCCAACCGGCGGTGAAGATCCTGAACCGAGTAGGCACGCAATTCACGCATGTACTGCATGCCCACGCACGCGGCACGCGCGCCGGCCAGGGTCGTGTAGAACGTGATGCGCGCCTGCAGGGCGGAGCGGCGGATCGAGTACGAATCCTCGATCGATGCGCGGCGCTCGTCCGTGGTGTTGACGATCATCGCCACCTCCCCGTTCTTGATCATGTCCACGATGTGCGGCCGCCCCTCCATCACCTTGTTCACCGTCGTCACGTCGATGCCCGCTTGCGCCAGCGTGGCGGCAGTACCGCGGGTGGCGCACAGCGTGAAGCCGAGATCGACCAGGGCGCGCCCGATCTCCGCCACGCGCGGCTTGTCGGCATTGCGCACGCTCAGGAACACCATGCCTTCCGTGGGCAGTCTCACGCCCGCCGCCAGCTGCGACTTCACGAACGCCTCGGCGAAGCTCTCTCCCACCCCCATCACCTCGCCCGTGGATTTCATCTCCGGGCCGAGAATGGTGTCGACGCCCGGAAACTTGAGGAAAGGGAAGACCGCCTCCTTGACCGAGAAGTAGGGCGGAACGACCTCTCGCTCGGCACCCTGGGCGCGCAGGGTGGCACCCGCCATGCAGCGCGCGGCGATCTTGGCGAGCGGACGGCCGGTGGCCTTGGACACGTATGGAACCGTGCGCGAGGCGCGCGGATTGACCTCCAGTACGTACACCACCTCGTCCTGGATGGCGAACTGCACGTTCATCAAACCGACAACGTTCAAGCCCTTCGCCAGCGCGACCGTCTGGCGCCGCAACTCGTCCTGCAGCGCCGTCGACAGACTGTACGGGGGAAGCGAGCAGGCCGAATCGCCCGAGTGCACGCCAGCCTGTTCGACGTGCTCCATGATCCCGCCGATCAGTACGTCGTTGCCGTCGCTCAGGGCATCGACGTCGACCTCGATGGCGTCGTTGAGGAAGCGGTCGATCAGCACCGGCGAGTCGTTCGACACTTTCACCGCTTCGCGCATGTAGCGCTCGAGCTCGCTCTGCTGATGCACGATCTCCATGGCGCGCCCGCCGAGCACGTAACTCGGTCGAACCACGACGGGATAGCCGATCTCCTGCGCCAGCTCGATCGCCGACTGGGCGTCGCGCGCGGTGCGGTTGGGCGGCTGCTTCAGGCCCAGCCGGTCGAGCAGCTGCTGGAAACGCTCGCGGTCCTCGGCGCAGTCGATCATGTCAGGCGAGGTGCCGATGATCGGCACGCCGTTGGCCTCCAGATCGCGCGCCAGCTTGAGTGGCGTCTGGCCGCCGTACTGCACGATCACGCCCTTGGGCTTCTCCACCGCGACGATCTCGAGCACGTCCTCGAGCGTGAGCGGCTCGAAGTACAGGCGGTCGGAGATGTCGTAGTCGGTGGAAACCGTCTCCGGGTTGCAGTTGACCATGATGGTCTCAAACCCGTCCTCGCGTAGCGCGAGCGCCGCGTGCACGCAGCAGTAGTCGAACTCGATGCCCTGCCCGATGCGGTTCGGTCCCCCGCCGAGCACCATGATCTTGTCGCGTCCGCTCGGACGCGCTTCGCACTCTTCCTCGTAGGTGGAGTACATGTACGCCGTGCGCGTGTCGAACTCGGCCGCGCACGTGTCGACCCGCTTGTACACCGGCCGCACGCCGAGCTTCCAGCGCGCCGCGCGCACCTCGTGCTGGCTGGTGCCGAGCAGCTTCCCCAGCCGCCGGTCGGAGAAACCGTTGCGTTTGAGCGTGCGCAGTTCCTGCGCGCTCAGCTGCGCGAGCCTACGACCGGCGAGCGCGCGCTCCTGCGACACGATGTCCTCGATCTGCGCCAGGAACCAAGGATCGATGTGAGTGAGCGCTTGGACCTCATCCAAGCTCATGCCGCGACGGTAGGCGTCCGCGACATGCCACAGCCGCTCGGGTCCCGGGTGGGCGAGTTCCTGCTCGACGCGATCGCTCTCGAGGTCGCGCTCGTCGAGCCCATCCACGCCGGTCTCCAGACCGCGCAGCGCCTTCTGCAGCGATTCCTGGAAGGTGCGGCCCATGGCCATCACTTCGCCCACCGATTTCATCTGAGTGGTCAGGTGCGAATCCGCCTGCGGGAACTTCTCGAACGCGAAACGCGGCACCTTGGTGACGACGTAGTCGATGGTCGGTTCGAAGGAAGCGGGCGTGGCGCCGCCGGTGATCTCGTTCTTCAGTTCGTCGAGGGTGTACCCCACCGCCAGCTTGGCAGCGACCTTGGCGATCGGGAATCCGGTCGCCTTCGAGGCCAGTGCCGAGGAACGCGACACGCGCGGGTTCATCTCGATCACCACCATGCGGCCGTCGCGCGGATTGATCGCGAACTGCACATTCGAGCCACCGGTGTCGACACCGATCTCGCGCAGCACATTGATAGCCGGTCCGCAACCGCTGATATTCCTTGTCGGTCAGCGTAAGCGCAGGGGCCACGCTGATCGAGTCGCCCGTGTGCACGCCCATCGGATCGACGTTCTCGATCGAGCAGATGATGATGCAGTTGTCCTTGCGGTCGCGTACCACCTCCATCTCGAACTCTTTCCAGCCGATCACCGATTCCTCGACCAGCAACTCCTTGGTCGGCGATGCCTCGAAGCCGCGTTCGCAGATGATGATGAACTCCTCGCGGTTGTAGGCGATGCCGCCGCCGCTTCCCCCCAGCGTGAAGGACGGGCGGATCACCACCGGGAAACCCAGCGCCGCCTGCACCTGCATCGCCTCTTCCATGCTGTGCGCAAGGTTCGAGCGCGGGCTGGCAAGCCCGATGCGCGTCATCGCGCGCTTGAACTTCTCGCGATCCTCGGCCTTGTCGATGGCCTCCTTGCTCGCCCCGATCAGCTGCACGCCGTACTTTTCCAGCACCCCGTGCTTGGCGAGATCGAGCGCGCAATTGAGCGCCGTTTGCCCGCCCATCGTCGGCAGGACCGCGTCCGGGCGCTCGATGGCGATCACCTTCTCGACCATCTGCCAGTTGATGGGCTCGATGTAGGTGGCGTCCGCCAGCTCCGGATCGGTCATGATCGTGGCGGGGTTCGAGTTCACCAGGATCACCCGGTAGCCTTCCTCTCGCAGCGCCTTGCACGCCTGCGCACCGGAGTAGTCGAATTCGCACGCCTGGCCGATCACGATGGGGCCGGCGCCGATGATTAGGATGGATTTGAGGTCGGTGCGTCTTGGCATGGTCGAGAAGCGGGGACCGGGGACCGGGGACGGGAGGCCGGGGACGTGGAGCCGCTATGCGGCGCCTTTTCCCGGCCCTGGCCCTCGGCCGCTGCCCCTACCTGTGCTCCTTCCGCATCAATGCGATGAACCGATCGAACAGGTAGTCCACGTCGTGGGGACCCGGGCTCGCTTCGGGGTGTCCCTGGAAGCAGAACGCTGGCCGATCGGTACGCTGGAATCCCTGCAGCGTGCCGTCGAACAGCGACTTGTGCGTGGCCTGGCAATTGCCTGGAAGCGTGGCCGTGTCCACCGCAAACCCATGATTCTGGCTGGTGATCATCACCCGCCCCGTCTGCAGATCCTGGACGGGATGATTCGCGCCGTGATGCCCGAACTTCATCTTCACGGTCTGCGCCCCGCTCGCCAGCGCCATCAGCTGATGGCCGAGACAGATGCCGAACATCGGTACCGACGCGTCGAGCAGCTCGCGAATCGCCTGGATGGCGTAATCGCACGGCGCCGGATCGCCCGGACCATTCGACAGGAACACACCGTCGGGCGCGAGTGCGAGCACCTCGCGTGCGCTGGTCTGCGCAGGCAGCACGGTCAGGCGGCAGCCGCGCTGCGCGAGCATGCGCAGGATGTTGCGCTTGACGCCGTAGTCGAGCGCGACCACGTGGTGGCGGGTGTCGCCTGCGATGCCATAGCCCTTGCCCAGCGTCCACTGCGACTCGTTCCACGCGTAGCCCTGGGTACAACTCACCACTTTCGCCAGGTCCATGCCGGACAGCCCGGGGAAGGCACGCGCCTGCGCCAGCGCATTCGCCTCGTCGACGCTGCCGGCCATGAGGCAGCCCGATTGGGCCCCTTTCTCGCGCAGGATGCGGGTGAGCTTGCGCGTGTCGATTCCGGCAATGGCGACCACCCCCCGTTCGCGCAGGTAAGTGGGTAGATCGCGCTGGCTGCGCCAGTTGGACAGCCGCAGGGGCAGATCCCGGATGACCAGTCCGGCCGCGAAGATCCGGTCGGATTCCACATCCTCGTCGTTGATTCCCGTGTTTCCGATGTGGGGATAGGTGAGCGTGACGATCTGACGACAGTAGGAGGGATCGGTCAGGATTTCCTGGTAGCCGGTCATGGCGGTGTTGAACACCACCTCCCCCACCGACACACCGTCCGCGCCGATGGACTGCCCGCGGAACACGGTTCCATCCTGCAGAACGAGGACGGCGGGCGGCAAGTCGTTCACGAGCAACTCCTGGGCAGTGCCGGGCAGGCAGCGGACGTAGAAAAGCGGGAGTGCGCACAGCAACGCCTCCCGCTTCGATAACCCGGCATTATATGGGCTCGACCCCCATCCGGGCAAGGAAGCCTGCTCGATCGCTCGCCATTCAGCGATTCAGGCCGAGCACGTCGCGCATGTCGAACAGCCCGCGCTCCTTGCCCGCGAGGAAGCGCGCTGCACGCAGCGCGCCCAGAGCGAAGGTCGCACGGCTGCTCGCCTTGTGCGTGATCTCGACGCGCTCGCCGGTGCCTGCGAACAATGCCGTGTGATCGCCCACGATGTCGCCGCCGCGGACGGTGGCGAACCCGATCGTCGTGTCCTGGCGCTCTCCGGTAGTGCCTTCACGCCCATAGACCGCGACCTCATCGAGATTGCGTCCGAGGGCCTGCGCGATGACCTCTCCCATTCGCAGGGCGGTACCCGAGGGCGCATCGACCTTGTGCCGGTGATGGGCCTCGATGATCTCGATGTCGTAGCCTTGGCCAAGCACCCTTGCCGCCGTCTCCAGCAGATTCAGCAGCAGGGTGACGCCCACGCTCATGTTGGGAGCCTGCACGATCGCCAAGCCTGCGGATGCCTCGGTGATGCGCGCGCGCTGCTCGGCATTCAACCCGGTCGTGCCGATGACCATCTTCACACCGGCTGCCGCGCACGACTCCAGATGCTGCATCGTGCCTTCCGGCCGCGTGAAATCCACGAGCACGTGCGCACCGCGCAACGCCGTTGCGACGTCTTCGCCGATGCGCACCCCGCAGGGGCTTCCCAGCAGTTCGCCCGCATCGCGGCCGATGAGGTCGCTGTCGGGACGCTCGAGTGCCGCGTGCAGCCGCATGTCGGGGGACTGAAAGACAGCTTCCAGCAGCGCGCGCCCCATGCGCCCTGCACTGCCGGCGATCACCACGTGTTGAAGAGCCATCGGATGCCCGCTGTTCAGCGTTGATCGAGCGCGCTCTGCGCTTGCGGTATCGCACCTGAGGCCGCGGATGCAGCGCTCGCCTCGGGAACGTCGGTGATCGCGCGCACCAGGCGGTCGCCGTCGAACCACACCGTCAGCCTTCGTTCCTGCTTGAGCTTGCCCTCGGGACGCAGGATGAACAGGTAATCCCATCGGTCGGGGTGGAAGGGGTCGGCCACCAGCGGCGTCCCCAACAGGAAGCGCACTTGGGAACGCGTCATGCCGGGCTTGAGTTTCGCCACCGCCTCGGGCTCGAAGTAGTTGCCCTGTTGAATGTCGATCCGGTGGGGCGTGAGGAAGCACGACGAGAGCGCGAGCGTGACGGCCAGCAGGACGGTTCGGAGGATCATGCGCGACGTGGGACCGGGAGCGGCCCGCGAGGTTTCCAGTGCGACGCGAAGCCGCTATGATACATGGCCGATTCACAGGCGTTCGCCTCGCGCAGGGATCTCGATGAGCAAACCCCACGATCTCAAGACCATCGGCCTGAAGGCGACCCTGCCGCGCCTGAAGATCCTCGCACTGTTCGAAAGCAGCGAACAGCGTCACATGACCGCCGAGGACGTGTACAAAGTCCTACTCAAGGAAGGGATGGACATCGGCCTCGCCACGATCTATCGGGTGCTCACCCAGTTCGAGCAGGCCGGCATCCTCATGCGCCATCACTTTGAGGCCGGCAAGGCGGTGTTCGAACTGAACCAGGGCGCGCATCACGACCACCTGGTGTGCGTGCAGTGCGGCCACGTCGAGGAGTTCTACGACCCCGAGATCGAGCGCCGGCAAGTGAAGATCGCCAAGGAGCGCGGCTTCAACATCCAGGACCACTCGCTGCAGATCTACGCCGACTGCACCCGGCAGGAGTGCCCCCACCGCGCGCGCTAGCGCGTGCGCCTGTCCACCAGTTCCACCTTTTCACCGAGCATTTCGGCCGCGTGTTTACGCGTGGTCTGCGTGATGCGCAAGCCGCCGAGCATGCGCGCAATCTCTTCGACGCGCTCCTCCGGGTCGAGGACGCGCACCTGGCTGCGCACGCTTCCCCCGCTCCCGCTCTCCTTGCTCACCTGCCATTGGTGCGTCGCCGCCGCAGCCACCTGCGGGAGGTGCGTGATGCACATCACCTGATGCCTGCCGCCCAGCTGCGCCAGCATCCCGCCGACGATTTCGGCGATTCTGCCGCCGATCCCGGCATCGACTTCGTCGAACACCAGCGTCGGGACGCGTGAATACGCCGTGGTCGCGACCTGGATCGCCAGGCTGATGCGCGACAACTCGCCGCCGGAGGCGACCTTCACCAGCGCACGCAGCGGCGTACCCGGATTGGCGCAGACCATGAACTCGACCGACTCCAGACCGTGCGCGCCGCCCTCGGCGAGCGCGGCGAGCTGCGCCTGGAACCGTCCACCCGCCATCGCCAGCCCCTGCATGTGCTGGGTGACCTGCTCTCCGAGGCGTGCGGCGGCCTGCGCGCGTCGCGCCGACAGCTCACGCGCCAGATCGAGGTAGGCGCGGTGCGCGGCCTGTTCCGCCCGAACCAGACCGGCGATGTCGTCCGCACCACCGAGCTCGGCGAGGCGCAGCCGGGCGCGCTCGAGGACGTGCGGCAACTGTTCGGGCGGGACCCGGTGCTTGCGCGCGGCCGTGTGCACCGAATCCAGCCGCTGTTCGATCTCGCGCAGGCGCTGCGGATCGAGATCGACGCGGTCCCGATAGCGGCGCAGCGCGTACACCGCCTCCTGAACCTGGATGCGCGCGGGCTCCAGGACCTCGAGCGTTTCCGCCAGGTCGGTATCGAACTCGCGCACCTGATCCAGGCGCTGGATCGTCGCGTCGAGGCTGCCGATCACCGCGCCGTCGGCTTCCGACAAGGCATCGAGGCCTGCCTCCACCGCGTCGCGCAGGCTCGCCGCATTGGCAAGGCGGCGATGGTCCGCCTGCAGCGCATCCCACTCGGGCGTGGAGAACGCCAGCCGATCGAGCTCGGTGATCTGCCACTGCAACCGCTCGCGCTCCGCTTCGATCGCCTCGGCATCGCGCTCCCGGTTCTCGCGCTGGCGCCGCCGCGTCTGCCACTCGCGCCAGGCTTCCGCGACCGATTGCGTCAGTTGCGTGATCTGGCCGTAGCGATCGAGCAGTTCGCGCTGCAGCGCCGGACGCATCAGCGACTGGTGCTCGTGCTGGCCGTGGATATCGACGAGCAGTTCGCCCAGTTCCTTCATCTGCTGCAAGGTTGAGGGGCGGCCGTTGATGAACGCCCGCGAGCGACCGCCGACCTCCAGCACCCGGCGCAACAGGCATTGCCCGTCCTCGTCCAGCAGATCGGCCGCCCGCAGCCATTCCTGCGCCGCCGGGACGTTGTCCAGGTCGAACTCCGCGGACAGTTCGGCGCGCACGCAGCCTTCGCGCACCAGCGCCGCTTCTCCGCGCTCGCCCAACAGCAGGGTGAGTGCATCGATGAGGATCGACTTGCCGGCACCGGTCTCGCCGGTGAGGACGGTGAACCCGGGCGCGAACTCCAGGTCGAGTCGGTCGACGATGATGAAATCGCGGATCGTGAGGGCGCGAAGCATGGACGCCGGATCGTCCTACAACGCCTCGCTCCAGCGGAGCTTCTCGCGCAGCATGTGGTAGTAGTTGTGGCCGACCGGGTGCAGCAGCCGTATCGAGCGCTGGTAACGTTCCACCATCACCCGGTCCTCCGGCTGCAGTTCACACCGGGAATGACTGTCGAAGTGCACGCGCGCATCCGCGCATCGGTGCATGAGCACTTCGATGCGCACGGCGCTGTCGACCGCGATCGGCCGGTTCGAGAGCGTGTGCGGGCATACCGGCACGATGGCGAAGGCGGACAGCGCCGGATGCAGGATCGGCCCTCCCGCGGACAGCGCGTAGGCGGTGGATCCGGTGGGCGTGGACACGATCAGTCCGTCTGCGCGCAACAGGTAGACGAAGCGCCCGTCGACCCGTACCTCAAGTTCGATCAGTCCCCCGTCCGCGCCCTTGGCGATGCACACGTCGTTGAACGCGCGTACCGCGAAGATCTCCGCGCCGGCACGGAACACCTTCGCCGACAGCAGCATGCGTTCCTCGATCACGTACTTGCCGTCGAGGATCTCGCCGATGGTGTGCAGCATGTTTCCGACCGAGATGTCGGTCAGGAAGCCGAGCCGTCCCTGGTTCACCCCGACCAGGGACACGTCGAAGGGGGCCAGCGTGCGCGCGACGTTGAGCATCGTACCGTCCCCGCCGACGACGATGGCCAGATCGGACAGCGCGCCCGCCTCGTCGAGAGGCATCACCTCGAGGTGGTTGCGCGCCATGTGCGAAGCCGTGAGCCGGTCCAACAGCACGCGCACGCCGCGACTCTCGAGGAAGCGGGCGAGCGCCATCAGCGGCTCCGCGATCTCGGGACTCTTGTACTTGCCGATCAGGGAGATGGTCTTGAAGATCTCCGTCATGGCCGCATTAGAACACAACGGATCGCGGCACCGCCGGCAACCGGCGGTCTGCCGCGTCAGAGCGGGAACGCTTGCGCTAGAATCGAAACATGCTCAGCGAACGTGCACAGATACTCCTGAAGACCCTGGTCGAGCGCTACATTGCTGAGGGTCAGCCGGTCGGCTCGCGCACCTTGTCGCGCTATTCGGGGCTCGATCTGTCGCCCGCCAGCATCCGCAACGTGATGGCGGACCTGGAGGAGATGGGCTTCGTCGCAAGCCCGCACACCTCGGCGGGCCGGGTGCCGACCCCGCGCGGCTACCGCTTCTTCGTCGATTCGCTGCTCACGATAAAGGCTCTGGACCGGTCCGAGATCGAGCAGGCCGTCACCCAGCTCAGCGGCGATCAGCCGCAGCGCCTCATGCAGTCCGCATCGCATCTGCTCTCCGATCTCACCCGCTTCGCTGGCGTGGTGCTGGTGCCGAGGCGGCGCTCGACGGCTTTCCGTCATCTCGAGTTCCTGCGCCTGTCGGAACGTCGCATTCTGCTGATCATCGTTACGCCCGAGGGCGACGTGCAGAATCGCATTCTGTTTACGGAGCGGGCCTATTCACCCTCGGAACTGACCGAGGCCGCCAATTTCATCAACCAGCACTGCGTGGGCTGCGACTTCGATCAGGTCAAGGAGCGCCTACGCGACGAGTTGAAGCGCCTGCGCGACGACATGACGCAGCTGCTCACCAAGGCGGTCGAGGTCGGCAACGAAGCGCTCTCGGAAAAATCCGACGAGTACGTCCTGTCGGGCGAGCACAACCTGCTGCACGTGCAGGATCTGTCTTCCAATGTGATCAGCCTGCGGCGCCTGTTCGACCTGTTCGAGCAACGCACCTCGCTGCTGCAATTGCTGGAGATGGGCAGCCGCGCCCAGGGCGTGCAGATCTACATCGGCGGGGAATCCGGTTTGGTGCCCCTGGACGAGTGCAGCGTGGTCACCGCCCCCTACGAGGTGGACGGCCAGGTACTCGGCACGGTGGGCGTGATCGGCCCGACCCGCATGGCCTACGAGCGCGTCATCCCGATCGTGGAGATCACCGCGAAGCTGCTGTCGAACGCGATGGCACAACGCGCCCGGATCTGACGAACACCTCTCGCCCGTGCGGCCTGACCGTGCCCCGAAGGTCGGCTCGAATCCGCCACGGCGCCGGTCGATTCGAGGCGCGCCTGGGTGTGCCGGGGATCGTTGCGTGCCGTCTGTGCAGTCCCCGTCCTTGATGGTACCGTCACGGCTTCGCGGGCTGCGGCCCGGCCGGCCGGACCTGCGTCCGTTCTTGGTATGCGCTTCCAGTCGGAACCACCCTATATCCACGGCAGCCTCGCCCGCATCGGTGTGCTACTGGTCAATCTGGGCACGCCAGAGGCGCCGACGGCAGCGGCGCTGCGGCCCTATCTCAGGCAGTTCCTGTCCGATCCCCGGGTGGTCGAGATCCCCCGCCCGGTCTGGTGGCTGGTTCTCAATGCGATCATCCTGAACGTACGGCCACGCAAATCGGCCGAGAAGTACGCCTGCATCTGGACGGACGAAGGATCACCGCTCGCGGTCCACACCCGGAAGCAGGCGGCCATGCTGCAGGACGCGCTGAATGGCCGCGTGGAGGCGCCGATCGAGGTCGCCTGGGCGATGCGCTACGGCTCGCCGTCGGTCGCTGCCGGCCTCGACCAGTTGGCGACCGCGGGCTGCGATCGGGTCCTGGTGCTGCCGATGTATCCGCAATTCGCGGCGAGCACCACCGCCAGCAGCTACGACGCGGTGTTCGCCTCCCTGACGCGACGCCGCAACACCCCCGCGCTGCGCCTGGTCAAGCACTTCCACGACGATCCGGGCTACATCGCGGCGCTCGCCCGCAGCGTGCGCGAACACTGGCAGGCGCATGGCCGCGGCGAGCGCCTGGTCATGAGCTTTCACGGGCTGCCGCGCTTCTCGCTGGACCGCGGCGATCCCTATCACTGCGAATGCCAGAAGACCGGGCGCCTGCTCGGCGAGGCGCTCGCGCTGGGACCCGGCGAGTATGTGGTGGCCTTCCAGTCGCGCTTCGGCCGCGCCGAGTGGCTGCAGCCTTACACGCAGGACACCATCGAGGGGCTCGCCCGTCAGGGCGTGCGCCGCCTGGACTTGGTCTGCCCGGGATTCGTCGCGGACTGCCTCGAGACGCTCGAAGAGATCGCCATGGAGAACCGGGCCGCCTTCCTGGCGGCGGGAGGCGAGCAGTTCAACTACATCGCTTGTCTGAACGAGCGGCCGGACTGGATCGAGGCGCTGGCCGGGATCACCCTCGCCAACCTTCAGGGCTGGATCGGCACGCCCGACCCGCGCGCGGCGGCCGCCTCCCGCGAGCGGGCTCTGGCTCTCGGCGCCCAGCGCTGAAACGTTCGCCGAAAAAGTCACGCCTCGCCTCCCACCTCTGCTTGAAAGGTCGGCCTGCGCCCCCACTTCGCTTGGGGTCTAGCTGGGAGAGTGGAAGATGCAAGAAGAGGAACGCAACCTGAACGCAAACGGCCAGGGCGAGGCGTCCGCCGGTTCGGACAGCACCGAATCAGGCCACGACACCATGCCGAGCGATCAGGAACTCATTCGCAAACTGGAGCTGCAGGCACAGGAGCATCACGATGCCTGGCTGCGCGCGAAGGCCGAGGCCGACAACATCCGCAAGCGCGCCCAAGCCGATATCGCCAACGCACACAAGTACGCCCTGGAGGGATTCGCCAGCGAACTGCTGCCGGTCCGGGACGCCCTGGAAGCCGCTCTCGCGGCGGACAACAGCACGTTCGACGCCCTGCGCCAGGGCGTGGAACTCACCCTCAAGCAGATCAACAGCGTGTTCGAGAAGTCGGCAATCCGGGAAGTGCACCCGCTCGGCGAGAAGTTCGACCCGCATCGTCATGAGGCAATGACGACGGTTCCTTCCGACCAGGCACCCAATACGGTCGTGCAGGTGCTGCAGAAGGGCTATCTGCTGCACGATCGGGTGCTGCGGCCGGCCCTCGTGGCCGTCGCCAAGCCGCAGGCGGAAGGCGGCGCTTGAAACGCTCGGCCCGGCCCCACACCTAGGCTGCACTCGCATTCAACTTCCTGATTAACGAGGAATCGCATGGGAAAGATCATCGGTATCGACCTGGGGACCACGAACTCCTGCGTCTGCATCATGGAGAACGGTCAGCCCAAGGTGGTCGAGAATTCCGAGGGCGCGCGCACGACGCCGTCCATCGTCGCCTACACCGAGGAGGGTGAGATCCTGGTCGGCGCGCCTGCCAAGCGTCAGGCGGTGACCAATCCCAAGAACACCCTGTACGCGGTGAAGCGCCTCATCGGACGCCGCTTCACCGATCAGGAAACGCAGAAGGCGGTGAAACTCGCCCCGTACAGCATCGTGCAGGCACCCAACGGTGACGCGTGGGTGGAGGTACGCGGCAAGAAGATCGCGCCGCCGGAGGTCTCCGCGCAGACGCTGATGAAAATGAAGAAGACTGCCGAGGACTATCTGGGCGAGCCCGTGACCGAGGCGGTGATCACCGTACCCGCCTACTTCAACGACTCCCAGCGCCAGGCGACCAAGGACGCCGGCCGTATCGCAGGCCTCGAGGTCAAGCGCAGCATCCCCGCGCCCACGGCCGCGGCGCTCGCGTTCGGTCTGGACAAGAAGAAGGGCGATCGCAAGATCGCGGTGTACGACCTGGGCGGCGGTACGTTCGACGTGTCCATCATCGAGATTGCGGAAGTCGAGGGCGAGCACCAGTTCGAGGTGCTGGCCACCAACGGCGATACGTTCCTGGGCGGGGAGGACTTCGATCAGCGCCTGATGGACTACATCGCCGACGAGTTCAAGAAGGAGCAAGGTGTCGACCTGCGCAAGGACATCCTGGCGCTCCAGCGGCTGAAGGAAGCAGCGGAGAAGGCCAAGATCGAGCTGTCCTCGACGCAGCAGACCGAGATCAACCTGCCGTACATCACCATGGACCAGTCCGGTCCGAAGCACCTGGCGATGAAGGTCACGCGCGCGAAGTTCGAGAGCCTGGTCGAGGATCTCATCGAGAAGAGCGCCGAGCCGTGCCGCATCGCCATCAAGGATGCGGGGGTGAAGGTCAGTGACATCGACGACGTGATCCTGGTCGGGGGCATGACGCGGATGCCCAAGGTGCAGGAGAAGGTGAAGGAGATCTTCGGCAAGGACCCACGCAAGGACGTCAATCCGGACGAGGCCGTCGCGATCGGAGCGGCAATTCAGGGCGGCGTGCTGCAAGGCGAGGTCAAGGACGTGCTGCTGTTGGACGTCACGCCGCTGTCGCTCGGGATCGAGACGCTTGGAGGCGTGATGACCAAGCTGATCCAGAAGAACACGACGATTCCGACCAAGGCCCAGCAGGTGTTCTCGACGGCGGACGACAACCAGTCGGCGGTCACGATCCACGTCCTGCAGGGCGAGCGCGAGATGGCCGGCGGCAACAAGAGCCTGGGTCAGTTCAACCTCGAGGGCATACCCCCGGCGCCGCGCGGCCTGCCGCAGATCGAAGTCACCTTCGACATCGACGCCAATGGCATCCTGCACGTGTCGGCCAAGGACAAGGCCACCGGCAAGGAGAACAAGATCAAGATCACCGCCAGCTCGGGGCTGTCGGAGGACGAGATCCAGCGCATGGTCAAGGACGCCGAGCTCAACGCCGAGGAAGACCGCAAGGCACGCGAACTCGTGGACGCCCGCAACCAGTGCGACGCGATGGTGCATTCGGTGCGCAAGTCGATGAGCGAGCACGGTGACAAGCTCGACGCGAACGAGAAATCGCAGCTCGAGGAGGCGCTGAAAGCGGCCGAAGAAGCCATGAAGAGCGGCGACAAGGACGCCATCGAGTCCAGGACGCAGGCACTCACGCAGGCGGCGCAGAAGCTCGGCGAGAAGATGTACGCCGAGCAGCCTCCGGGAGGCGAACAGGCGGCCTCTGGCGCGAGCGCCAGATCCGGGCGCGCGGACGAAAACGATGTCGTCGACGCGGAGTTCGAAGAGGTCAAGGACAAGAAGTGAAGAGACGTCATGCCCGGAAACGGGCATGACTCGATCAGCAGGCGTCGGCAGGCATGACGTCCTATCTGGCCGAATTCGAGCGTCATTCCCTGCGGAATGACGCTTGATTCGGCCGTTCGCTTGTAGCAAAGGGAAATCGTTGGGCATGGCCAAGCGCGACTACTACGAGGTTCTGGGCGTCAACCGGGACGCCTCGGAAGACGAAATCAAGAAGGCCTATCGCAAGCTGGCCATGCAGCATCACCCGGACCGCAATCCGGACAGCGCCACGGCCGAGGACAAGTTCAAGGAGGCCAAGGAGGCCTACGAAGTCCTGTCCGATCAGGACAAACGCAGCGCCTACGACCGCTTCGGGCATCAGGCAATGGAGGGCATGGCCGGCGGCCCGGGCGGCGCCGGCTTCGGCGATGCCTTCGGTGACATCTTCAGCGAGATATTCGGCGGCGGACGCGGCCGTTCCAACGTCTACCGCGGCGCCGACCTGCGCTACAACCTCGAGATCTCACTCGAGGAAGCCGCACGCGGGGCCGAGACCAAGATCCGCATTCCCACGCTGGAGACCTGCGAGCCATGCAACGGCACGGGCGCGAAACCGGGCACGGAGCCGATCACCTGTCCAACCTGCCAGGGACAGGGGCAGGTGCGCATTCAGCAGGGCTTCTTTTCACTCCAGCAGACCTGCCCGCGCTGCGGCGGTGTGGGCAAGATCGTGCGCGACCCCTGCAGTACTTGCTCGGGTGCCGGCCGTGTGAAGAAACAGAAGACCCTGTCGGTCAAGATTCCCGCAGGCGTGGACGAAGGTGATCGCATCCGCCTGACTGGCGAAGGCGAAGCCGGCGTCAACGGCGGACCTCCCGGCGACCTGTACGTGGTGGTGCGTCTGCGGCCTCACGCGATGTTCCAGCGCGAGGAGAACGACCTGCACTGCGAGATGCCGATCAGCTTCACCACCGCCGCGCTCGGCGGCGAGATCGAGATTCCCACCCTGGACGGCAGCGCGAAGATCAAGATCCCGGCCGAGACCCAGTCGGGCAAGGTGTTCCGGCTGCGCGGCAAGGGCATCAAAGGGGTGCGCACCAATACCTATGGCGACCTGATGTGTCACGTGGTGGTCGAGACACCGGTGAACCTCACCCCTCGCCAGAAGGAACTCTTGCTCGAACTCGAGGCGATCAACCAGGAGGAGTCGGGGCGCCACAACCCGAAGGCCAAGAGCTGGTTCGAGAAGGTCAAGGAATTCTTCGAGGGCTGATGCCGGTCAGTGCACCAGCGCGGGCTCGGCGAAGAAAAAGCCCTGCGCCCAGTCCACCCCCAAGTCGCACAACACCTGCGCCGCCTGGCCATCCTCCACGCACTCGGCCACCGTTCGCAGATCGAAGCTGCGTGCTGTGCCCACCAGCGATGCCACCAGCTGACGGATGCGCGAGTCGCTCACGATGCGCCGAACCATCCAGCCCTCGATCTTGATGAAGCTCAGCGGCAGGTCGGCCAGGTACATGAACGACGACTGTCCGCTTCCGAAATCATCCAGTGCGAGCCCGAAGCCGGATTGCAGGAACGGTCTCAGCTGCCTCTTGAGCAGCTTCATGTCGTTCGTCTGACGTTCGGTCAGCTCGATCACCAGCGGCTGGTTCTTGGCGCTGGGCAGCACACGCAGCGCCTTTGCCCGGTCGAGCAGGCGGTCCACCTCCTCGCCGTCGGCAAGGAACTGCTGCGACAGATTGATGAAGCGTGTGCAAGGCGGATTGCCGGCGGCGCTCGCACTGCGCTCCAGCGCAGTCTCGCTCACCGTGCGGTCGATCGCGCTGATCAGCCGCAGCGCCTCGGCCGCCCCGATGAATTCACCGGCCGGCACCAGCGTATCGTCCCGGCCCACGATGCGTGCGAGCGCCTCCTCGGCGACGGTCTCGCCGCTGCGCAGGTCGACGATGGGCTGGAAGGCCGCGACCACGCGCTGCTCCTGCAATGCGCTATGCACCTGCGAGCGCTCCCAGTTGCCGCTCGTGACGCCGCGTGCCGAGGGCCTGGCATTGCTGACCACACGGTCGCGGCCGGCGCGCTTGGCCTCGTATAGCAAGCTGTCGGCTTGCGCCACCAGCGCGTCCACCGATTCGACATCCACGTCGTACAGCGCCACGCCCATGCTCACCGTCAGCGTCAGGTCGCCATGCGGTCCGGCCAGCGGGTGGGTGCGGATCAGCTTGCGCGTGCGTTCCGCCGCGGCGAGTGCACCCCGCGCATCGAGATCGTGCAGGCAGACCAGGAATTCCTCCCCGCCCCAGCGGCAGATCCAGTCGCCGCCGCGCTTGTTGCGTCCCAGCAGTGCGGCGATGTGGATCAGGGCCTGATCGCCCACTTGGTGCCCGTACTGATCGTTGACCAGCTTGAAGCGATCCACGTCGACCAGGGCCACCGCAAACGATCCCGCGCGGCGGCGGGCGCGGCTCCACTCGATGGCCAGGCGCGCCTCGGCGGCACGGCGATTGGGTAGACCGGTGAGGTGGTCCTCCATCGCCAGGCGGGTGATTTCCTCCTCCTGCCGCTTGCGTGCGGTGATGTCGTGTCCGATTGCCACCCAGTGCGTGATCTCGCCGCCCGCATCGGGTACGGGCACCATGGACAGATCCACCCAGTACGCCTCGCCCGACTTGCGGTAATTGACCAGTTCGACATGCGCGGCTTCGCCCGCGCGTACCGCCTGCCGCAGCAGCGCCAGCGTAGCGGGGCTGGTCTGCGGTCCATGCAGGAAGCGCAGCGAGCGTCCCAGCACCTCACCTGCCGCATAACCGGTCGCACGCGCGAAGGCACCATTCACGTACACGAGGTGCTGCCTGGCATCGGTGATCGCCACCAATTGGTCCAGCGCCTCGATCGCGGAGGACAGCAGGCGGCGGTTCTGCGCGTCCGCCTCGGCCTGGGACACGTTGACCACGAAGCCATGCAGCGTGCCGCGTGCCACCGTGCCGGTCATGTAGGCGACGATCTCGAGGGTCAGCTGCCTGGGACGGGGACGGCGTATGCGCACGCGACGCGTCTGCCCCGGCTTCAGGTCTTCGCGCAGGTCGCGCCACGCGGCCTTGCCCAGCACCGCACGCGCTTCGCGTCCACGAAGTCCCGCCGGCTCGCCGTCGAACAGGGCAGCGAAGCTTTCGTCGCAGGCGAGCAGCGCCTCGTCCGACAGACGCACGCTGAAGCGGCCGATGTGCGCGGCCTCGAGGAACTCCTGCTCGTAGCGCTGCGCGATCCGGCGCTCGCGCTCGGCGAAGAGCAGCGACACTTCGCGCAAGCTGCCGGCCGTGAGCAGCGAGGTGAGCGAGGCGAGCACGGAGAAGGATTGCCGCAGCTGTTCGGCCGCCGCGTCGCCGCGTCCGCGCCTGGCGGAGGCGACGCAGGCATCCGCCGCCGCTTCGAACTGTGCATAGAGGCGTCCGAACTGACTCCACGCCTCCCCGAGCTCCGCATCGCCCAGTTGCGCGGCGATGTGCGCGCCCTCGCCGGTATACCAGGTCGGCATGCGCGGCGCCGCTTGCGGTGAAGTGCGCGCCAGCAGCGCCGTGGCCGCATCCCGCAGCCAGTCCTGCAATGGCTGCAGGCAGGCGAGCGCCGGCGGGAACGCCATCTTGCGATTGGTTGCTGTGCGATCCGACATCCGTCCCCCTTCGCACCAGAACAAGACGGCGCGATCGCCGTCGCCTACTTCCTCCGCCAGAGCGTGCCGGACGCGGTGTCCTCCAGCAGCACGCCCTTGTCCTCCAGATCCTTGCGGATGCGATCCGCCTCGGCGAAGTTCTTCGCCCGGCGCGCCGCCTTGCGCTGTTCGATGAGCTGATCGATCTGCTCACTGGAGATTCCCACCGCCGTCGGATCACCGTCCACAGTGATTCCCATCGTTCCCTTTGGGCTGACGCCGATCGGGATGTTTCCTCGCAGCGGGTTCTGGAGAAAATCGTTCGGCTCACGCTGCAGAAGACCAAGCACAGCCGCGAGCGCTTTCAACAGCGACGCACTGCGTGCCTCGCGCGTGCGGTTGACCTCACCCGCCAGTTCGAACAGCACCGCGACCGCATCGGCGGTATTGAAGTCGTCGTCCATCGCCGCCTTGAAGCGCGCGGCGAACGGGTCGCTCCAATCCGGGGTCGTCGGCCCAGCCGGCGTATCGCGCAGGGTGGTGTACAGGCGCTTGAGCCCGGCGCGTGCATCGTCCAGATGCTGGTCGGAGTAGTTGAGCGGACTGCGGTAGTGCGCGCGCACGATGAAGAAGCGCACCACCTCCGCGTCGTACCGTTTCAGCACGTCGCGCACGGTGAAGAAGTTGCCCAGGGACTTGGACATCTTCTCGTTGTCCACCCGCACGAAGCCGTTGTGCATCCAGTAATTGACGAAGGTGTGGCCGTGCGCGCCCTCGGACTGCGCGATTTCGTTCTCGTGGTGCGGGAACAGCAGGTCCTGTCCGCCGCCGTGGATGTCGAAGTGCTCGCCCAGGAAGTGCTCGCTCATGGCCGAACACTCGATGTGCCAGCCCGGGCGTCCGCGGCCCCAGGGCGATTCCCACGCGGGCTCGCCTGGCTTGGCTGCCTTCCACAAAACGAAATCGAGCGGATCCTGCTTGTTGGGGTCCACGTCGACACGCTCGCCGGCGCGCAGATCCTCGAGCGACTTGCCCGACAGCTTCCCGTACTCGCGGAAACCGCGCACCGAGTAGTACACGTCGCCGTTCGCCGCGCGATAGGCCAGATTCTTGCGCTCGAGTGCGTCGATGATGGCCAGCATGCCGGGCACGTGCTCGGTCGCGCGCGGCTCGTGATCGGGTTTCTCCACGCCGAGCGCCTGCGCATCCTCATCCATGAAGCCGATGAAGCGCTCGGTCAGGGTCTGGATGCTCTCGCCGTTCTCCAGTGCGCGACGGATGATCTTGTCGTCGATATCCGTGATGTTGCGCACGTACTGTACGTCGAAGCCGCTCGCGCGCAGCCACCGACGCACGACGTCGAACACCACCATGACGCGCGCATGACCGATGTGGCAGTAGTCGTACACGGTCATGCCGCAGACGTACATGCGCACCGAGCCGGGCTGGATCGGTTCGAATTTCTGCTTTTGCCGCGTCAGCGAATTGTGGATGTGCAGCATGGGGCGGCGCCTGTGCCGTCCTGCCACGCGAACTGCCGGGCCGTCGTCGCGGCTCGCCGTTCGGCGAGGGAGGTTTGCCGTGGACCGGTGGAGGGATCGGGTCTGTCTCGAATTCTGCTAGTATTACAAGTACCTAGCACGCTTTTGCAAAGAGTATAGCACGACGCCCATGCACCGCATCCTGTTCGCCCTCGCGCTCGCGTTGAGCGCCCTGGCGGTGCATCCTGCCGCATCCGCCGACGCGTTCGAGGAGGCGCAGGCACTGCACCGCCAAGGGCAGCGCGACGCGGCACTCGCACGCCTGGACGCGCAGCTGCAACGCAATCCGCGCGATGCGCGCGCGCGCTTTCTGAAAGGTGTGATCTTAAGCGAACAGCAGCGCACGGCCGACGCGATCGCGCTGTTCACCAGTCTGACGCAGGACTTCCCGGAGATGCCGGAACCCTACAACAATCTCGCGGTGCTGCATGCGTCGCACGGCAACTATCGTGCAGCCCGCGAAGCGCTGGAAATGGCGCTGCGCACGCATCCGGACTACGCCACCGCGCACGAGAATCTGGGCGACGTCTACGCCGCGCTCGCCGGCGAGGCGTACGCCGCCGCGCTGCGCCTGGACGTGGACAACGCGCGCGCGAGAGAGAAGCTGGATCGCCTCGGTCAGATCGTGCCGGGCGCGGCGTCGACCGCCGCTTCGCCGGCAGCAGAGCCCGCGGCGTCGCCAGCTGACGAGCCGGCGCCGAACGCGCCGCCTGCGGTCGATGCCAGGGCCGAGCTCCTCGCCGCGGTCGAGGGTTGGGCACAGGCGTGGTCGCAGGGCGATGCCGCTGCCTACCTTTCCTACTACGCACCGGCTTTCACACCTCCTGACGGCACTTCGCGCGCCGCGTGGGAGGCGCAGCGGCGCGGGCGGCTCGAACTGGCACGCGACCTGCGCGTCTCGGTGGTGTCCCCACGCGTGACACTGGACGACGACAGGCGCGCGAGCGTCACCTTCCGGCAGGACTACGCATCGCCGACCGTCAAGCACAGCGTGCTGAAGACCCTGCAACTGATCAAGCAAGACGGACGCTGGCTCATCGAGAGCGAGATCGTCTCGGCCAACTGATTCGCACCTGGAGATACCATGGTCAAACTGCATACGAGTATGGGCACCATCACCCTCGAGCTGGACGAGGCGCGCGCGCCCGCGACGGTGCGCAATTTCCTCGACTACGTGGAGAGCGGGTTCTACGCGAACACGGTGTTCCATCGGGTCATCGACGGCTTCATGATCCAGGGCGGAGGATTCGAACCGGGCATGAAGCAGAAGACCACGCGCGCTCCGATCAAGAACGAAGCCGACAACGGTCTGGGCAACGTCGCCTACACCATCGCGATGGCGCGCACTCCGGACCCGCACTCCGCCTCCAGCCAGTTCTTCATCAACGTGGCCGACAACGATTTCCTCAATTTCTCTTCGCCCAGTCCGCAGGGCTGGGGCTACTGCGTGTTCGGCCGGGTGGTGGAGGGGAAGGAAGTCGTGGACCAGATCCGCAAGGTGGCTACGGGAAGCCGCGGAATGCACGACGATGTCCCGCTCGAGGACGTGATCGTCAAGAGCGTCGAGGTGGTCTGAGCGTCGAAGGCGGCCGCGCCCGGTGCCCGGTACCACGCTGTTCCTGTCCGATCTGCACCTGAGCGCCGAGCGGCCGCTCGCCACGCAGGCCTTCGAGCGATTCCTGGACGGCCCGGCCGCCCAGGCCGACGCAGTCTACGTGCTCGGCGATCTGTTCGAGTACTGGGCCGGCGACGACGACCTGGACGATGCGTTCAATGCCCAGGTGGTGCAGCGGCTCGCGCGTGTGGCGCGCAAAGTCCCTGTCCACGTGATGCACGGCAACCGCGACTTCCTGCTGGCGCAGCGCTTTGCCGCCTCCGCCGGGGTGCTTCCGCTGCACGACCCCACCGTCGTGGACCTCTATGGAATGCGCACGCTGCTCACGCACGGCGACCTGCTGTGCACGCAGGACCGGCGCTATCAGGCCTTCCGCCGGGTGGTGAGAAACCGCCTGGCGCAAGGCGTGTTCATGCGCCTGCCCCTGCAGCGGCGCAAGCGCATCATCGGGGGTGCACGGCGCATGAGCGAGGGCGAGAAGACGGTCAAGCGCATGGAGATCATGGACGTGATGCCTGCGGCGGTGGAAGAGGCCTTCCGCCGCTACGACTGCTCGCGCATGATCCACGGCCACACGCATCGCGCAGCACGCCACGAGCTGGAGGTGGACGGTCGGCGGCGCGAGCGCTGGGTCCTGTCGGACTGGTACCGCACCGGGCAGTACCTGCGCGTCTCGGCGGACAACTGGGAGAGCGTCCCAATGCCGTTCGCGATCGCCTGAGCGCTCAGCCCAGCCCGCGCGCCAGGTCGGCTTGCAGGTCCCGCACCGACTCCAGTCCCACCGCCACGCGCAGCAACCCTTCCTCGATTCCCGCTGCCGCGCGCGCGGCCGGCGCCAGGCGGCCGTGTGTGGTGCTGGCCGGATGCGTGATCGTGCTCTTCGCGTCGCCGAGATTGGCCGTGATCGAGATCAGACGGCATGAGTCGACCACGCCCCAGGCCGCCTCGCGCCCGCCCTTCACCACGAAGGACACGATCCCCCCGCCGGCGCTCTGCTGGCGCTGGGCAAGCGCATGCTGGGGGTGGCTCGGGAGGCCGGGGTACCACACCCGCTCGACACGCGGATGGCGTTCCAGCCAGCTCGCAAGTGCCGCCGCGCCTGCGCAATGCGCGTCCATGCGCAGCTTGAGTGTCTCCAAGCCCTTGAGGATCACCCAGGCATTGAATGGCGAGAGCGTCGGTCCGGCATTGCGCAGGAAGGCGGTGAGCGGTTCCTCGATCAGGGCACGCGCGCCCAGCACGGCGCCGCCAAGCACCCGGCCCTGCCCGTCGAGGTATTTCGTTGCCGAGTGCACGACCACGTCCGCGCCCAGCGCGAGCGGGCGCTGCAGAGCCGGTGTGCAGAGGCAGTTGTCCACCACCAGCCGCGCCGAATGCGCGTGCGCCAGACCGGCCAGCGCCGCGAGGTCGAAGATCTCGGTGAGCGGGTTCGACGGCGTCTCGACGAACAGCAGGCGCGTGCTCGGGCGAATGGCAGTCCTCCAGTCGGACGGATCGGCACCGGCGACGAAGGTGGTATCGATGCCAAAGCGCGGCAGCCAGTTGCTGAACAGCTGCACCGTGGCGCCGAACAGGCTGCGCGAGGCGACGATGTGCTCCCCGCCGCGCAGCAAACCGAGGACGGTGGCAAGGATGGCGGACATTCCCGATGCGGTGGCGATACAGCACTCGGCGCCCTCCAGTGCGGCCAGGCGATCCTGCAGCATCGCCACCGTGGGATTGGTGTAGCGCGAGTACACCATGCCTTGCTGAGCGCCCGAGAAGCGCTCGGCGGCCTGTGCGGCGGTGTCGAAGACGAAGCTGGAGGTGAGGAACAAGCCCTCTGCGTGCTCGTGAAACTGGCTGCGCTGGATTCCCGCCCGCACCGCCAGCGTCTCGAAGTCGAGTTCGGTCATTTTCGGACCTGCAAAATAGGAAAAACCCGCGCAGCAGTGCCAACGCGGGTTTTCCCCACGCTTTAGCTGCACTTGTAACGCGCCCGCAAGCTGTGACTTCAAATCGGCGCGAGGTGCGGAAGATACCGGGCGGCGGCGAACTCGTCAACTGCCGTGCGGCGGTCGGGGGTGCGTCAGTCGGCGCCCACCAGATTCAGGTCGAGTTGCGTGGTGGCGACCGTGGAGCGCAGGCCCAGTTCCACGTCGTTGCGGTTGGCCTCCACTCCGGCCAGATACTCGGGGGTGACGTCGCCCGTGATGTAGACGCCGCTGAAACAGGAGGTCTCGAAGTTCTGGACCTGGGGATTGACCGAAGCCACGCCGCGCTCCAGCGCGTCCAGGTCTTGGTAGATCAGGCAGTCGGCGCCGATCTCGCGCGCGATCTCCTCGTCGCTGCGACCGGTGGCAATGAGCTCACGCGCGCTGGGCATGTCGATGCCATACACGTTCGGGAAGCGCACGGGGGGCGACGCGGAGGCGAAGAACACCTTGTTGGCACCAGAGTCGCGCGCCATCTGCACGATCTCGCGGCTGGTGGTGCCGCGCACGATCGAGTCATCCACCAGCAGCACGTTCTTCCCCTTGAACTCCATGCCGATCGCATTGAGCTTCTGACGCACCGACTTCTTGCGCACACCCTGCCCCGGCATGATGAAGGTGCGGCCGATATAGCGGTTCTTGATGAAGCCCTCGCGATAGGCCACGTCGAGCTTGCTCGCGAGCTCCATGGCGGCCGGCCGGCTGGAATCCGGTATCGGAATGACGACGTCGATGTCCAACGCCGCATAGTCGCGCTGGATCTTCTCCGCGAGGCTCTCGCCCATGCGCAGGCGCGTCTCGTACACCGAGATGCCGTCGATCATCGAGTCGGGTCGTGCGAGATAGACGAACTCGAAGATGCACGGATTGAGCGACGGGTGCGCGGCGCACTGCTTGCTGAAGAAACTCCCGTCCATGTCGATGAAGATCGCCTCGCCCGGCGCGACGTCGCGCACCAGCTTGAAGCCCAGCACGTCGAGCGCGACGCTTTCCGAGGCAACCAGATACTCATCGCCCTGGTCGGATCTCGTCCCGACCACCAGCGGCCGGATTCCATACGGATCCCGGAAGGCGAGCAAGCCGTAGCCCGCGATCATCGCCACCACCGCGTAGGCGCCGCGCACGCGCCGATGCACGCCTGCCACCGCTCGGAAGATGGTGGCCGGGTCGAGCGCACAGGTGGCGGAGGCATCCTGCAGCTCGTGCGCCAGCACGTTGAGCAGCACCTCTGAATCGGAGTTGGTGTTGACGTGCCGCAGATCCTGACGGAACAGTTCGCGCTTGAGCGCTTCCGAGTTGGTCAGGTTGCCGTTGTGACCGAGAACGATCCCGAAGGGCGAGTTGACGTACAGAGGTTGCGCCTCGGCGGAATTGTTGGCCGACCCCGCTGTCGGATAGCGGCAGTGGGCGATGCCCGTCCGTCCCCCCAGGTTGCGCATGTCGCGCGTGCGGAAGACGTCGCGCACCAGTCCGCCGCCCTTGTGCATGTGGAAGGTGCTCTGCTCCGCTGTGACGATTCCCGCCGCATCCTGCCCGCGATGCTGCAGCACGAGCAGGCCGTCGTAGAGCAGCTGATTGACGGGCGACTTGGCTGCAACGCCGATGATTCCACACATATCCGGTCTCGGTGATTTGACACGATCGTAACGAGGCCACCGCATCCGGTCGGCCTCGCCTCGAACTCCGACGCAACGTGCGAGCCAGCGTCGCTCAATCGTAGCCTATCCGTTGCGCGACCGCCTGCGGCAGGTAGCTACGCGCCGCGACCGCCAGCGCCTGCAATGGCGCCACGAGCTTCGACTCCTTCCAGATCGGCTCGCGCGGGACGGCAGTCAGTCCGGCCACCAGCGTGGCTGCCACCAGAATGACGAGCGCGCGGACCAAGCCGAACACGCCTCCGAGCAGGCGATCCACGCCGGAGAGCGGCGACTTGCGCAACAGACCGGCGACGACCATCGTAAACAGCGCGAGGACCAGCAGGGCGCCGAGGAACACCACGGCAAAGCCCGCTGCGAGGCGCAACGAAGTATTGGACAGCGAATCGGGCATGAAGATCGCGGCATGCGGCGCATAGCGCACGGCGAGCCACACCGCGATGACCCAGGAGAGCAGCGACATCAGTTCGCGCACGGCGCCGCGCAGCACGCTGAGCAGGATGGACAGCGCGAGCACGGCGAGAATGGCGTAGTCCAGTCCGTTCACTGCGTCGCCACGCCCTCAGTCGCCCTTCGTCACGACCTTGCCGGGGTCGAAGCCGAGTTGGATCAACCGGCTGCGTGCAGCCTCCGCTGCCGCCTGCTGCACGAACGGCCCGACACGCACACGGATCTTGCCACCGTCGGGGGTCTTCTCGGTGAATACCGGAAACTCCTGATTCTGCAGCGTGCGGCTCAGCTCACGCGCCTTGTCCGGGGACGTGGTGGCGATCAACTGCACCACGTACGTCGTCGTACCGGCCGGCTGCGCGCCCGGGGTGCCGGCACTCGCAGCGTCCGGCTCCCCGTCGAGGCGTTGCGCCGCCAGCGGCGGCACCGGAGGTGACGCGGTCGCGGCTTCCTCGAGGGACACCGGAGCGGACGGAGCCGACTCATCCGGAACGTCGGCTGGCGGCGGCGGTGCGACAGGCACCGGCGGCGTAGGCTCCGGCGGTGCATCCGTCACCCTCACCTGCGGTACCGGGTGAGCGCCGCGCGGCTCGGCATCGAGCAGCAGCGGAACTGCCGCGACCGCAACGATGACCAGCGCAATGGCGCCAACCAGACGCCGGCGCGCACGCTTGCGCAGATGGATCTCTTCGTCGGAGACGTTGTTCCTGGCCAAGCTCGAGTCTCGTCGTATCAGCCGGATCGGGTATCGGAGAAGCCGAGTGCGGCCGCTACCGTGAGAAAGGAACCGAACACGACAATTTTATCATCCGCTCCCGCGTCGCCCCGCGCGCTGCGCAATGCTTCCGGCACGTCGCGGCAGACGTGCACCGCCGCCACCACGCCCGCCGTGCGCAATCGGGCCACGACGCCGGTTGCGCTTTCCCCGCGCGGACCCGGAAGCGTGGCGACGAACCAGGCGTCCACGCTATCGGCCAGGACGCGTGCGACCCCGACCACATCCTTGTCGCGCAGCATCGCGAACACTGCCAGGGTCCGGCCACCCGGGATGCGCGACAGATTCTCGCGCAGTCGGAGCGCCGCGTGCGGGTTGTGGGCGACGTCGAGAATCGTCATCGGCCGGCCTGGCAGTACCTGGAAGCGGCCGGGCAGTTCCACCTCCACCAGTCCACGGCGAATCGCCCCCATGTCCACCGGCAGGCGCGATCGCATCGTCTCCAGGGCCATTAGCGCGGCGGCGGCGTTGCCCAGCTGGAACGCGCCACGCAGACTCGGCCACGGCAACCCGGCGCGCCGTGCGTGCAGGCTCCAGAACGTCCAGTCCTGCTCGCGCGCGACGGCGCCGAAGTCGCGGTCGATCAGGTGGATGGAAGCGCCGATCCGTTGCGCGTGCTCGACGACGCTGCGCGGCGGATCGGGATCACCGATGATGGCCGGCCGGCCGGCGCGGAAAATGCCTGCCTTCTCGGCACCGATCGCCTCGCGCGAATCGCCCAAGTATTCCATGTGATCGAGCCCGACACTGACCAGCACCGCGCAGTCGGGATCGAACACGTTGACGGCGTCGAGACGGCCGCCCAGCCCCACCTCGAGCACGGCCACTTCGACCGGGACGTCCTGGAACAGGAGCATCGCCGCCAGCGTACCGAACTCGAAATAGGTGAGACTCACCTCCGCGCGCGCGGCTTCCACCCGTTCGAACGCATGCACCAGATCGGCGTCGCCGGCCTCGCGCCCATCGATCGACACGCGCTCGTTGTAGCGCAGCAGATGCGGCGAGCTGTAGCGACCGACGCGGTATCCCGCGCAGCGCAGAAAGCTCTCGAGGATGGCGCAGGTCGAGCCCTTGCCGTTGGTACCGCCCACCGTGATCAGCGGGAACGCCGGGACCAGGGCGAGCCGCGCACGCACGGCATCGATGCGCTCGAGTCCGAAGTCCATGGCCTTGGGATGCAGGCGCTCCAGGTAGCCGAGCCAGGCCGCAAGCGAACTGCCGGCAGAGGGGGCGGACGGGTGCATCGCAGTCAGGAAGCGCGCGGACGTCGCGCACCGGGCTGAGGGGCGCTCAGGCGGCCGGCGTGCGCGTCAACAGCGTGATGAGGCTCGCGAGCCGGTCACGCATCTCGCGCCGATCCACGATCATGTCGATGGCGCCGTGCTCGAGTAGGAACTCCGCGCGCTGGAAGCCCTCCGGCAACGTCTGCTTGACCGTCTGCTCGATCACGCGCGGGCCGGCAAAGCCGATCAGCGCACCGGGTTCGGCGAGCACCACGTCGCCGATCATCGCGAAGCTCGCAGACACACCACCCATGGTGGGATCGGTCAGAACGCAGATGAAGGGCAGGCGCTCGGCCGACAGTTGCGTGAGCGCAGCGGTGGTCTTGGCCATCTGCATCAGGGACATCAGTCCCTCCTGCATGCGCGCCCCGCCGCTGGCGGTGAAGCACACGAACGCACTCCTCTGCTCGATCGCACACTGCACCCCGCGCACGAAGCGCTCGCCGACCACCGAGCCCATGGAACCGCCCATGAAGCGAAACTCGAACGCGGCGACCACCGCCGGGACGGTCTTGATCGCGCCCTGCATCACCACCAGCGCATCGCCCTCGTTCGTCTCGGCCTGATCCGCCAAGAGGCGCTCGGTGTAACGACGGCTGTCCACGAACTTCAGGAAATCAATCGGCACCACCTCGGCGCCGATTTCGTACCGGCCCTCCGGGTCGAGCGTCATGTCGATGCGCTCGCGCGCTGTGATGCGATCGTGGTGCGAGCATTTGGGGCACACGTCGAGGCTCTTCTCGAGATCGGCCCGATAGAGCACCGCCTCGCACACCTCGCACTTGACCCACAACCCTTCGGGCACGGCTTTCTTGGCCGCGCCGGGGCTGCGCTTGATCTTCGGCGGAAGCAGCTTCTGCAACCAGCTCACGTCACCTCCGAGAGTGACTGCGGCGTATTCGTCCGCCGCCTCGTTGGGCATCGGGCGCGCTACTGGTCCATGGCGCGGCGGATGCCGCGCACCAGCGCCCGAACCTTCTCGACGGCCTGCTCGGGCGCCGAGGCTTCGATCTCCTGCACCAACCGGGTACCGATGACTACCGCATCGGACAGCTGTCCCACCGCACGCGCCGTTTCCCCGTCACGGATGCCGAATCCGACGCCGACGGGCAATTTGATCTGCGACCTGATCGCCGGCAGCTTGCGCGCGACCTCGTCCAGATCCAGCGTGCTCGCGCCGGTCACGCCCTTCAGAGAGACGTAGTAGATGTATCCGCTGGCGACCCGGCCGACCTCTCGGATGCGGCTATCGGTGGACGTCGGCGACAGCAGATAGATGCTGTCGATCTGGCGCACCTTCAGCGCCTGCAGCAGTTCGCTGCCTTCCTCCGGCGGATAGTCGACGACCACCACGCCGTCCACGCCGGCTTCGGCCGCGGCCTGGGCGAAGCGTTCGGTGCCCATCGCCTCGATCGGATTCGCATAGCCCATCAGCACCACCGGCGTGCGTGCATCCTTCTCGCGGAACGCGTGCACGGCCTCGAGCACGCCCTTGAGCGAGGTGTGCTGCCGGAGCGCACGCTCGCTCGAGCGCTGGATTGCCGGGCCGTCGGCCATCGGGTCGGAGAAGGGCACACCCAGTTCGATGATGTCCGCGCCGGCCTCGACCAGTGCGTGCATGAGCGGGACGGTGAGCGCGAGCGAGGGATCGCCCGCGGTGATGAAGGGAATGAGCGCCTTTCGGCCGTGTTGTTGGAGGGACTGGAACGTAGCGGGGATGCGTGACATCGGCAGAGGTTCGATCGGTTGGGCGGGCGTCGGTGCTGCGACCGGCGTCAGAGGTCGATGCCCGAGGCCTTGGCCACGGTATGCATGTCCTTGTCGCCCCGACCGGAGAGGTTGACCAGGAGAACCTGATCCTTGCCCATTTCCGGTGCGATCTTCATCGCGTGCGCGAGCGCATGGCTGGATTCGAGCGCCGGCATGATGCCCTCCATGCGGCACAGCGTATGGAATGCCTGGAGCGCTTCCTGGTCGGTTGCCGCTACGTATTCGGCACGACCGCTGTCCTTGAGCCAGGCGTGCTCGGGTCCCACACCGGGATAGTCCAGCCCGGCGGAGATGGAGTGGGTCTCGATGATCTGCCCGTCCTCGCTCTGCAGCAGGTAGGTGCGGTTGCCGTGCAGCACCCCGGGTCGGCCTGCGCACAGGGTCGCAGCATGGTGTCCTGTGCCCAGCCCCTCGCCGGCGGCCTCGACACCGATCAGCCGCACACCGCGTTCCGGGATATAGGGGTAGAACACACCCATGGCATTGCTGCCGCCCCCCACGCATGCGAGGATCGCGTCCGGCTGGCGGCCGATGGCCTCCGGCATCTGCACCAGCAGTTCCTGGCCGACGACCGCGTTGAAGTCCCGCACCATCATGGGATAGGGGTGAGGCCCCGCCACCGTGCCGATGATGTAAAAGGTGCTCTCCACGTTCGTCACCCAGTCGCGCATGGCTTCGTTGAGCGCGTCCTTGAGCGTCTTCGAACCACTTTCGACAGGGACCACCGTGGCGCCGAGGAGCTTCATCCGATAGACGTTGCTCGCCTGACGCTTGACGTCCTCGGCGCCCATGTACACCACGCATTCCATGCCGTAGCGCGCCGCCACGGTGGCCGAGGCGACGCCGTGCTGTCCGGCACCGGTCTCGGCGATCACACGCCGCTTGCCCATGCACCGGGCAACCAGCGACTGGCCGATGGTGTTGTTGATCTTGTGCGCGCCGGTATGGTTGAGATCCTCGCGCTTGAGCCAGATTTGGGCCCCGCCGAGGTGCTGCGAAAGGCGCTTGGCGTGATAGACCGGACTGGGCCTTCCCACGTAGTGCTTGAGTTCATAGCGGAACTCGCGCTGGAACTCGTCGTCGTCGCGCAGGCGCAAGTACTCGCGCTTGAGTTCGTCGAGCGCGTACATGAGGGTCTCGGCGACGAACACTCCGCCGTACGGTCCGAAGTGACCCTGGTTGTCCGGCAGATCATAGATCTGCCCGGCCTCATACATCTGCATTGCGCGCTCCTCGAATGAATGCGGCGACCTTGGCCGGATCCTTGACGCCTTTGCTGCGTTCGACGCCGCTGCTCACGTCCACCCCCCAGGGCCGCACGCGACGCACAGCCTGCTCGACCGTGTCGGGCGTGAGTCCGCCCGCCAGTACGATCGGAAGGGGGAGATCCGGGGGGATCAGCGACCAGTCGAACGGCTGACCGGTCCCGCCACGATGCTCCTCGTGAAACGCATCGAGAAGCAGCCCTCTTGCCCCCTGAAAACGGCGCGAGCATTGTAGCAAATCCACCCCCCGCCTCACCCGGATGGCCTTGATGTAGGGCAGCTCGAAGCCCGCGCAGTATTCGGGGCTCTCATCGCCGTGGAACTGAAGCAGTTGCAGGCCCGTTGCGCGCACGACCGCGCGCACCTCGGCCGGGTCGGCGTCCACGAACAGGCCGACTGCCGTGACGAAGGGTGGCAGGGCCTCGACCACCGCCCGCGCCTGCCCGGGCGTCACGTGCCGCGCGCTCGCCGCATGGAACACCACGCCGATCGCATGCGCCCCGGCGTACGCCGCATGACGTGCGTCCTCGGGGGTGGTAATGCCGCAGATCTTGACCGCGGTGGCCATCCTCAGTCCTCGATCAGTGATGGCAGCGGGAGCCGTGCCAGCAGGCGCCGCGCGTCGACGTTGCCGCCCGGCAGCTCCCAGCGCGCGTCGTACTCGACCGCCGCCAGGTACAGGCCCCCGGCGGCGAATGTCGGCGCGGCACGCGAGCGGTCACGGCCCGAGAGCAGCTCGCGCATCCACTCCACCGGGCGCGAGCCGTTGCCCACGCGCACCAGGCTGCCGACGATGTTGCGCACCATATGATGCAGGAAGGCATCGGCGCGCAGGTGGAAGACGAGCAGTTCGCCTTGCCGTTCGACGTCGATTCGCGTCAGCGTCTTGACCGGGGTGCGCGCCTGGCACTCGGCGGCACGGAAGGCGCTGAAGTCGTGCGTTCCGAGTAGCGCCGCTGCCGCCTCACGCATGCGGGAGATGTCGAGATCGTGGTGATGCCAGCCGACGTGGTCGGCGAACAACCCCGGACGCTCGCGTCGGTTCAGCAGCACGTACAGGTAGGTCCGGCCCCGTGCGCCGAAGCGCGCATGGAACTCGGGTGCGACCTCGCGCGCCCACAGCACTGCACAGGAGCGCGGCAGCAGCGTGTTGGCCCCGCGCACCCAGGCACTGAGCGGACGCCGCGCATCGGTATCGAAGTGGACTACCTGTCCGAGTGCGTGCACGCCCGCGTCGGTGCGCCCCGCGCACTGCGTGACGAGCGGTTGCGCGGCGATCTGCGACAGCACGCGCTCCAGGCAGTCCTGCACCGCGCAACCGGAGGGTTGAGTCTGCCAGCCGCAGTAGCGGCTGCCGTCGTATTCGATGCCGAGAGCGATGCGCACGTGTCAGAGAATAACCGCAAACGAGCCGCCGCCGCGTCCGCGCCACCTGAAAAGCGAAACGGCCCCGGACGGGGCCGTGTCGTCAACACGCGAAGTCTAGCCTGTCGTCAAGCGCGGTGCCCGCGGGGCACCGCACGCTGGCTCAGGCCAGCGTCTCCAGCACGCGCTGGGCGGCTGCCTGCTGCTCGTTGTCGCCTTCGGCGATCACTTCGCGCAGGATCTCGCGCGCGCCTTCCTTGTCGCCCATCTCCTGATAAGCCTTGGCCAGGTCGAACTTGGTCTGTACGTCGTACCACTGATCGTCGTGCGCACCGCCCGCGACCGAACCCTCGGCCTGACCCCCATCCAGCCTGAGGTCGATGCTGGACAGGTCGATGTCCGGCGTCGAGGCCGTGCCGACATCCAGGCGCGGCTCCACCTTGTCCAGGGCGCCCTCGTCGAGGGAGATCTTGCTCAGGTCGAAGCTCATGCTGCCAGGCGCACCGGCATTGGCCACCGGCGCGCTGACCTTGTCGGTCGGTTCGCTGCCCATGCCGTTCAGGTCGAAGTCGAAGTCCAGGCCGGTGGGCTTGCCCTGGTCCGCGCCGAGGTCGAGATCCATCGCGGCCGTCTGCTGCGTGCGTTCCATGCCCGCCGTGGTCGACTGTGCGAGCGCGCTCATTGCGTTCTGGCCGGCGGTGAGGTTGGACAGGTCGACGTCGGTGCTGGTCCCGGCTGCGGCACCGAGACGGCTCAGGTCGATGTCCGTCTTGGTCGCTGCATCCGGCTCGTCCAGGCCGATATCGAAGTCCAGCTTGTCTTCCACCGCGCCACTTGCGCCGGCAGACGCCGCAACCCCGGCGCCCACGGGCTTGCCCAGCGCGTAGCGCGGATTCTGCGGGTCGAGCGGATAGCCCAGACGTGCCGCCTGCAGCCAGACCTCACCCTGACCGCCGGTGGCCATGTGCAGCTCGCGCGCAACGCCGTCGAACGCGGCGGCATCCTTGCGCTTGGCATAGATCTCGAGCAGCTTGAGATGGATCTCGTGACGCCGCGGATTGCCCTGCAGGGCCTCCTTCAGAATTTCCTCTGCCTGGCCGTCGCGTCCGTATGCCAGATAGATCTCGGCCTCTGCGAGAGGATCGACGTCCTCGCTCATCGGCGGCACACCGGTGGAGGGAAGTCCGGTGGAGGCAAGTCCTGCCGGCACCTCTGCCGCGATGGTCTCCGCGGCCCTGGTCGCGCTGACATCCTCGGAATGCTCGACGCTCTCGACTGGCTCGACTTCATCGTCCTGCTTGCGCTTGCGCGCCAGCTTGAATCCGAGGAAGCCGAGCAGACCGAGCACCGCCGCACCGCCGGCAAGGTACAACGGCTGGTCGAGCAGTTGATCGGTGAAACTCGGTGCCGGCTTCGCCACCACCTTCGGTTTCTTTGCCTGAACCGGCTTCGGTTCTTCGGTCACCCCCGCCGCAGCCGGTGCCTCGGCAGCGGGTCCCGCGGCGGGTGCTGCGGCATCCGGCGTCGCAGCCTGACCCGCGGCGGCGGCAGGTGCCGGCTCCACCGTTGCCGCGTCGGTCTGGGCCGACTGCTGCACATTGGCCATGCCCTCGTTGCGCAGTTCGAGCAACGCCTGCATGTCCTTGACCTGCTTCTCGAGCATGGCCACGCGCTCGTTCTGCTCGCGGATCGTCTTCTCCCGCGCCGCCAATTCCTCTTCGAGCGCACGTGCGCTCTTCGCACCCTGGTCGGCAGCCCCGTCGCCCGCCGACAGCTTGACCACTTCCTTCGGCTGCTCCGCTCCCGCAGGAGCCTCGTCGCCGACCATCGCGGAAATGCTGCCCGACGCGCTTTGGCCCGCGGCGGGAGTACCGGCCGCCTCGGCTGCCGCTGCCGCCAGCTTCTCGCGATAGGCGTTGAAGTCTGCCGTCTGCAGCCGCACAACCTGGCGCGCTTCCGCCGGATCGATCGCGGCCGCGTCGGCACCGCCGGGGATCTGCAGCACCTTGCCGGCCTTCAGCCGGTTCATGTTGCCGTCGACGAAAGCGTCGGGATTCGTGCGCACGAGCAGGACCAGCATCTGGTCCAGGGACACGTCCTCGGACACGAACTGTCTGGCGATGCCGCTCAGCGTTTCGCCGCGTTTCACCTGATGGGTGTCGGTCGCGCTGTCCGTTGCGATCGTTGCCGGGTTGGCCTCGGCGACCGGCTGGGACATCTCGGCACCGTCCGCTGCGACGCCGTCGTCTGCGGCATCGAGGCCGGGCTGCGCGGCGGCCTCTGCCGCGGGCCGGTCCGGCCCTTCAGGTGCCGACTCGTAGGTCGGTTCGGTGCGCTCTATCGCTTCGACGTCGGGCGCAGGCTGCGTCAATTCGCTCCCGAACTGCGTCTCGACGCTCGGCTCGGGCGCCGCCATCGGGGCGGGTGCGATCTCGGGCGCGAGATCGGATTGCGCAACGGACGGCTCGCGGTCGTCGCTGCCGAAGGTGGGCGGATCGATCAGCGCCGTGTAGCCGCGCAGAATGCGCCCGTCGTTCCACGTCAGCTCGACCAGAATGTCGACGAAGGGCTCGTTGATCGGCTGCACGGTGGTCGCCACGATGTACGGCTGCCCCGACTGCCGCATCTCCAGGCTCAGCTGCAGACCCATGGACGGCGACGGATACGGCAGGTTGTTCTGCACGTAGGTTTCGATCGATGCCAGACGCGCGCTGAGGCTTTCCAGCTCGTCCTTCTCGACCGCCACGACGTCGATTTCGGCGCGCAACGGCTGGCCGAGATCCGACAGAACACTCAGCCGGCCCAGCCCTGCGGCACCTGCAGCTGACGACAACGCGAGCATTGCGCTCGCCAAGACCACAGAGCGGGAGACTGGTTTGCCCACGGCGCCACCTTTCGTTATGACCATGAGTTCTTTAAAAAATTAACATCGTGAAGGTATGGATGCAAGCTCATCCAGCGTCTGAGTCGAGCAGCTAAGCCAGCAATTTTCCTAGCTGTTTTTCGGCCGGTGGCAAACAGTCTTTAATGGTCTTTCACCAAGCCGGCGCCCGGTTCGCAGAATTTGGCAGTGCCAGTGCGAATGTGAAACGTCCGACCCCAGAAGCAAGAGCCTCGCCAGAATGCGTCATGCAGGGCGATCGCGCAGCCGGCAAACCGCTGCGCAACAGCCGGTGCGCGCCGCGTCTAGCGGCGCTCGACGAGGATGCGCAGCATCCTGCGCAGCGGCTCTGCCGCACCCCACAGAAGCTGATCTCCCACGGTGAACGCACTCAGGTAGTCACCGCCCATGGGCAGCTTGCGCAAGCGTCCGATGGGAACGCGCAGCGTGCCCGTGACTTGCGCGGGCGTCAGCGTGCGCAGGCTCGCGTCGCGCTCGTTGGGCACGACCTCGACCCACTCGTTCGCCTGCGCCAGCAGGCGTTCGATGTCGGCCAGCGGCACATCGCGCGTGAGTTTGACCGTCAGCGCCTGGCTGTGGCAGCGCATGGCACCGATGCGCACACAGATGCCGTCCATCGGGATGGGGCGGTCAGCGCGGCCCAGGATCTTGTTGCCTTCTGCCTGCGCCTTCCACTCCTCGCGACTCTGGCCGTTGCCGAGATCCTTGTCGATCCAGGGCAGGAGACTGCCTGCCAGGGCATGACCGAAATGCGCTGTGGGCAAGGTGTCGGCGCGCAGTGCGCTGCTGACCGCGCGGTCGACGGCGAGAATGGAGGAAGAAGGATCGTCGAGCAGATCGCGCACGCTGGCATGCACGGCACCCATCTGCGCGAGCAGCTCGCGCATGTTCTGCGCGCCGGCTCCCGAGGCGGCCTGATAGGTCATCGCGCTGATCCACTCCACCAGTCCTGCCTGAAAGAGGCCGTGCATGCCCATCAGCATCAGGCTCACCGTGCAGTTGCCGCCGATGTAGTCGCGCACGCCGTCCGCCAGCGCGCGATCGATCACGCCGCGATTGACCGGATCCAGGATGATCACCGCATCGTCGCGCATGCGCAGCGCGGAGGCCGCATCGATCCAGTAGCCTGTCCAGCCCGCCGCGCGCAGCTTCGGATGCATCTCGCCGGTGTAGTCCCCGCCCTGGCACGACACCAGGACCTCATGTCGGCACAGCGCGTCGATGTCGCGCGCATCCAGGAGCGGCTGCGCGCCGCGGGCGACGTCCGGCCCGCGCGCGCCCGCCAGGGAAGTGGTGACGAAGCTCGGCTCGACGTGCTCGAAATCGCGCTCCTCCGTCATGCGCTGCATGAGGACCGAGCCCACCATGCCGCGCCAGCCGATGAATCCTGCCCGCATCGCCGAATCTCCCTCTATCGATGTGCCAGGGCGCTCACCACCGCATCGCCCATCTCGGCCGTGCCCACCCGGCGCGTGCCCTCCTGCCAGATGTCGCCGGTGCGCAGGCCTTGTGCGAGCACCCGCCGCACCGCGCCCTCGATGCGCTCGGCCACGTCGGCGCGGTCGAAGCTATAGCGCATCATCATCGCCGCCGAGAGGATGGTGGCGAGCGGATTCGCCACACCCTTTCCGGCAATGTCCGGCGCCGAACCGTGGATCGGCTCGTACATGCCCTTGTTCTGGGCGTCGAGCGAGGCCGAGGGCAGCATCCCGATCGAGCCGGTGAGCATGGAGGCCTCGTCCGAGAGGATGTCACCGAACATGTTGCCGGTCACGATGACGTCGAACTGCTTGGGCGCGCGCACCAGCTGCATGGCGGCATTGTCGACGTACATGTGCGACAACTCCACCTGCGGATAGTCCCCGGCCACCTCGTTCACGACCTCGCGCCACAGGATGCTGGTGTCGAGCACATTGGCCTTGTCCACCGAGCACAGCCTGCGGCTGCGCTTGAGCGCGATGTCGAATCCCATCCGCGCGATGCGGCGGATCTCCGATTCCCGATACTTCATGGTGTCGAAGCCCTCGCGCTCGCCCTCGGCCTCCCGGCGCCCGCGCGGCTGGCCGAAGTAGATGTCTCCGGTGAGCTCCCGCAGGATCATGATGTCGAGCCCGGCGACGACCTCGGGCTTGAGCGTGGAGGCGGCGGCCAGTTCCGGATACAGCACGGCCGGTCGCAGGTTGGCGAACAGAGACAGTTCCTTGCGCAGGCGCAACAATCCCTGCTCGGGCCGCATGGCGCGGGGAAGCGTGTCGTACCGGGGTCCGCCGACGGCACCGAACAGAATGGCATCGGCGGAGCGCGCCAGTGACAGGGTCTGCTCCGGCAGCGGATCCTTGGCCGCGTCGTAGCCGGCACCGCCCACCGGCGCAGTCTCGGTCTCGATCTTCAGCCCGTCGCTGCGCAGCGCATCGAGCACCTTGAGGCCCTGGGCCATGATCTCGGGACCGATTCCGTCACCCGCCAGAACTGCGATCTTCATGTCATCTTCCTGCCAGTGAGAAAACCCGACGCCACGCGCGCCGGCTGCAGCCGACGGGCGTGCGGCGGTCGGCTACCGGGGAACTAGCCGAACAGCCAGGGCTGCTCGGACTTGCGTTTGGCCTCGAATGCGCGGATCTCGTCCGCGTGCTGCAGCGTCAGGCCGATCTCGTCCAGGCCGTTGAGCAGGCAATGCTTGCGGAAGGGATCGATCGAGAACGCGTAGGCCTGCCCGCGCGGCGTGAGGACGACCTGCTTGTCCAGATCCACCACCAGGCGGTAACCCGGTGTCGCCTCCACTTCGCGGAACAACTGGTCGACAGCGCCGGCCTCGAGAATCACCGGGAGCAGGCCGTTCTTGAAGCAGTTGTTGAAGAAGATGTCGGCATAGCTCGGCGCGATGATGCAGCGAAAGCCGTAGTCCAGCAGCGCCCAGGGTGCATGTTCGCGCGACGACCCGCAGCCGAAGTTCTCCCGTGCCAGCAGGATCTGCCCGCCCTTGTAGCGCGGATGGTTCAGCACGAAGTCCTGGTTCAGCGGGCGCCTCGAGTTGTCCATGCCCGGCTCGCCGGGGTCGAGGTAGCGCCACGCGTCGAACAGGTTCGGGCCGAAGCCGCTGCGCTTGATCGACTTCAGGAACTGCTTGGGGATGATGGCATCGGTGTCCACGTTGGCCCGGTCGAGGGGCACCACGAGCGCATCGAGCCGCACGAATTTTTCCATCACTTGTTCTTCTTCGCTGCGTTCTCGAGTTTGTCGCCCGCCGTTTCGATGTCCTTGCCGAGGCCTTCCATGGTGTTGCACCCCTGCGTGAACAGGACCGCCAGCACGGCCAGCAGCAGTGCCCGGATCGACTTGCTTCTCATAGTGCCTCCAGACCGATCAGATATTGGAGCGTACGTCGACGAATCGCCCCGCGATTGCCGCCGCCGCCGCCATCGCGGGACTCACCAGATGCGTGCGCCCGCCCGCTCCCTGCCGCCCCTCGAAGTTGCGGTTCGAGGTGGAGGCGCAACGCTCGCCCGGTTCCAGCCGATCGTCGTTCATCGCCAGGCACATCGAGCAGCCCGGCTCGCGCCAGTCGAACCCGGCCTCGCGAAACACGCGGTCCAGTCCCTCCGCCTCCGCCTGCCGCTTCACCAGTCCCGAACCCGGGACGACCATGGCGAGCTTGACGGTGGGCGCGATGTGCCGTCCCTTGACCACCGATGCAGCGGCGCGCAGATCTTCGATGCGCGAATTGGTGCAGGAGCCGATGAACACCTTGTCGATCCGAATCTCAGTGATCGGCGTGTCGGGCTGCAGACCCATGTAATCGAGCGCCCGCTCGACCGACTTGCGCTTGGTGGCATCGACGATGCGGGCCGGATCGGGGACACGACCGTCCACCGTTGCAACCATCTCGGGCGAGGTGCCCCACGTGACCTGGGGCTTGATGCTGCCGCCATCGAACTTCACGACCTTGTCGAAGTGCGCACCGCGATCGGTCACCAGCGAACGCCAGGTCGCGCTCGCACGCTCCCACGCCTCGCCCGTGGGGGCGAAGCTGCGACCGCGCAGGTAATCCAGCGTGACCTGGTCCACGGCCACCATGCCGGCACGCGCGCCGGCTTCGATCGCCATGTTGCACAGGGTCATGCGGCCTTCCATCGACAGGCTGCGCACCGCGCTGCCGGCGAACTCGATGGCGCACCCCGTGCCGCCGGCCGTACCGATCTCGCCGATCACGGCCAGCACCACGTCCTTCGCCGTCACGCCCCGGCCGAGGTTGCCGTCGATCTGCACCAGCATGTTCTTCGCCTTCTTCATCACCAGGCACTGCGTGGCGAGGACGTGCTCGACCTCCGAGGTGCCGATGCCGAATGCCAGGCAGGCGAAGGCGCCGTGCGTGCTCGTATGCGAGTCGCCGCACACCACCGTCATCCCGGGGAGCGTCGCACCCTGCTCGGGGCCGATCACGTGCACGATGCCCTGACGAGCGTCGAGGAACGGAAAGTAAGCCTTGGCGCCGAAGGCGCGGATGTTGGCGTCGAGCGTCTCGACTTGCGTGCGCGAGATGGGATCGCGGATGCCCTGGTCCCAGTTGCGCGTCGGCGTGTTGTGATCGGCGGTGGCGACGATGGAGTCGATCCGCCACGGCTGGCGCCCCGCCAGGCGCAATCCCTCGAAGGCCTGCGGACTGGTCACCTCGTGCACCAGATGGCGATCGATGTAGATCAGCGCGGTGCCGTCACTTTCCTCGCGCACCACATGGCTGGCCCACAGCTTGTCGTACAGGGTCTGCGCTTGCTTCATGGGGACTTCGCCAAAAGCTACCGATTATGGCACAGGGCCGGCTTGGGACGCGTATCAGGCACCGCTCGGGGCCACCGTCGCGGCGGGCGGCACACGCAGCCAGGCGACGACCAGGGCGAAGGCGAGCACTGCTGCCGTCGACCCGCAGGCGAAGGTGAGCGCAGGACCGAGGTGGGTCCAGAGCCAGCCGCTCGCGAACATGCCGACCGCGCCGCCTGCACCGAACCCCAGCGCCGAGTACAACGCCTGCCCGCGTGCCTGATAGCGGCCCTTGAAAAAGTGGTGGACCGCTGCCAGCGCCGCGGCATGGTGGGCGCCGAAGGTCGCGGCGTGCAGCAGCTGCGCCAGTGCGATGGCGGCGACGTGGTCCACGGCCCAGCCGATCACCACGAAGCGCACCGCCGCGCACAGCAGGCTGAAGCCGATCACCGTCCCGATGCTGAAGCGGCGCAGGATCGCCGGCATCCACAGGAACACCAGGATCTCGGCGATGACCGATACCGCCCACAGGACGCCGACTGCGCTGTTCGAGTAGCCGCTGTCCACCAGATGGATCGAGTAGAACGCGTGGTACGGACCGTGCGCCACCGACATCAGGAAGCAGGCGGCGAACAGGGCGATGACTTCCGGTCGCAGCAGGGTGCGCCCGAGCGGCTCATGGCTGGCGTGCGCGCCGGTGGGCGGATCGGGCGGCAGCATCCAGGCGCAGGCGGCCAGCAGCGCGAACATCCCCAGCAGTAGTGCCGGCAGCAGCGCGATGCCGGTGTGGTCGAACACCGGGCCGAGCAGCGCGACCGCCAGGATGAAGCTGACCGAGCCCCACACCCGGATGCGGCCGTACTGTCCCAGCTGCCCCTGGAGGTGGCCGAGGGTGGACGCCTCCACCAGCGGCAAGGATGCGCTCCAGAACAGGTTGAGGAACAGCAGCACGCCGAACAGCCAGGCAAAACTCTCCCCCAGCAGCAACCCGCTGCTCACCACGGTCGCGGCTAGCGTGGTGGCGAGCACGAGCTGCCTGCGCGTGCCGCGGTGATCCGCGACCCATGCCCACAGCCCGGGGACCACGATGCGCACCACAGGCACCAATCCGAGCAGCACGCCGATCTGCTGGGGCGTGAAGTGCAGCGAACGCAGGTACAGGGCGAAGTAGGGCGCATACGCGCCGAGCATCGCGAAGTACGCGAAATAGAACAGTGCGAGACGGGAATGGGGCTGCGTTGCTCGCCAGCAACCCTCGGCCGGCTGCATTTCGCGCCTCAGCGCCGTGGCGGCGCGTCGCCGTCTTCCGAGGCGTTCCCTGGCGCAGCGCCCGGAATGCGCGGGGTGCCGCTGTTCACGTCGGCGTTCTGCGCGCGGTGGCGCAGCGCGTGATCCATCAGCACGATCGCCAGCATCGCTTCGACGATCGGCGTGGCGCGGATGCCGACGCAAGGATCGTGGCGGCCATGCGTCTCCACCGTCACCGCCTCGCCCGCCTTGTTCACCGACCGGCGTGGAATGCGGATGCTGGAGGTGGGTTTCACTGCGACGTTGACCAGAACGTCCTGCCCGGTCGAGATGCCGCCCAGGATGCCGCCGGCGTGGTTGCTGAGGAATCCGGCCGGCGTCATCTCGTCGCCGTGTTCGCTGCCGCGCTGCGCCACGCTGGAGAAGCCGGCACCGATCTCCACGCCTTTCACCGCGTTGATGTTCATCATCGCGTAGGCGATGTCCGCGTCGAGCTTGTCGTACACCGGCTCGCCCCAGCCAGGCGGCACGTTGGCAGCCACCGCGCTGATGCGCGCACCGACCGAATCGCCGGCCTTGCGCAGGGCATCCATGTACGCCTCGAGCTGCGGCACCGCGTGCTCGTCGGCGACGAAGAAGGCATTGTTCGCGACCGCGTCCCAGCTGACGAAGGGGACCTCGATCGGCCCCAGTTGCGACAGATACCCGCGGATCTGCACACCATGGTGCACCTGCAGCCACTTCTTGGCGATCGCGCCGGCTGCCACCCGCACCGCGGTTTCGCGCGCGGACTGGCGCCCGCCGCCGCGGAAATCGCGCACGCCGTACTTCTGCCAGTAGCTATAGTCGGCGTGACCGGGACGGAAGGCGTCCTGGATGGCCGAATAGTCCTTGCTGCGCGCATCCACATTGCGGATGAGCAGTCCGATGGGCGTGCCGGTGGTGACGCCCTCGAACACGCCGGAGAGGATCTCCACGGTGTCCGGCTCCTGGCGCTGCGTGACGTGGCGCGAAGTGCCCGGCCGGCGCCGGTCGAGTTCGCGCTGGATGTCGGCCTGGGTGAGCGGCAGGCCGGGCGGGCAGCCGTCGACCACGCAGCCGAGCGCCGGTCCGTGGCTCTCGCCGAAGGACGTAACGCAGTAGAGCTTGCCGAGGGTGTTGCCGGACATGGAGGGGGTCGCGGGCGGCCGATCCGGCCCGCCGGGAAAGGCAGGAAGGATAGCACGTCGGGCCGACCGAGCCGAACCCGCGCAAGGCCCGCCTCCGAGCGCTTTGCGAGCGGCGTCACACCGCCATGCTGGCGGTCAGCGGCGCATGATGCTGGTAGTCCTGCAGCGCGAAATCGGAGGGCTCGACCTGCTCCAGCCATTGCGGCGCATAGGTCTGGGAGACGGAGAAGTCCGGGATGCGAGGCGAAAGCACCAGCTCAGGTAGGGGCAGCGGCTCCCGACGCAGCTGCGCCTGCAGCATCGGTAGATGGGTCTCGTAGATGTGGGCGTCGCCGATGAAGTAGCTGAACCAGCGTGGCGCGTAGCCGGTCAGCCGGCCGACAAGGTGCAGCAGGGCTGCGGCCTCGGCGAGATTGAAAGGTGTACCCAGTCCAAGGTCGTTGCTGCGCACGTACAGGCACAGCGATAGCTCGCGCTTCGACGGGTTCGGCAGAAACTGGTACAGCAGGTGGCATGGCGGCAGCGCCATCTCTTCGAGCTGCGCGCAGTTCCATCCGTGGAACAGGATGCGCCGGTCGCCGGGATTGTGGACGATGGTGTCCAGACACTGGCGCAACTGGTCGATCGCTTTGTACAGCACCAGATGCACGCCCGCATCGCCTTGCGCGTCATCGCCGACCGTTCCCAGCTCGCGGTAGCCCCGTGCGCGTGCGTCGGCGATCTGCTCTGCATGCTGCGGCGCGCGCAAGTCGATCAGCTTGTATGCCGGCCAGCGGCGCCACTGCACGCCGTAGGCTGCACCGATGTCGTCGGTCTGCAGCCGGTAGGGGCTGTCCAGCCACTGGGCGTTCTCGTTGGCGTTCTGATCCCACACCTTGCATCCGAGCGCGCGGAACTGGGCGGCACTGCGGTAGCCGCGCAGGAAGCCGACGAGTTCGCCCATCGCCGATTTGAACGCGAGCTTCTTGGTCGTGACGGCCGGAAATCCTTCGCGCAGATCGAAGCGCAGCATCGCCCCGGGGAGACTGAGCGTGCGGATCCCGGTGCGGTTCTCCTGCCAGGAGCCATGGTCGAGAACGTGCTGGACCAGATCGAGGTACTGGCGCATGTGAGCCCGGTGAATGGCGGAAAGCACAGTGTAGCCGCGGACGGCAGTTCTCGCTGCCTGTCCCGGCTCTCAGCGACGCGCCTGCTTCGGCGTGATGCCCAGTACCCGCTTGAACTGGCGCGTCAGATGGCTCTGGTCGGAGAAGCCGACGGCAGTCGCGACCTGCGCGAGCGTGGGACCGTCCGCGCCCGTGGTCAGCAAGGCGTTCGCGGCGTGTACCCGCACCTCGAGCAGGTACTGGTAGGGGGACATGCCCAGCGTCCGCTTGAACAGGCGGGTGAGATGGAACGGGCTCACGTTTGCGGCGGCGGAGATGTCCGCCAGCGTGAGCGGCCGCGCGAAGTGCTGACGAATGAAGCGCACGGCGGCGCTGACGCCGCGATGCGCGTGCGCAGCCTCCGCCGCTTCCGGTGCATTGCGCGCGTAGTGCCGGATGAGGTGCACGCTGAGCACGTCGGCAAGTCCTTCCACGAAGGTCGGCGTCGCGGAATCGACGGCGAGCATCTCGCGCAGCAGAGCAGAGGCGACGTTGTTCACCAATGGATCGTGGCGGCCGTCGTCGTGCCACAATTCCACCGGCGCCGCGGCCGGGCCGAAGGCGCGTCGGGCCACCGCGTCAAGATACGCGGGCGACAAGGTGAGCATGAGAAACTGGAGCTTCGATTTCCATTCCCACCGGATCGGAATCCCGGCCGGATGGATCGACACCTGACCGGCGGCGTACTCGCCCTCTGTCGTCTCCCCGCGCGACTCGCGCCTCACGTACTGATCGTTGAGACGGATGAAGATCAGGTGCTCGGTCGTGCCGGCGGGGAAGAATTCACGGCCCGCGTGCAGCTCCTCGCGGCGCTCGACGTTGAGCGCGCCCCAACCGAGTTGATGGCTGGAGCGCGTGACCGCGTGCAGGCGAGTGAGATGCGCTGCCACCGGCGCCGAAGCCGAGACGAGATGTGCAGCAGCCACGCGGGCTTTCGCGCTTTCCTGCCGCGACACAGAGGACACTGGGTTCATGACCCTCGATTGTCGCAGTCACCCCATGTCGATTGTCAAGACCTCATGCCGGCGGCGGGCGTCTCTGCGTCCCAGGACGTTGACCGGACTGCGCAAGATTCTCCAAAAACTACGCAAGAGCCTGCAAGATCGTCGTCATGCTCCCCGGTAGATTGCACACATGGTCGGTGTGCCGGCAAGCGCGCACCGACCGGTGAACAATCCAACCACTCGTCAGGAGCATACCCATGACAGCACGCAACCGTCTCGTTGCATCCTTCGTTGCCGCAGCCTCGGCTCTTTCGCTCGGCGCCCACGCGGCGGAGCTCGGCACCACGTCCCCGCACGTCGAGCAGGTGTTCGGCCGGGCCGGCGTGCGTGTCGTCACCCCTGGCCACACGCCCGTGACTGTGACGTACAGCGACGAAGTCGCCAGTCGCACGAACATGCCGACGGACCGCGCGCGCAATGGGCGCATCGCCATCACCCAGGACGCCGAAGTGGCAGCTCGTACCAACATGCCGCAGGAACCCAATGCCGGCGTGTTCGCCGAGACGCGATCAGGGCGCAGCTGAACGTCGATCTGACGGTCACAGCGAAGACCCGTGCCGCCGATCATGTCCCGGATGTGAGGTATGCTTCCGGGACATGATCATGTTCCTCCTCATGCCAGCGACGGTGGCCGATTGAATGCGACCACGGCTCCATGCGTGTCGCTGGTGGTGGCGATGGGCAGCAACCGCGCCATCGGTGCGCAAGGCAAGCTGCCTTGGCACATCCCGGAGGATCTCAAGCGCTTCAAGGCGCTCACCCTCGGTCATCCGATCGTGATGGGACGGAAGACCTACGAATCGATCGGTCGCCTGCTGCCCGGCCGCACGTCCGTCATCGTCACTCGGGAGCGCGGGTACGCGGTGCCGGGCGCTCTCGTCGCGCACTCGTTGGACGAGGCAATCGTCCAGTGCACCGACGCCGAGGAAGTGTTCGTCATCGGCGGCGGCGAGCTGTTCGCCGAAGCGCTGCCGCGCGCGCAGCGCATCTACCTGACGCATGTCGACCTTGCGCCTCCCGCCGACACCTTCTTTCCGCCGCTCGATCCCGCACACTGGCGCGAGGTGCGGTGCGAGACGCTGGCGTGTCGAACCGACGGCACCGTCCTGGCGGCGCTGCAGGTGCTCGAGCGCGTCTAGCCAGCCTCGCCCGCAAGAAAGCTGCGAGCGTTGCCCCGAGGGCGTGGCGATTGCCGGCGGCCCGGGCGGCGAGAAAGCGGGCAGCTGCGCCCAAAATGCGACGGGCGCCACGCGGGCGCCCGTCACTCGGCTGTGCTTGCCAGACGTTACCCGGCAGCGCCGACGAAGCGCACCTCAGGCAGCGGGAAACCGTTGAAGTTGCTTGCGTAGGCCGTGGTGTAGGCGCCGGCGTTGGGGATGAAGAAGAAGTCGTCCGCCTGCAGGTCCTCCGGCAGAAGCTGCTCGCGCATCACCACATCCACCGAGTCGCAGGTCGGACCGGCCACCGTGTAGGGCACCAGCCTGCCCCCGCGCTCGGTGACCACGTCGTACTGCAATCCCTCGGTCGTCTCGATGATGCCGCCGAACATGCCGGCATCGAGGTACGCCCAGCGCTTGCCGGCGCGGGTGGCCGTCCCCACCACCCGGCACACGAACCAGCCGGCATCGGACACCAGGTAGCGCCCCGGCTCCGCCATCACGCGCACCTCCGGGCCGAACGCTGCGAGGCCCCGGTTGACGACCTCGCCGATCGTCTCGATGGACGGAATGGGCTTGGTATGGCGCACCGGATAGCCGCCTCCCAGATTCAACAGGCGCGGTCGCAGACCCTTTAGCTTCATGCGGCGGAACACGCGCCTGGCGCTCTCCAGGCCGGCGCGCCAGTTCTCCGGATTGCGGCACTGGGAGCCGACGTGGAAGGTGACGCCGGCCAAATCGGCATGCAGGCGCACCGCCTCGTCGATGATCTGGTCGACCTCGGCCGGCTGGGCGCCGAACTTGCCCGACAGGGGCCAGTCGCTGCCGACATTGCTCACCTCGATGCGCACGTACAGGCTGGCGTCGGGCTTGATCGCAACGATCTTGCGCAACTCCTCGACGCAGTCGAGCACGTACCACTGCACGCCCTTCGCGGCCGCGTATTCGAGGTAGGCGCGCGACTTCACCGGATTGCTGTAGTAGATCTCCGCCGCCGGGACACCGAGTTCGAGCAGGAGGTCGAGTTCGGCGATGGAGGCGATTTCGAAGCCCACGCCTTCCTCGATGAGGGTGCGCAGGACGGTCGGATGCGGATTGGCCTTGACCGCGTAGTGCGGCTGCACACGCGGCATCGCGGCCTTGAAGCGCCTGGCCTTGGTACGGACGATCGTCGGGTCGACCAGCAGGAAGGGCCTGTCGTAGCGTTGCCGGGCGGCAAGCCGGACCTGGTCGAAGTCGAGGCGGGTTTCGGGGTGCGTGTCGAGCGGGTGCTCGCGGTCGAGGCGCTGGAACAGCGCGCTGCGGACGGTCATCGACTTCTCCTGAAAGGACGCTACGTGAGAGGAATGTGCAGGTTTGCCAGATCGATGCTGGGCAAGTAGTTCCTTCCGACTGTCATGATGACCTCCTGCGGTTTGCCGGCCTCCGGCGTGAGGGACGAATTATAGGGACACCCCCCCTGGAATCAAGGGAAATTTGGGGCGCTGCGGCAGATACGCAAGAGTCCTGCCGGCCGCACGGCGAGTGCCCGCGCGGCTCAGATCTTCGGCAGCGTGACGCCGCTCTGGCCCTGGTACTTGCCGCCGCGGTCCCGGTAGGACGTTTCACAGACGTCGTCGGCGGCCGCCTCCAGGAAGATCACCTGGGCCACACCCTCGTTGGCGTAGATGCGCGCCGGCAGCGGCGTGGTATTGGAGAACTCCAGCGTGACGTGGCCCTCCCACTCGGGCTCGAGGGGCGTGACGTTCACGATGATTCCGCAATTGCGGACGAAAACGCCGGCTTCCAGGGCAAAGTTTCCAGCCTCCGGAACGGTCAGGCAGTACACGTCATGCTCGCCCGCCAGTTCCCGTACTGCGGCGACCTTGTGGTTTCGGTACGTTCCTCGCGACCATGCGGCATCGACGATCTCCGGAAAGCGGCGGAACACGGAACGATCGCAGTTCAGCAACCGCGCCGCACCGCGGATGGACCCGGCCTCGTCGAGCGCCCGCCGTACGGCATCGGCGTCGATCTCCTCGCGAAGGTTGATGTGCCTCGCGATCTCACGTTGACGCTCACGGCGTTCCGGTCGTGCCCTCTCCCATGCCCCCGTACTCAGCGCCGACTGACGTTCGCGCTCTGCTGGATCGGCGTATCGGCGAAGCGTCGCCTGACGATGTCGCTCACGAGTCTCCGGGCTCGGGTCGCGCCGCATCTCGAGTACGCGCTCGCGAACCCGGCGGTACTTATCGTCCGACCAGAAGACCGCCGCACGTTCGGCCTGTGCTTTCGCGAAGTCCGCCGCCCATCTCGGATCTAACCTCAACCGACCAAGTGCGGCCCGGATCGACTCACCGTGCTCGGCCGGGTCGAATTCGGGACCGTAGGTGTCGCTGTTGTGGTGCCGAATGTGGTCGCGCGCCGGCATTCGCGCGATGTTCGTGGGCCGGTTGTTGCGCCGGTCGTGGTCCCGGTGATGTCGATGCGTCCCGGAGATCCCGGGGTAGATCCCGTGCCGCAGATTCCACTCGTCGGCAAGCCGATGCGTCGGATAGAGGTGGCCGTTGATCGGCTGGTACACCATCTCGTAGCCGCGCCTCGGGTCTCGGTAGAGCGGCATCAGTGCGTCGCCCGGACGTAGGGCATTTGCCTCCCGAAGGGTGCCATCGCGTCGCAGGAACTGGTGGTCCGAAGTGGCGCGGATCACCTCGCCGGTGTCCAGTACGACTTCGACCAATGCATCGCGTCCGATGAATCGGGGCGCCTCCAGCAGGGTAACGATGAGCCTTCCATTCGGGCCGATGCTGTAGCCCCAGAACAGTTCCCCGCTATCTGCCCGGCGTGCCATCTCCTCCAAAGTGGGCGCGGTGCCATCGACCAGCGCCACGCGAGTATCTGCACTGAAGCACCTTGCGTACGTCGATTTTCCCAGGCAGATCACCAGCACGTTGCGCGGGATGCGGAAATACTCCACGGTGCGCGCCAGGGCGAAGGAATTGGGCGGGATGATGCAGGAGTCGCCCTTCACGTCGACGAAGGACTTCGGGTCGAAGTGCTTGGGATCGACGATGGTGGTGTTGATGTCGGTGAACAGCTTGAATTCGTCCGAACAGCGCAGGTCGTAGCCGTAGCTCGAGGTACCGTAGGACACCACCGGCCGGCCGTCGACGCGCTTGATCTGCCGCGGCTCGAACGGCTCGATCATGCGGTGTTCCTGCGCCATGCGGCGGATCCAGCGGTCGGACTTGACGGACATGGTGGGGGTCCTGAGGAAAGCTCACCACGAAGACACGAAGGCACGAAGGACATCTGATCTGGCAGCGACTGCGCCGCCCTCTTTCCTGCCCGTCGTCTTCGTGTCTTCGTGCCTTCGTGGTTGGGGGTTGTAGTACGGCGGTTGCGCCGATTCAAGTGTTCTGGATCACGATCTTCGGGAACGCCGCGCTGAAGTCCTGCGCCTTCTCCGCGATCTTCACCGCCACCTTGCGACCGATCGCGCGGTAGATCTCTGCCGCCTTACTGTCGGGATCGGAGGCCACGGTCGGACGCCCGGAGTCGGCCTGCTCGCGGATGCGCAGGTCGAGCGGCAGGGAGCCGAGTACGTCGACGTTGTAGTCGGCCGCCATCTTCGCGCCCCCGCCGCTGCCGAACACGTGCTCGGCGTGACCGCAGTTCGAGCACACGTGGACCGCCATGTTCTCCACGATGCCGAGGATGGGGATGTTCACCTTCTCGAACATCTTCAGGCCCTTGCGCGCGTCGAGCAGGGCGATGTCCTGCGGCGTGGTGACGATTACCGCCCCGGTGACCGGGACCTTCTGCGCCAGCGTGAGCTGCACGTCGCCGGTGCCCGGAGGCATGTCCACGATCAGGTAGTCGAGATCGCGCCAGCGCGTATCCCGCAGCAGCTGCTCGAGCGCCTGCGTGACCATCGGGCCGCGCCACACCATCGGCTGTTCGGGGTCGATGAGGAAGCCGATGGACATCGCCTGGATGCCATGCGCCTCCATCGGTTCGATCGACTTGCCGTCGGGGCTCTGCGGGCGCTGGCCCTGCAGGCCGAGCATCAGCGGCTGCGACGGACCGTAGATGTCCGCGTCCAGCAGGCCGACTTTCGCGCCTTCGGCCGCGAGCGCCAAGGCCAGGTTGACGGCCACCGTGGACTTGCCCACGCCGCCCTTACCGGACGCCACGGCGACGATGTTGCGCACGCCGGGGATCAGTTTCACCCCGCCCTGCACCGCATGCGCGGCGATCTTGCAGGAAACCTCCACGGCGAGCGGCGTGGCACCGACTGCCGGGCGCAGAGCCGCCTCGATCTGCTCGCGCACGCGCGTCAGCACGCTTCGCGCCGGATAGCCCAGCACGATCTCGACCGTCACCTGCGCCTGCTCCACCTTGATCGACTTCACCGACTTGCCGGCGACGTAGTCCCGGCCCGTGGTCGGGTCGACCGTGGTCTCGAGAATCTCCCGGATCTGCGCTTCGTTCGCTGCCATCTGCCCCTCGAATGACGCCGGATTCTATCACCGGGCGTCCGTTAGTCTTCGCCGTAATGCTTTGTTAGACTGCTCTTTTCCGAGTTCTTTCCGTGATGCAACGAAAAATCCTCGTCACCTCGGCGCTGCCGTATGCGAACGGCAGCATCCACCTCGGCCATCTGGTCGAGTACATCCAGACCGACATCTGGGTGCGCTTCCAGAAGATGCGCCTGGGGGCGGAGAACTGCATGTACGTGTGTGCCGACGACACGCATGGCACCGCGATCATGCTGCGCGCCGAGAAGGAGGGCATCACACCCGAAACCCTCATCGAGCGGGTGCTCGAGGAGCATACCCGCGATTTCGCCGGCTTCCACGTCGCGTTCGACAACTACTACACCACACACTCCCCGGAAACCCGTGCCCTGTCCGAGGACATCTATCTGCGCCTGCGCGAGCGGGAGTTGATCCAGGTTCGCTCCGTCGAGCAGTTCTTCGACCCGGTGAAGTCGATGTTCCTGCCCGACCGTTTCATCAAGGGCGAGTGCCCGAATTGCCACGCCAAGGACCAGTACGGCGACAACTGCGAGGTGTGCGGTACGACCTACAGCCCAACCGACCTGATCAATCCGTATTCGGCGGTGTCGGGTGCTGCGCCGGTGCGCAAGGCCTCCGACCACTACTTCTTCAAGCTGTCGCACCCGGACTGCCGCAGCTTCCTCGAGACGTGGACGCAATCGGGCGACCACCTGCAGGAGGAGGCGCGCAACAAGATCCGTGAGTGGTTCGACCAGGGGCTGAACGACTGGGACATCTCGCGCGACGCGCCCTACTTCGGCTTCGAGATCCCCGACGCGCCGGGCAAGTACTTCTACGTCTGGCTCGACGCACCGATCGGCTACCTGGGCAGCCTATGCAACCTCGCCGACCGACGCGGCCTGGATTTCGACGCCTGGGCGCGGCCGCGCGAGAACGGCGTCGAGATGGTGCATTTCATCGGCAAGGACATCCTCTACTTCCACGCGCTGTTCTGGCCGGCGATGCTGAAGTTCGCTGGCTACCGCACGCCGCACAAGGTCTTCGCACACGGCTTCCTCACCGTCGACGGCGCGAAGATGTCGAAGTCGCGCGGCACCTTCATCACCGCCGGCAGCTACCTGAAGCAGGGGCTCAATCCCGAGTGGCTGCGCTACTACTACGCAGCCAAGCTCGGGCCGACGATGGAGGACATCGATCTCAACCTCGACGACTTCGTCGCGCGGGTGAACAGCGATCTGGTCGGCAAATACGTGAACATCGCCAGCCGTTGCGCGAACTTCATCGTGAAGCGCTTCGACGCACGTCTGCGCGGGGATTTCTCGCGCGCGCAACGCGAGCATGAACTCCTGGCGGCACTGCGAAGCGCGCAGGCGGAAGTCGCGCCGGCTTACGAAGGGCGCGAATTCGGCCGAGCGGTACGCGAGATCATGCGGCTCACCGATCTGGTGAACCAGTACATCGACGAGTTCAAGCCCTGGGAACTGGCCAAACAGGCCGGTCAGGACGAGCGGTTGCACGTCGTGTGCAGCGCCGGGTTGCAGGCCTTCCGCGTCCTGTCGATCTATCTGAAGCCGATTCTGCCCGCGCTCGTCGCACGCGTTGAGGCCTTTCTGGCACTGCCGCAACCGCTGCGCTGGGAGGATCACGCGACGCCGCTGCCCGACGGGCACCGCATCAACGCCTACGAACATCTCATGACCCGCGTCGAACGCAAACAGATCGACGCGCTGGTCGATGCCAACAAGGAATCGCTGCAGCCGGCGCCTTCGCCGCAGCGGCACGCACAGCACCAGGAGAAGCAAGTGAATCAGCCAGCATCGTCCGCGCCGCAGGCCGCCGCGCCAGCAGGCGAAAAGCCCGCGTACATCACCATCGACGACTTCGCCAAGGTCGATCTGCGCGTGGCGCGCATCGTCGATGCCCAGCACGTCGAAGGCGCGGAGAAGCTGCTGCGCCTGCAACTCGACCTCGGCGGCGAGACGCGCCAGGTGTTCGCCGGCATCAAGTCGGCCTACGACCCGGAGAAGCTGAAGGGCCGCCTCACCGTCATGGTCGCCAATTTGCAGCCGCGCAAGATGCGCTTCGGCGAATCGCAGGGCATGGTGCTCGCCGCCAGCGGCGAAGGTCCCGGCATTTTCCTTCTCACGCCCGACGAAGGGGCGCAGCCGGGCATGAAGGTGAAGTAGCGCGCGTGATCACGCGGCGCATCCTCGTACACGGGCGCGTGCAGGGCGTCGGTTATCGCGATGCGCTGCGTGCGCAGGCGCAGGCCCGCAACGTGGCGGGGTGGGTGCGCAATTGCGGCGACAGTACGGTCGAGGCGGTGCTGCAGGGCGCACAGCACGACGTCGATGCGCTCATCCTGTGGGCACACCGCGGACCGCCCGCCGCGCGCGTCTCCCACATCGAGGTCGCCGCACACTGCGGCACCTTCGCCGGGTTCGAGCGTCGGCCCAGCACCTGATGCCTCAGCCGTCCGGATTTCGTGCGCGCTGCAGGATCCGCAGCGCCTGGCTCACCCCGACCCGTCCCTGGCTGCCGCCTCGCGCAGCGCCTGCACCTCTGCCTGTGCGTCGATCCGGTCGGGAAACGTCCGCCCGGCCCGCCGGTACCAGTAGCGCGCGTTGTCCAGGTCGCCCTCGAGCACGTGCACGATGCCGTGCGCCCAGCACGCCAGCGCCGACCCCTCGTCCTGCTGCACGATGAGGTGCGCATCCTGCCAGGCGCCACGCGCCAGGAGTCGGAGGGCTTGATCGAGTCGTGCTGCCGTCAACCTGGCCATCGATCGTGCTCAGTACACCAGCTCGACGTTCTCGGGCGCGAGCCACTCGTTCAGCGCGTCGAGCAGTTCCTCCTCGGGCTTGACGCGCCAACCGTCGCCCAGGTCGATGCGGCACTCTGCGGCACCGTTGCTGTAATGGATCGACACCGGGCAGCCGCCCGCCTTGTAGGGCGCCAGCACCTCGCGCAGACGCGATCCGTTGGAACCGCCGTTGCACCGCAGCTTGAGCATGCGCGCGAACTTCGCGCGCGCGCCGGAAAGATCGTAGATGCGCTCGGCGCTCACGCGCATGAACGACTCCTCGCCTTCCTCGACCGCGCGGCGGATCATGCGCACCCGCACCTCGACCACCAGTAGCGCGTCCTCCTTCACGATCCCGCGCACCTGATCGGCGACCTCGTTGTACACCGTGACCTCTTGCGAGCCGGTGCCGTCGCTGAGTTTGACCACGAGCATGCGACCGTTTTGCGTGTTGGCCCAGCGCACGGACTCGACGATGCCCGCGATCAGCTGCGTGCGCTGACCGCCCTCCCCGTCGGTGGCAGGGGCCAGGCGCGCCAGCGTGGTGCGCACGAAACGCTGCAACTCCGCGCGGTAGGCGCTGAACGGGTGACCGCTCAGATAGAAGCCCAGCGCCTGCTTCTCTTCCTGCAGGCGCTGTCGCTCCGACCAGCGCGGCTTCTCGATCAGGCGCTGCGGCATGTCCTCACCCGACTCGGCATCGCCGAACAGCGAATTCTGCCCGGCGGCGCGACTGGCCTGCTCCGCGCTCTCGATGGCGATGCCGGCCGAGGCGAACAGTCGGTGACGGTGGTCATCCAGACAGTCGAACGCACCGGCGCGGATGAGCGCCTCCAGCACACGGCGGTTGACCACGCGCTTGTCCATGCGGCGGCAGAAATCGAACAGGTCGCGAAACGGCCCGCGCTCCCTGCGCGCCGCGAGGATCGCCGCGATCGCCGACTCGCCCGTGCCCTTGATGCCGCCCAGTCCGTAGCGGATCGAATCCCGGTCCACGGGCACGAAGCGGTACTCCGATGCGTTGATGTCCGGCGGCAGGATGTTCAGTCCGTTCTCGAGTGCATCCTCGACCAGAGCGTGCACCTTGTCCGTGTCGTCCATCACCGCCGACAGGTTGGCTGCCATGAACGCCGCCGCGTGATGCGCCTTCATGTACGCGGTCTGGTAGGCGACCAGGGCGTAAGCGGCAGCGTGCGACTTGTTGAAGCCGTAGCCGGCAAACTTCTCCATCAGGTCGAACAGCTGGTTCGCCGTGCCTTTGTCCAGGCCGTTCTTCTGCGCCCCCTCGAGAAAGACGTCCCGGTGGGTCGCCATCTCCTCGGGCTTCTTCTTGCCCATCGCCCGGCGCAGCAGATCCGCGCCACCGAGGGTATAGCCGCCGATGACCTGCGCGATCTGCATCACCTGCTCCTGGTAGACCATGATGCCGTAGGTCTCGCCCAGCAGGGGCTGCAGCCGGGGGTCCAGGTACTCGACCTTCTGGCGGCCGTGCTTGCGATCGATGAAGTCCGGAATCAGGTCCATCGGGCCCGGTCGGTACAGCGCGACCAGCGCGATGATGTCCTCGAAGCGGTCGGGTCGGGCGCGCTTGAGCAGGTCGCGCATGCCGCGCGATTCGAACTGGAACACCGCGCTGGTGTTGCCGCTCGAGAAGATGCGGTAGGCGTGCGGATCGTCCAGGGGCAGCGCATCGAGCACCGGCACCTGGCCGCTGCCAAGGCCCGATTCCTCGAGGCGCCGGATGTACTTCACGGTCCAATCGAGGATGGTGAGCGTGGTCAGACCCAGAAAATCGAACTTGACCAGGCCGACTGCCTCGACGTCGTCCTTGTCGAACTGGCTCACCACGCTGTCCGTGCCCTCCGCGCAGTACAGCGGGCAGAAATCGGTGAGTTTGCCGGGGGCGATCAGCACCCCTCCGGCATGCATGCCGACGTTGCGCGTCATGCCCTCCAGGCTCTCGCCCAGCGCGAGCAGTTCGCGCACCTCCTCCTCTTTCTGCTCGCGCTGCGCGAGCAGCGGCTCCATCTCGCGCGCCATCTGCAGCGTGATCAGCTTGCCCGGCTGGAACGGGATCAGCTTCGCCAGCTGGTCGCAAAAGTTGTACGGCAGGTCGAGCACCCGGCCGACGTCCCGCACCACCGCCTTCGCCGCCATCGTGCCGAAAGTGGCGATCTGGGAGACGCTGTCCGCGCCGTATTTCTGACGGACGTAATCGATCACGCGGTCGCGCCCGTCCTGACAGAAGTCGATGTCGAAGTCCGGCATCGACACCCGCTCCGGGTTGAGAAAGCGCTCGAACAGCAGGTCGTAGCGCAACGGGTCGAGATCGGTGATGCCGAGCGAATAGGCCGCCAGCGATCCTGCTCCCGAACCGCGTCCGGGTCCCACCGGTACGCCGTTGTTCTTGGCCCAGTTGATGAAGTCCGCGACGATGAGGAAGTAGCCCGGGAAGCCCATCGTGACGATGGTGCCGATCTCGAGCTCGAGCCGTTCCGCATAGCGAGGACGCGCCTGCTCGCGCTGCGCCGCGTCCGGATACAGCATGGCGAGGCGTCGCTCCAGGCCCGCGAACGACTGCTGGCGCAGATAGTCGTCCAGTCCCACACCCTCCGGCGTCGGAAAGCGCGGCAACTTGCTCTTGCCGAGTTCGATCTCCAGGCTGCAGCGACGCGCGATCTCCACACTGTTGGCCAGCGCGCTGGGCAGATCGGCGAACAGTTGCGCCATCTGCGCCTGGCTCTTGAAGTACTGCTCCTGCGTGTAGGTCCGCGGGCGGCGCCGGTCGGAGAGCATGTAGCCCTGGCTGATGCACACGCGCGCCTCGTGCGCCCGAAAGTCGTCCGCATTCAGGAACTGGAGGGGATGGGTGGCGACCACCGGCAGCCGCATGCGCGCCGCCAGCAGGCAGGCCGCGTTGACGTATTCGTCTTCGCGCTCGCGGCCCACGCGCTGCACTTCCACGTAGAAACGTCCCCGGAACAGGCGCGACCATTCGCGAGCGCACTGCTCGGCGTGTGCGACGTTGTCCATCAGCAGCGCCTGGCCGATGTCGCCCGCCATGGCACCGGACAGCACGATCAGGCCTTCGGTGCCGAGTTCGTCGAACCAGGACCGGCGGATCTCGGCGCGCCCTCGGTGCTGGTTGGTGCGGTACGCGCGCGCGAGCAGTTCGCACATGCGGTGGTAGCCGGCGCGATCCTGGCACAGCAGCAGCGCACGGGACGGACGGTCGCGCTTCTGCTCGTTGCTGATCCACACGTCGCAGCCGGCGATCGGCTTCACGCCCTTCTCCCGCGCGGCCTTGTAGAACTTCACCAGCCCGAACATGTTCGCCAGGTCGGTGAGCGCCAACGCCGGCATCGCGTCCTGCACCGCGCGCGCGACTGCATCCTCGATGCGAATGGTGCCGTCGAGAATGGAGTACTCGCTGTGCAGGCGAAGGTGGACGAACTGCGGTGCAGCCATGCATGAATTCTAGCGCGCTCGTCGACGCATCACCGCCGCGTTTCGAGACGCTGCGTGCAGCTATAATTGCGCGCCCGCACCCGACCCATTCGATGCCCCGCAGACTCCGCGCACACCCTCGGGCCGCCCCGCCGTGAACGACCCTCGCACCGTGCAGCGCGCCGGCATCGTCATGGTCGTGCTCGTGCTGGTGTGGGGCTATGCCTGGGTGCTGGCGAAGGTCGCTCTCGCCTATTGCGGCCCGCTCGACCTGGCCACGCTGCGCACCGCGGTGGGTACGGTCTGTCTGTTCCCCACCTTGTTGTTCATGAGCAAGCGCGTACTGCCCGAGCATCCATGGGAGGCGCTCGGCGTGGGCGTGATCCAGACGGGGCTGTTCCTGCTGCTGAACAACTGGGCGCTGTCCCAGGGCGAAGCGGGCAAGACCTCGATCCTGGTGTTCACCATGCCGTTCTGGGTGCTGCTGCTCGGCTGGTCCCTGCTCGGCGAGCGCATCCGCGGCATCGGCTGGCTCGCCGTGACGACCGCCGCGGCAGGCCTGGTGCTCATCCTCGAACCGTGGGGACTGCGATCTGCGCTGCCGGCGAAGCTTGCAGCGCTGCTGGCGGGGGTGTGCTGGGCACTGGGCGTGGTCATCTCAAAGCGCCTGCACAACCGCCATCCGGTGGACATGGTCAACTTCACCTTCTGGCAGATGGCCCTCGGTCTCGTCCCCATGGTGCTGGTGGCGCTGAGCACGCACGCCCAGCCAATACGCTGGACGCTCGCCTTCGTCGCGATCCTCCTCACGCTCGGCGTGGTCGCCACCGCGCTCGGCTGGATGGCGTGGTTCTACGTGCTCGAGCGATTGCCGGCCGGGACCGCGAGCATGAGCTCGCTGGGCATTCCGGTGGTGGCGCTGGCGGGCTCCGCGATTCAGCTCGGCGAACGCCCGACGCCCGCTGAATGGACGGGCATGGGACTGATCGCCCTCGCGCTGGCATTGGTGTCCTGGGATACGATCCGGCGGCATCGCCCGAGCGAGCTGCTGATGGGGCAGGAATAGCATGCCGACTGCAATCATGAAACCGAGCCGATCCGAATTCGTCACCGTGCGTGGACTGCGCTATCACGTGCGCGTGTGGGGACATGCAGCGAGCCGCCCGCTATGGCTCCTGCACGGATGGATGGATGTGTCCGCCTCGTTCCAGTTCCTGGTCGACGAACTCGCCGGCGACTACCAGGTACTGGCGCCCGACTGGCGCGGCTTCGGGCTCACGCAGTGGGCGAGCGAGGGCTACTGGTTCCCCGACTATCTCGGCGATCTCGACGCGCTGCTGCGCCATATCACGCCCGACGCCGCGGTGGATATCGTCGGTCACAGCATGGGTGGCAACGTCGCCAGTCTCTTCGCGGGCGTGCGCACCGCGCGCGTGCGCCGACTGGCGCTGCTCGAGGGATTCGGACTGCCGGGCACCGCGGCCGCCGCCGCGCCTGCCCGGTACGAGAAGTGGCTGGACGAGCTCGCCGCACCGCCCGCCTTCAAACCCTATGCCTCGCTGGAGGAGGTCGCGGCACGGCTGATGCGAAACAATCCTCGGCTGAGCATCGAGCGCGCGCGCTTCCTGGCGCCGCACTGGTCACAGCAGCAGCCCGATGGAAGCTTTCTCCCGGCCGGGGATCCGGCGCACAAGATGGTCAATCCGGTCCTGTATCGAATCGAGGAAGCACTCGCATGCTGGCAGCGCATCCACTGCCCCGTTCTGTGGGTATGGGGCGACGGCGAATGGATGCGCAAGTGGCTCAGGAGCGGCGAGGAGGATCTCGCCGAGCGGCGTGCGGCCTTCCGGGATCTGCGCGAGGTGACGCTGCGCGACTGCGGCCACATGATGCATCACGACCAGCCGGCTGCGCTGGCGCGCGCGCTGGAGGATTTCCTGGCGTAGTGCTCGCGCCTACTCGCGGGCCGCAAGCGCCTCGACGCGCTCGCCCCCGCCCTCCGACCGTTCGCCGACGAAGGCGAGCACGGCCGACGTGAGCTGCCGCGCGAATCTCGGGTCCAGCCTGCCCTGCTGCAGCAGGAGCCGGTACCACATCGGACCCAGGATCAGTTCGCAGGCGAGATCGACGTCCGCCGTCGGGCTCACTTCGCCGCGGTCGAGGCCACGCTGGAAGATCTGCTTGAGTGCGTCGTAGCGCTTGGCGATGAACGCGCACACCAGGACCTCGCGGAACTCCTCGTCGTGGACGGCATCGGCCATGAGTCCGCGCATGATCGGCCCGGAGATGTCGGTCAGGCGCTTGAACCCCACCGAGAGAAACGCCTCCAAGTCGGCCCGCAGGCTGCCCTTGTCCGGGACGGGCGCCTTGCTGGCGGCGTGGTTCGCATAGGCCTCGAGCACCAGTTCGGCCTTGCACTTCCACCAGCGGTAGATGGTCTGCTTGCCCACGCCGGCCTGGCGTGCGACACCTTCGATGGTGAGCGCGCCGTAGCCCTCAGCCTCCAGCAGGCGCAGGACGGCATCGAGGATTGCCTCGTGCGAGTGTTCGCTGCGAGGGCGCCCGCGGCCCGGCTTGCAATCGGCAGGGGCCTTGGAGAGAGAGACTTGTTCGCTGGCAGCCATGAACGTGGTGACATTCTGCGTCGGGCGACGCGCAAGGGGTTGGTCATAACGGTCGCCCGCTCACGTTCGTGCGACCCCT
>JAEZCG010000136.1 GCA_023430065.1 Pseudomonadota bacterium | reverse complement strand
TGATGGGAATCGCCTTGGTGCGGCGGTCTGCGCGCAACCGCCGGGCCAGTTCGATGCCGGACAGGCCCGGCAGCATCCAGTCGAGCAGCACCAGGTCGGGCAGCGCTTCCTGCACCAGGCGCAGCGCGTGCTCGGCATTATCGGCGCGCAGCGGCTGGTGCCCGGCCTGCTTCAGGTTGTAGGCGATCAGTTCCTGGATGGCCGGCTCGTCCTCGACCACCAGCACCGTGGCTGCCATGCATGCTCTCCGCAGTATCGTGGTCGCAATCGTATGACTGCAACGTTACAGCAACATGACGGTGGCGCGTGCGATGCCGGAGCCAGTGGCAGGGAGGCGTAAGGTATCATTCCGCAGGCAGTTTCCCCGGCGAAGACGCCATGCCCACACCCACCCGGATCACCCTGCACCAGGCCTCGCGCGTCCTGGAGATCGATTTCTCGGACGGCCGGAGCTTCCGCCTGCCGTGCGAGTTCCTGCGCGTATTCTCGCCCTCGGCAGAGGTGCGGGGGCACGGGCCGGGACAGGAGATCCTGCAGGTAGGAAAGCGCGACGTGGTCGTGACGGCAGTCGAACCCGTCGGCAGCTATGCGCTCAAGCTCGTATTCTCGGACGGACACGACACGGGATTGTATTCGTGGGACTACCTGTACGAACTGGGGCGGGATCAGGAACGGCTCTGGAATCGCTATCTCGAACGGCTGCAGGCGGCGGGCGCCAGCCGTGGCCCCGAGGCGCCGGCCCCTGCGCCGGGATCGACGACGCGCTGGAAATCGCTGTGAAACCCGACGAGCCGACCACGCACTTCGGCTTCCGGGAAGTGACCGAATCGGAAAAGGCGGGTCGCGTCGCGCGAGTGTTCGACTCCGTCGCCAGCCGCTACGACGTCATGAACGACCTGATGTCGGCCGGCCTGCATCGCGTGTGGAAGCGCATCCTGATCGAACGGGGCGGGCTGCGCGCCGGCGAGCGCGTGCTCGATCTCGCCGGCGGGACGGGCGACATCAGCGCGCTGCTGCACCGGCGCGTGGGCGAAACCGGCCAGGTCGTGCTGACCGACATCAACGGCGAGATGCTGCGCAACGGCCGCGATCGCCTGCTCGATGCCGGCATCGCACTCCCGCTGGTCCAGTGCGACGCGGAGGCACTGCCGTTCCCCGACCGGCGGTTCGACTGCGTGACCATCGCCTTCGGCCTGCGCAACGTCACACGCAAGGAACGGGCGCTTGCCGAGATGTACCGGGTGCTGCGGCCCGGTGGACGCGCTCTCGTGCTCGAGTTCTCGCGAGTGTGGGCGCCGCTGCGGCCGCTGTACGACGCCTACTCCTTCGGCGTGCTGCCGCGGCTGGGTCGGCTGGTCGCCGGCGATGCCGACAGCTACCGCTACCTGGCGGAATCGATTCGCGTGCATCCCGGGCAGGAGGCGTTGCGTGGCATGATGCAGGCGGCGGGCTTCGAGCGCGTCGACTACCTGAACCTGACCGCGGGCGTGGTGGCGCTGCATCGCGGCTTCCGCCTCTGATGCGCGGCACGATGTTCGACCTGCCCGGTTCCCTCCTCGCGCGCGTGCTTGCCCATCTGCTCGACGGCCAGCCCTGGCTGCGCGAGACACTGGCCCCGTTCGCCGGGCGGCACGCTCGAATCGAGGTGTCTCCCTTCGGCACGGACCTGGAGATCGGCCAAGACGGGTCGCTCGCCCCCTCGCCTCCGGCCGCAGGTGAGCCGGATGCGCGTGTGATACTCACCCCGTTCACGGCCGCGCGATGGCTGGCCGGCGACACCGGCGCGCGCCGCGAGATCGACGTGCGCGGCGACGCGGCCCTCGCGGCCGCCCTCCAGAGCGTGTTCGCCGAGCTGCGCTGGGACATCGAGGAGGACCTCAGCCGGCTGGTCGGCGACGTGGCGGCACACCGCCTGGTTGGCGGAGCGCGCGAATTCGCGGCCTGGCAGCGACGCAGCGCGGGAGGCCTGATGGAGAGTGCTGTCGAGTACTTGGTCGAGGAGCGCAGGCTGCTGGCGTCGCCGGCACAGGTGCGCACGTGGTCGCGCGCGGTCGATACGCTGCGCGACGACGTCGAGCGCCTGGCCAAGCGTATCGACCGGCTGTCCCGGAAGCACTGAAGCCGATGCGCCTGCTGCGGCTGCTCCTGATCGTCCAGGTGGCGCTGCGCTATGGACTCGACGAATTCCTGCTCGGTCACGAGCGCGTGCGCGGCGTGCGCACCCTCGTCGGTCGCATCCTGTACCTGCGCGATCTGCGCGAGCCGCGCGCGCTGCGGCTGCGCCGCGCGTTGGAGCGCCTGGGCCCCATCTTCGTCAAGTTCGGACAGGTCCTGTCCACGCGGCGCGATCTGCTGCCGGCGGACATCGCCGACGAACTCGCGCGCCTGCAGGATCGCGTGCCGCCGTTCGACTCCGAACTCGTGCTCGCCACGCTCGAGCGCGCCTACGGGCGGCCGCTGGCGCAGGTGTTCGCGCAGTTCGACCCGGTGCCGGTGGCGAGTGCGTCGGTCGCACAGGTGCACTTCGCCACGCTCAAGGACGGCACGCAGGCGGCGGTGAAGGTCCTGCGGCCGGGCATCGCGGAAGTCATCCGCCATGACGTCTCGCTGCTGGAAGCCGGCGCCACGCTGGTGGAACGCCTGTGGGCCGACGGCAAGCGGCTCAAGCCGCGCGAGGTGGTCGCCGAGTTCGAGAAGCACCTCTCCGACGAGCTCGACCTGATGCGCGAGGCCGCGAATGCGAGCCAGTTGCGGCGCAACTTCACCGGCTCGGCGATGCTGCGCGTCCCCGAGGTGTACTGGGACTACTGCACCGCCGAGGTCATGGTGATGGAACGCATGAGCGGCATTCCCATCAGCCAGGTCCAGACGTTGCGCGAGCAGGGCGTGGACATTGCGCGCCTGGCGCGCTACGGCGTGGAGATCTTTTTCACCCAGGTGTTGCGCGACGGCTTCTTCCACGCCGACATGCACCCGGGAAACATCTTCGTCGATCCCCAGGGCCGCTACATCGCGCTCGACTTCGGCATCATGGGCACGCTCACCGAGACCGACAAGAACTACCTGGCGCAGAACTTCCTCGCCTTCTTCCGACGTGACTACCGTCGCGTCGCGCAGGCACACCTGGATGCGGGCTGGGTGCCCGAGGGTACGCGCATCGACGAGTTCGAATCGGCCATCCGCGCGGTGTGCGAGCCGATCTTCGACCGGCCGCTGCGCGAGATCTCCTTCGGCAAGGTGCTGCTGCGCCTGTTTCAGGCCTCGCGGCGTTTCAACGTCGAGATCCAGCCTCAGCTGGTGCTGTTGCAGAAGACGCTGCTCAACATCGAGGGCCTGGGCCGCCAGCTCGACCCGGATCTCGACCTGTGGAAGACCGCCAAGCCCTACCTCGAGCAGTGGATGTCCGAACAGGTGGGGTGGCGCGGCCTGGCGCGACGGCTGCGCGAGGAAGCGCCGGAATGGGCGCAGACCTTCCCGCAGCTGCCACGCCTGGTGCAGCGCGCACTGACGCGCCACGACAGCCACGACCTGCAGCGACGGCTGGATCGGCTCGAAGCGCGGCAGCGCGCGAACACGCGCCTGCTCTGGCTCGCCCTCGGCGCGCTGTTGCTGCTGGCCGCAACCGGGCTGTATCGCCTTCTGGACTGACTGGGTGTCCCCGGTTACCGCCCTGTAATCAAACCGTCATCCCCCGTGGTCACAATGCGCCTCGCTTACCGAGCGAGCGGCGCCGTCGACGACGTCCCACGCCGTTCGACGTCTTTCGTACCAACAGGGAGAATTCAATGCGCAAACCCACCGTCTTCCGCGCGAGTTGCCTGAGTGCTGCTCTGGCGGCGGCCCTGTGCCTCGGCACCTCGTCGTCCTTTGCACAGGAGACGCCGATCCTGGACCGCCTCCTGGACAAGCTCAAGGATCGCGGCGTCCTCACGGACGAGGAGTACCAGGCACTGAAGGCCGAGCGTGAGCAGGAGCGCCTGACCTCACGTGCCGAACGCCGCCAGCGCGCGCTGCGCGAGGCACAGGCCAGCGAGCGGGAGGAAAAGGAGAAAGAGGCGGCGAAGTCCACGCTCGTCGGCAGATTCAAGGATGGCTTCGGCTTCGAGTCGGGTGACGGGCGCCACGCGATCGGCATCAGCGGACGGGTGCACGGCGACTATCGCCTCTTCTCCGATGACACGGCTCCCAACACCTTCGATGTACGCCGTGCCTATCTCGGCGTGCAGGGCAGGCTTTACGACATCTACACCTTCGACGTCACCGGCGATTTCGCGCAGAACGGCACCACGCTGGACGTGGCCTGGTTCAATGCTGCGTGGTTCGCCCCCGCCCAACTGCGCATCGGCCAGTTCAAGATGCCCTTCAGCATCGAGGAGCAGACCAGCTCGCGCTTCATCGACTTCCAGGAGCGCTCGATGATGAATGCGCTGGTCCCGGCCAAGGAGCGCGGTCTGATGGTGCACGGCAGCCCGGCAAAGGGGCTGTTCTACGGTGCCGCGCTGTCCAACGGGCAGGGGAAGAACAACAACGAGACCGACGTCGAGCACGACAGCCCGGACATCGTCCTGCGCGTGGGCGCCAACGCCGCCGAGTTCTTGGGGCGCTCGGACATGGTCCTGCACGGTGCCGTCGGGTATACGGACGGAACGCTGGTGGACGGCTCCGTCGTTCCGAACGGACGCACCGAGGCGCGCGGCGTGACATTCTTCCAGACCGCGGCGATCGCCGCGGACGACGACGAGGTCGACCGCACGCGCATGGGTGCCGAACTCTCGCTGGCGTGGGGACCCGTCAAGCTGCAGGGCGAGTATACGAAGGCGAGTTACGAGTACAGCGTGGCGGGAACTGGCGTGGACAACGACATCGACGCCTACTACGCGAGCGTGTCCTGGATGATCACCGGGGAGCAGTACGCCAAGTCGTACAGGAGCGGTGCGTACCGCGCGATCGTGCCGAACAAAGCGCTTGGCAGCGGCGGCCTGGGTGCCTTCGAGGTCGGCCTGCGCTACAGCGACTTCGATGCAAGCGACTTCACCGCGAACTCGGGGCGCACCAACCAGGCCAACGCCTTCACCATCGGGCTGAAGTGGATTCCCGTCACCAACGTCCGCGTCTACCTGAATTACGTGCAGACGGAGTTCGACACGCCGGTCACCGTCAATGGAAAGCAGCACGACGACGAGAAGGCCGTCACCCTGCGCGCCGCCCTCTACTTCTGATCGAGGCCGCCAGCCGGGTCGGACTGCGCGTCGGCCCGCTTCAAGAGGCGCCCTTCGGGGCGCCTCTTGTGCTTCCAGAGCCGGGGATTGCGCTGCGGCATTTGCTTTAGAATGCGCGCTTTATCGGCTCCCGCGATGGCTCTGCTCGAGATCCGCAACGTCACACGGCGCTTTGGGGGCATCGTAGCCGTCCACCATGTGAGGGTGGGC
>JAEZCG010000214.1 GCA_023430065.1 Pseudomonadota bacterium | reverse complement strand
AGGATGCGGTCCGGATATCGGTTTGCGAGCTCATCCACCAGCCGTTCCATTCGCTCGCTCGCCAGCAGCTCGTTGCTGTTCTGTTGGCGGGTCCCCGCCGGCATGAAGGCCAGCTTGGGTACATCGGTCCGGATGAGCGCCGAGGCCACGTCCTGCCCCGGGTTGGCGAGGAGATCCAGCAGCCCGGGCGTGGAAGGCAAACCGAACAGCGCACTCAGCGTGGGGCGCGCGGTGTCGGCCTCGATGAGCAGGACCGTGCTGTCCTTTTCCATGGCGATGCTCATCGCCAGATTCGCCGACAGGAAGCTCTTCCCTTCTCCGGGCGAGGAACTGGTGATCATCACGCGGTTGGCGTTGGGCACGCGCGACGCGGACTTGCCGGCGCAGTTGTTGACGATGGGACGCTTGACCACCCGCAGCTCGTTCGCCAAGCGGGACTCGACCGCGTCCGGCGTCAGCACGCCTGCCGCCGCGATGCGCTTCAGATCGATCGCAAGCCGGCGAGCGCTACGGGCATCGTCACGCGCGTCGGTGTCCTGGAGGTCTCCTATGTCCAGCACGGGCTCGCGCCGCGCATCCAGATCGGTCGCTCCGTCCGGTTCGGCGCGCATCGATGCGCTGTCCGGAGCGGCGTAGCGAGGCAGCGGCAGACCCTGGTCCGGTTGCAGCGCGGGCGCGGCGGCGGCCGGGTCCTGCGGCCGCGTTTCTGCTTTTTCGGCCTCCATCCGCCGGACCATCCGCTCGATCGTGGAGGCGTTGTCGGGCCTGCTGTCGGCTTCCTGGGGCGGTGAAACTTCGGCGGCTGCACCGGCTGCCGCCGCCTTTCTCAGTTCTTCCAGGCGCTTGGCTGCCTGTTCGACAAGGCTCATCGCTGTGCTCCTACGCCGTCCGGGACATCAGCAGCATGACGACCCACGCCGAACCGAACAGCCCGACCAATCCGGCCAGTGCACTCGTGAATGCATAGTAGCGAACGCGTTGCCTGCGCTTCGACTGTGGCGTCTCCTGCAGCGTGATCGCGCCCAGTACAGGGCGCTGCGTCACCCGGCGCAGACCGCGTGCGGTGTAGAACGTGGGGAAAATCTGACCGTACGCGAATGCCGCGAAGACGCCGGCGCCCAGGGATACGACGAACGCCGCCGGCAGCATCAGCAAACGATTGGGCGCCACCGGCTTCGGCGAGACCCGCGGCGGATCGATCACCCTGAAATCCGCGATGCTGGCCGATTCTTCGAGTTCGCTCGTCATGGACGCGGACTCGCGCCGTGACAGCAGACTGTCGTACTGGGCCTTCTGAACCTGATAGTCGCGGTTCAGCTGGACGAGCTGCTCTTCGATCTCGGGGCGCATGCGGGCAGTGCTGCGGACCTGGTTGTAGCGGGTCTCCAGCTCCACGAGGCGGCCTCGCAAGGCCGCCACATTGGCTTCGGCTTCTGCCAGCGACAGCTTGAGCTGCTGGTAGACGGGGTTGCGCTCGACCCCCGACACCGAGCGCGCGCCGTCGCCGTTGTCCTCGGCGATGGCTTTCTTCAATGCCTCGAGCCGTTCCTGGCGCTGGGCTTCCAGTTCCGCGAGCACGCGGCGCGTACCGGTCACGTCCGGATGCTGATCGGTGTACTTGCGCAGCAACTCGTCGAGATTGCGCTTGAGCGCGTCGATGCGCTGATCGAGCTCGGTGGACAGCGTCTCGTTGTTCTTGCTGGGTGCCGACCAGTTCGGATCGGGCAGGAAGACCGGCTCCTCGCCGGCCAACTCGCGCTGCAACGCGTCGCGCGACTGCTCGGCGGCGCGCAGGTCCATGCGCGCACGGCTGATCTGGTCCTCCATCGCGACCATGGTACTCACCGCATCCTGGCCGCCCGCCATCGCGTTCAGGTTATCGAGCTTGAAGTCCTTCAGCCGGCGCTCCGCCTGCTGCAGACGCTTCTCGTACTCGCGGATCTGCTCGTCGATGAACTGCCTTGCCTTCTCCGTATCGCGGCGCTTGTTCCCCAATCCGGATTCGACGAAGATCGAAAGCAGGGAATCGACGACCTTCTTGGCGGTGGCGGGTTGCGTGCTCCGGTAGCTGATAGAGTACAGGTTGTCTCGCGGATTGCCCTGCACCTCGATCGACCCGATCAGGCCGTCGATCACCGCATCGCGCTGCTGGGGCGTCTTGGCGTCGAGGTCCAGATCCGCCATGCGTACCAGCTTTTCCATGTTCGGCCTGGAGAGAAGGGTCCGGCTGAGCATGCGCACCTGCTGTTCAACGTTCGGCTGTACGGCCAGACCGGACATCAGCGGTTTGAGCACCGATTGCGTGTCGACGAACAGCCGGGCCGAGGCCTCGTACTTGTCCGGCGTGAGAACGATGGCGACGATGGTGCCGAAGGCGACCAGCCACGCGACGGTCAACCCCACGAAACGCCGCTGCCACGCGGCGCGCGCGTAGTCGAGAAGCTGCTCGACCATGTAATGCATAGTGTTGTCTCGAATTGTGCCGTGCGTCTCGACCCGGGCGGTTCCGTTAGAACCAGCTCTGCGGGATCACGACGACATCGCCCGGTTTCATGTCCACGTTCGCGGAAACGTCTCCCCGGCGCAGAAGATCCTTGAGGCGAACGTTGTAGAGCTTGTTCCCGTCCGCCGGGCGCAAGATATGGGCCTGATTTCCGTCCGCGAAATCCGTGATGCCGCCTACCGCAATCATCACGTCCAAAATCGTCATGTTCTGGCGGTAGGGCAGGGCCTGCGGCCTGGCGGCTTCTCCCACGACCCGGATCTGCTCGCTGTAGGGCCCCACGAAACCGGTGACGATGACCGTGACGACCGGATCGCGGATGTACTTGGCCAACGCGCTTTCGATGTCTCGAGCAAGAGAAGTGGAGTCCTTGCCGATTGCAGGCAGATCCTCGACCAGGGGGACGGTGATCTTGCCGTCAGGACGTACGGGAACGCTGGTGGAGAGATCCGGATTGCGCCAGACGATGATGTTGACGTTGTCGCCCGGGCCGATGAGATAGGTGTATTCGGGGGAGGCGACGGAGGCGGGTGCCGGAGGGTGAGTGGTCCGTGATGCACACCCGGTTCCGACGATGACGACAAGCAGAGCCAGAAGCCCTGCGCAGACGGCCCTGGCAGAAATGCGAAGCTCTGTACCCATGGTGCTCCCCGATGAATGCCCTAGCATAAATCCCCAATTTTGCGCTGCAATTATACATACCGCCTTCTAAGATCCCCCCTTTAAACGGCGTCGAATGTCACACAATTTCACCGTCCTGGGGAGCCCGCCGGACATGGCGTCGAAGGGCGACAGCCGGTGCACGATCGGTGCCAGCCGATAGTGCCGGCGTGTCAACCGGGTCCACCCGCCGAAGTTCCGTCCATGTTGCGATGCGAGACCTACTGGAGTTTCTTCAAGTACTCCTTGCTGAACACGCGATCGGGTAGGCTCCGGGCGCGAATGTCAGCGTACTCCATCACCGACACCTCGTCCTGCTTCAATGCATCGGTCATGACCAGCCGGGTTGGACGCATGCGACCGGCGGCTACCTTGTAGTCTCCGTAGGTGCAGGTCTTGAGCAGCCGATTCGATACCGAGTAGAACTCGGCCTTGACCGGCCAGGCGTCTCGCTGCCGCAGCCAGAGCTTGACGCGATGGTAGGTCACGGTGCGATCCCGTGCCGTCAGGTCGAGCACGTGCAGCGCACCCGCCTCGGATGCTTCGTTCCCGACGATGCGCGCGTGGTAGTCGCCTGCAAAATTGGCGCGTGCGATGTCCCCGTTGGCCACCTGCCCGGACAGACGTTGCGCCAGCGACAGGCGGACGGGCTGGGATACCGCCGGCAGGAAGAGCCACAGTTCGCGTCCGCTCATCAGCATGACCTGGCCCCGCTCGATCTGGGGTTCGATCACCATCACCACGGATTTGTCGTTGCCTTTCGACAGTACCCGGTACACCCGCCTGTCGGTTTCCTGACCGTTCTTCGTCGTCCGGATCGAGACCGTCAGTTCCGCGCCGCTGAGCGGGAATCGCACCTCGTCCGCCTGCCTGAGCAGGGCTTCCGCCTTCGGATCCGCGGCGCCGTCCGTCTTGTTCTGCTGAGCCGACCCCGGGAGCGGCACCGCCGCGATCAGTAGTGCCAGCAGGGTGCGGCGCAGCCATGTGCCCGCACCGGGCAAGCGCTCCTCAACTTCCCGGCTGGCGGGACGAAAGTAGCGTGGCAGGGAGGCGAAGGAGCGCGCGAGGTGGCCCAGCAGGTTCGGAAGGTGGTGGAGATGGAGGGCGTGTCCAAGGAGTACGCCTTGGGCGAGCACATTGTCGCGGCACTGCATCCGCTCGATCTGGCGATCGAGGAGGGCGCCTTCGTTGCGATCGCCGGTCCATCCGGTAGTGGGAAGTCGACGCTGCTCAATCTCATCGGCTGCATCGACCGGCCAAGCAAGGGTTCGATTCGGATTGCGGGTCATGACGTGACGCGTCGCTCTGCGCATGATCTGGCGTTGATACGTGCGCGAAATATCGGCTTCGTCTTCCAGACCTTCAATTTATTCCCCGTCCTCACCGCCGAGGAGAACGTCGAGTATCCGCTGTTGCAGATGGACGAGCTGGACGCTGCCGAGCGCCGGCAGCGCGTGGCCCACTTCCTCAACGTCGTGCAGCTGTCGAAGTTCGCGAAGCACCGGCCCAACCAGCTGAGCGGGGGGCAGCGTCAGCGCGTCGCCATCGCCCGCGCACTGGTGACCCAGCCCGACATCGTCCTGGCGGACGAGCCCACGGCCAATCTGGATCACAAGACCGGTGAGGGCATCCTGGCCCTGATGCGCGACATCAATCGTCGCTTCGGCACCACGTTCATTTTCTCGACCCACGACCGCAAGGTCATCGACGCCGCGGACCGCCTGATCGGCATCGAAGACGGCAGCATCCGCTACATCGCGACCCGACAGGACGGCCGCTGGCATCCGGTACGGCCCGAACGAGCGCGCGCGCCCGAGAGGACCGCACCATGACATTACCTCTATCGCGCGCGCCGAATCGTCGGCGATTGATTTGGACCCTGATCTCCCTGACGTTGTGGACCTACGGCCCCGTCGCCCTGGCCGCCGACGCGCAGCGTCCGCGTGTTCGATCCGTCGCGATGCCGCGCGTGATCAAGGAGGCACCCGCGCCAGCGCCGTCTGCGCCCGTTGCACCGATCGCGCAGGCCGACGAAGACCTTCCGCTGGACCGCGATGCACTGTTCGGAACGGGTGGCGGCGATCTGTTCGATGTCGGCACCGGCGACGATCCGGACGCAGTCACGCCGGCGGACGGACGCAGGTCCTGGTGGACCGTCCTCCCGCTGCGCGGGTTCGTCGACTTCGCGCCGGCCTATGCCTACGAGTCACCCGGACACTGGGCGCGGGGGGTGGTGCGCACCCAGGTGGAGGCCAAGGGAACCGTCGGTTCGGCGAAGTGGAAGGCCAGCCTGCGCTTGGACGCAGACCCGGTCTACTTCGGCACAGACTACTACCCGAAGGAAGTGCGGGAGGATCAGCGTCTGGAACTGCTGGTCCGGGAAACCTACGTCGACCTGGCGCTTCCCCGCAACTGGGAGTTGCG
>JAEZCG010000209.1 GCA_023430065.1 Pseudomonadota bacterium | reverse complement strand
GCGAACTGAAGGCAGCGGTGAAGGAGCATGGCGCCAAGGCCGGCGCAATCGTCGTGCTCGACAGCAGGACCGGCGAGGTGCTGGCGCTCGCCAACGCGCCCGACTACGACCCCAATGCGCGCGCGCTGCGCACGCCGGATCGCACGCGCAACCGCGCGATCACCGACCTGTTCGAGCCGGGCTCCACGCTCAAGCCGTTCACCGTGGCTGCTGCGCTCGAGGCGCGACTGGTACGGCCGGAGAGCCGCATCCAGACGGCGCCGGGTTATCTGGTCGTCGGCGATCGCCGCATCCGCGACATACATCCTGCCGGGATGCTCACCGTGTCGGAAGTGATTCAGCGTTCGTCCAACGTCGGGGTAGCCAAGATCGCGCTCTCGATGTCCGGCGAGCAGCTCTGGCAGCTGCTCAACAAGGTCGGATTCGGCGCCGCGCCGCAGGTCGGATTCCCGGGCGAAGTCGGCGGGCGGCTACGCGATTTCCAGCGCTGGCGTCCGATCGAGCAGGCGACGCTGTCCTACGGACACGGGATATCGGTGTCGCTGCTGCAGCTGGCCCGCGCCTATACCGTGTTCTCCGGCGAAGGGACGCTGCAGCCGCTCTCCCTCCTGCGCCGGGAGACGCCCGTGAAGGGGACGTCGGTCATGTCGCCGGGAACGGCGAATGCGGTGCGGACCATGCTCGAGACCGTGGTCCAGCCGGGCGGGACTGCGGTGCGCGCGCAGGTGATGGGTTATCGCGTGGCGGGGAAGACCGGCACTGCGCGCAAGCTCGACGGCGGCCGCTACGCCGACGATCGGCACGTTTCCTCCTTCGTCGGTCTCGCGCCGGTGTCGGATCCGCGCCTGATCGTCGCGGTGATGATCGACGAACCGACCAAGGGTCACTACTACGGAGGAGTGGTCGCCGCCCCGGTGTTCAGCGCGGTCATTTCCGAGGCGCTGCGCACGATGCACGTGACGCCCGATGCGCCGAGCATGGTCCTCGAACCCGTCGACTCCGCGACGCAGGTCAAGGAAGAGGTATGAGCGCCGCCCCACCGGCCGACCTGACCGCACTCGACGCGCTCGGCGTGCGTCCGCAGGGCGTGCGTGCCGACAGCCGCAAGGTGCGCACCGGTGACCTGTTCGTGGCCTTTCCCGGCGAGCGCAGCGACGGCCGTCGCTTCATCGCCGATGCGCTGCGCGCGGGTGCCGTCGCCGTGGTCTGGGAACGTGCCGGCTTCGAGTGGGACCGTCGCTGGGACGTGCCCAACGTCGCGATGGACGACGTACGCGGCAAGCTCGGACGCATCGCCGATCACGTGTACGGCCGGCCCTCGCAGCACATGTGGGTGGCCGGCGTGACCGGCACCAACGGCAAGACCTCCTGCTCGCACTGGATCGCCCACGCGCTCGGGCGCCGCGGGCGCGCGACCGCGGTGCTGGGGACGCTGGGCAACGGCTTCCCCGGCGCGCTGCAGCCCGCGTCGCATACCACGCCGGATGCCGCGTCGGTGCACGAGTATCTGTCCGAACTGCTCGCCGGCGGCGCCTCCGGCGTGGCGATGGAAGTCTCCTCCCATGGGCTCGACCAGGGCCGGGTGAACGGCGTGGCCTTCGCGGCCGCGCTGTTCACCAATCTTTCGCGCGATCACCTGGACTACCACGGATCCATGGAGGATTACGGTGCAGCCAAAGCCAGGCTGTTCCGGTGGCCGGGCCTGAAGCACGCGGTCGTCAACGTGGACGACGCATTCGGTGCCCGACTCGCCGCCTCGCTCGACCGCTCGCGCGTCGACGTGCTCGGCTACGGGCTGGGCAAGGGCGAGATCGCCGGCCATCGGCTCGATCTCAGCCGTCGCGGCCTGTCGCTGGAGATCGAGACGCCCTGGGGTCCGGCCGCGATCCGCAGCAGGCTGCTCGGCGGATTCAATGCCTACAACGTGCTCGGTGTGCTCGGGATGCTGCTCGCGGCGGGGCTCGACCTGCGCGACGCGGCCGAGTCGCTAGCCGAACTCGAGCCCGTCGCGGGGCGTCTGCAGCAGCTGCAGATGCCGGGCCGGCCCATGGTCATCGTGGACTACGCGCACACGCCCGACGCGCTGCAGAAGGTTCTGGAGACGTTGCGCGGCGTACTGCCCGTTGGCGGCAGGCTGATCTGCGTGTTCGGCTGCGGCGGAGAACGTGATCCGGGCAAGCGGCCGCTGATGGGCGAGGTGGCGACGCGCCTGGCGGATCTGTCGGTGATCACCAGCGACAACCCGCGCGGCGAGGATCCGCTCGAGATCATCCGGCAGATCGAGGCGGGTGCGCATCCAACCTACGAGGTGCAAGCGGATCGTGCCAGTGCGATTCATCGCGCGCTGGCCAGCGCGGCGCAGGAGGACGTCGTCCTCATCGCCGGCAAGGGACACGAGCCGTACCAGGAGATCGGCGGCACCCGCCTGCCGTTCTCCGACATCGACGTCGCGCGCGCCGCCTTGCGCGCGCTGGAGGTCTGAGCGTGCTCGACCTCGACCGCGCCGCCCGCGACATCGGTGCCGGACGCCGCGGTCCGAACGTGAGCTTCGGCGGCGTGACCACCGACAGCCGGCAGGTGGCGCACGGAGACTTGTTCGTGGCGCTGCGCGGAGAGCGCCACGACGGCCACGCCTTCGTGCGCCAGGCGCTGGACAGCGGCGCGGTTGCGGCGATGGTGGACGATGCGCGGGCGGTCGCGGATCACGCCGTGCCGCTGATTCTGGTCGACGATACGCTGCAGGCGCTCGGTCGCCTCGCGGCTGCGTGGCGCAATCGGTTCACGCTGCCGCTCGTCGCGGTCACCGGCAGCAACGGCAAGACGACGGTCAAGGAAATGCTCGCCGCCATCCTACGCGCCCACGTGGGAGAGGACGCGGTGCTCGCAACCAGCGGCAACCTGAACAACGCCATCGGCATGCCCCTGATGCTGCTGCGCCTGCGCAGTCACCACCGCCACGCTGTGCTCGAGATGGGCATGAACCATCTGGGCGAGATCCGCTATCTGACCACGCTTGCCTCGCCCACGGCTGCGCTGGTGAACAATGCCGGCACCGCCCACATCGGCGAGCTCGGTTCGCGCGAATCCATCGCGCAGGCCAAGGGCGAGATCTACGAAGGGCTCTCTGCCGGCGGGGTGGCGCTGATCAATGCCGATGACGACTTCGCCGAGTACTGGCGCGGACTGAACCGCGGGCGCCGGGTGGTGGACTTCGGCATCGCCGCCACGGCGCAGGTGCGCGGCAGCGTCGCCGGCGACGAACTCTCGGTGTCCACGCCGCGCGACCAGTACCGGGTGCGCGTGCCCGTGCCCGGTCTGCACAACCTGCGCAATGCACTGGCGGCATGTGCGGCGGCGTATGCCCTGGAAGTGCCGACCGCGGCGGTGATCCGGGGCTTTGCCACGTTCGAGGGTGCGAAGGGGCGGTTGCAGAGCAAGCCCGGGAAGGCGGGTGCGCGCGTGATCGACGACACCTACAACGCCAATCCCGATTCGATGCGCGCTGCGATCGCGGTGCTCGCGCAGGCCGCGCCGCCGCGTGTGCTCGTGATGGGCGACATGGGCGAACTGGGCGGCGATGCGGGCCGGATGCACGAGGAACTGGGCGTGGCGGCGCGCGAAGCCGGCATCGAGCGTCTGTTCACACTCGGAGAACTGGCGGCGCGTGCGGCGCAGGCCTTCGGCCGCGGCGCGGATGCGTTCCAGGATCTCGACGCCCTGTGCGCCCAACTGATACCGCTGCTTTCGCCCGCCAGCACTGTCCTGGTGAAGGGCTCGCGCTTCATGCGCATGGAGCGGGTGGTGAACCGCCTGGTCGACGGGGCCGGTGCCGACGAGGGTGGGCACTGACATGCTGCTCCTGCTCGCCCAGTGGCTTGCCCAGGACATCCGCGCATTCAACGTGTTCAACTACATCACGCTGCGTGCGGTGCTGGCGACCCTGACCTCGCTCGTGTTCGCCTTCGTCGTCGGACCGGCCATGATCCGCAAGCTCACCGCCTACAAGATCGGACAGGCGGTGCGCGACGACGGACCCAAGTCCCATCTGACCAAGGCGGGCACGCCGACGATGGGCGGTGCGCTGATCCTGGTTGGCATCGCGGTGAGCACGCTGCTGTGGGCCGATCTGTCCAACCGCTTCGTCTGGGTGGTGCTGGTGGTGACCCTCGGCTTCGGCCTGGTCGGCTGGGTGGACGATTACCGCAAGGTGGTCTATCGCAATCCGAAGGGCCTGTCGGCCAAGACCAAGTACTTCTGGCAGTCGGTGATCGGAATGGGCGCTGCGGCCTTCCTCGCGTTCAGCACCAACCTGCCTGCGCAGACCGAGTTCATCGTGCCCTTCTTCAAGCACGTCGCCTATCCGCTGGGCGTGTGGGGCTTCATCGTGATGACCTACTTCGTCATCGTCGGCAGCAGCAACGCGGTGAACCTGACCGACGGCCTGGACGGTCTGGCGATCCTGCCAACGGTCATGGTCGGCAGCGCGCTGGGCGTATTCGCTTACGTCGCTGGCCACGCGGTGTTCTCGCGCTACCTCGGATTTCCGCACATTCCCGGCGCTGCCGAGTTGACCATCGTGTGCGGGGCGATGGCAGGTGCCGGCCTCGCCTTCCTGTGGTTCAACGCCTACCCCGCCGAAGTGTTCATGGGCGATGTCGGCGCGCTGGCGTTGGGCGCGGCGCTCGGCACGATTGCCGTGATCTGCCGCCAGGAGATCGTGCTGTTCATCATGGGCGGCGTGTTCGTCATGGAGACGCTGTCGGTGATGCTGCAGGTGGCCTCGTTCAAGCTCACCGGCAAGCGCATCTTCCGCATGGCGCCCCTGCACCACCACTACGAGCTGAAGGGCTGGAAGGAAAATCAGGTCGTCGTGCGCTTCTGGATCATCACGATGATGCTGGTGCTGGTCGGCCTGTCCACGTTGAAGCTGCGATGAACCTCGCTGGCAAACACGTTCTCGTCCTGGGCCTCGGCCTCAGCGGCCTGTCGATGGTGCGCTGGCTGATGCGCGCCGGGGCGCGCGTGCGCGTGGCCGACACGCGTGCCGCGCCGCCATGCCTGGCGCAGCTTCGCCAGGAGCATCCGCAGGTGAGCGTGAGCACCGGCGATTTCTCCGCCGGGCTGTTCGAGCAGGTGGAGCTGATCGCGCTCAGCCCGGGTCTGCCCATGACTGCGCCCGCGCTGAGCGAGGCTCAGGCCCGGGGCATCCCCGTGGTGGGCGACATCGAGCTGTTCGCGCAGTCCCTCCCGCTGTCCCGCGCGACGCGCATCGTCGCCATCACCGGTTCGAACGGCAAGAGCACCGTGACGGAGATGGCGGGCGCCATGTGCCGGGCGGCGGGCCTCGAGACGGTGGTCGCAGGCAACATCGGACTGCCCGTGCTCGAAGCCGTGCAGACGGTCCAGTGCGCGACGGTGACGGATGCGCCGATCGCTTTCGTGCTCGAGCTGTCGAGCTTCCAGCTCGAGGCGACCTCGAGCCTCAACGCGCACGTGGCCGCCTGTCTGAACCTCAGTGAGGACCATCTGGACCGCTACGCAGGCATGCACGAGTACGCGCAGGCCAAGGCGCGCATCTTCCGCGGAGACGGCGTGCAGGTCGTCAACCGGCAGGACGCGTGGTCGCGCGGCATGGTCATCCCCGGGCGCCGGGTCTTCACCTTCGGCCTCGACGCGCCGCAGGGCGATAACGACTGGGGATTGGCCGGTAGCGGCACCGACATGTGGCTGGCGCAGGGACAGCAGCGGCTGATGCCGGTTTCCAGGTTGCGCGTCTCCGGCCTGCACAATGCCGCGAACGCGCTCGCCGCGCTGGCGCTGACGCGCGCGGTGGACCTTCCGTACGCGCCGCTGCTCGAGGCACTGTCGCGCTTCGAGGGCCTGCCGCACCGAGTGCAGAAGGTCGCAGAGATCGACGGGATCACGTTCTACGACGACTCCAAGGGCACCAACGTCGGCGCAACGGTCGCGGCGCTCAACGGCATGCGCCAGAAAGTGATCCTCATCGCCGGCGGCGACGGCAAGGGGCAGGACTTCACGCCGCTGAAGGACGTCGTCGCACGCCAGGCGAGGGCGGTGGTGCTGATCGGCCGCGACGCTGCGCGCATCGCCGAGGCGGTGGCGGGGATCGACGTGCCGCTGGTGCGCGCGCGCGACATGGACGAGGCGGTTCGCGCCGGTCACGATCGCGCCCGCGAGGGCGACGTGGTGCTGCTGTCTCCCGCTTGTGCGAGCTTCGACATGTTCCGCGACTACGAGCATCGGGCACAAGCGTTCGTGCAGGCGGTGCACAAGCTGATGGCGCACTCGTGATCGCAACCGCCGCGCGACCCTCCGCCGCCATGCGCGATCACGACGACGCGCTGATCTGGCTGGGCGTTCTGCTGGTCGGCATCGGCACGGTCATGGTGTACTCGGCGTCCATTGCGCTCGCCGAGAGCGGCCGCGTCGGCACGCCGAACCTGACCTTCTTCCTTCAGCGCCACGCGCTGTCCGTGGCAGTCAGCGCGGCCGCCGCGGTGATTGCCTTCCAAGTCCCGATGCGCGTGTGGCAACAGACCGCGCCGTATCTGTTCCTGCTCGGGGCGCTCCTGCTCGTCGTGGTGCTCGTCCCCGGCATCGGACGCGAGGTGAACGGCAGCCGCCGCTGGCTGCCGTTGGGTGTGATGAACCTGCAGCCTTCGGAGCTGGTGAAGCTGTTCGTGGTGCTCTACGCGGCCGACTACACCGTGCGCAAGGCAGCCTGGATGCACAGCTTCCGGAAGGGCTTCCTGCCGATGCTGGCGGTGATGCTGTTCACCGGTGCGCTGCTGCTGCGCGAACCCGACTTCGGCGCATTCGCGGTGGTGGCCTGCATCTCGATGGGCGTTCTGTTCCTGGGCGGCATGAACTGGCGCCTGTTCGTGGGCCTGTTCATGCTGCTGGTGGTCGGCTTCGTGATCGTCATCGTCACTTCGCCCTATCGCATGCAGCGCATCCTCGGTTTCCTCGATCCGTGGGCGGATCCCTACGGCAAGGGATATCAGCTCTCCCACGCGCTGATTGCATTCGGACGAGGAGAATGGTTCGGCGTGGGACTGGGTGCCAGCGTCGAGAAGCTCTTCTATCTGCCCGAGGCGCATACGGACTTCCTGCTGGCCGTGATCGGCGAGGAACTCGGTTTCGTCGGCGTCACGGCCGTGATCGCCATGTTCGCCTGGCTCACCATGCGCGCGTTCGTGATCGGCGCACGGGCGGCCAAGCTCGAGCGCTACTTCTCCGCGCTGGTGGCGCAGGGCATCGGACTGTGGATCGGATCGCAGGCGCTCATCAACATGGGGGTCAACGTGGGCCTGCTTCCGACCAAGGGGCTCACCCTGCCGTTTCTCAGCTTCGGCGGCAGCGGATTGCTGGCCAACTGCGTGGCGCTGGCGCTTCTGCTGCGCGTGGACTTCGAGAATCGCGCGATGATGAAGGGGCGCAGCGTATGAACGCGCGCAGCGCCCTGATCATGGCGGGCGGAACCGGCGGCCACGTGATGCCCGGGCTGGCGGTGGCCGACGAACTGCATCGCGCCGGATGGCGCGTGACCTGGCTCGGCGGTCGAGGCGGCATGGAGAACGACTTGGTTCCCAAGCGCGGCTATCCGATGGAGTTGATCCGCTTCTCGGGCGTGCGCGGCAAGGGCCTGGTGCGCATGGCGCTGCTGCCGCTCAACCTGATCATCGCCTTCTGGCAGAGCGCGCGCGTGCTGTTTCGCCTGCGGCCCGATGTGGTGCTCGGCATGGGCGGATACGTGACCTTTCCGGGCGGGATGATGGCCGCGCTGCTCAACCGGCCGCTGGTCGTGCACGAGCAGAACTCCATCGCGGGGTTGGCGAATCGCGTGCTCGCCGAGGTCGCCGATCGGCGGTTGACGGGATTTCCGGACACGCTGCGCAACGCGCAGTGGTGCGGCAATCCCGTGCGTGCCGAGATCGCGCAGCTGCCGGCTCCGGAGCAGCGCTTCGAGGGTCGGAGCGGGGCGCTGCGCCTGCTGGTGGTCGGCGGCAGCCTGGGCGCGCAGGCGCTCAACGAGGTCGTGCCCCGGGCACTGGCCCTCATCCCCGAGGGGCAGCGCCCGCAGGTCACGCATCAGGCGGGTGCCAAGCACATCGAGCAGTTGCGCGCCCACTACGCGGCGGCCGGCGTGCAGGGCGAGACGGTCGCCTTCATCGACGATATGGCCGCACGCTACGCAGTTGCCGATCTGGTCCTGTGCCGCGCCGGTGCGCTCACCATCGCCGAACTCGCCGCCGCCGGCGTTGCCAGCATCCTGGTGCCATTCCCGCACGCGGTGGACGATCACCAGACACACAACGCGCGCTTCCTGACCGAGGCGGGCGCCGCCGTGACGATGCCACAGAAGGATCTGGACCCGCGCACGCTGGCCGACGTGCTGCGCGGGTTCACCCGCGAGAGATTGCTCGACATGGCGCGGCGCGCACGCGCGCTGGCGCGTCCGGATGCGGCGGCGACCGTGGCGAGCGTGTGCATGGCGGCGGCAGCATGAGACACAAGGTCAAACGCGTGCACTTCGTGGGCATCGGCGGATCCGGCATGAGCGGTATCGCCGAGGTGCTGCTGACGCTCGGCTACCAGGTGAGCGGATCGGACGTGGGTGAAAACGCCGCCACGCAGCGGTTGCGCGCGTTGGGTGCGCGCGTGTTCCGCGGTCACGACGCGCAGCAGGTTCAAGGCGCCGATGCGGTGGTGGTGTCGACCGCGGTCAAGGCGGAGAATCCCGAGGTGGCGGCGGCGCGCGTCGCCCGCATCCCGGTGGTACCGCGCGCATTGATGCTGGCCGAGTTGATGCGGCTCAAGCAGGGCATCGCGATCGCGGGGACGCACGGCAAGACCACCACCACCAGCCTGATCGCAAGCGTTCTCGCGGAAGCCGGGATGGATCCGACCTTCGTCATCGGCGGACGCCTGGAGGCGGCGGGTACGCACGCCCGTCTCGGCCGCGGAGAGTTCATCGTGGTCGAGGCCGACGAATCGGATGCCTCCTTCCTGCATCTGCAGCCGGTGCTCGCCGTGGTGACCAACATCGATGCCGACCACATGGAGACCTACGCGCACGATTTCAGCCGGCTGCGCCAGGCCTTCCTCGACTTCCTGCAGCACCTGCCCTTCTACGGCATGGCCGTGCTGTGCATTGACGATGCCAATGTGCGCGCGCTCATGCCGCTCATCGCCAAGCCGATCACCACCTACGGCCTGAACGAGTCCGCGCAGATCTGCGCGACCGAGATCCGTCACGAGCAGGGACGCATGCGCTTCGTCGCTGCAGTGAAGGCCAACGGCGGGCCGGCCAAGTCCTTCGAGGTCGTGCTCAACCTGCCCGGACTGCACAACGTGCAGAACGCGCTCGCCGCGATCGCGGTCGGACTGGAGGTGCAGGCGCCCGAGGAGGCGATCGTGCGCGCGCTCGCGGAGTTTCGAGGCGTGGGCCGACGCTTCGAACGCCACGGCGACATCGCGCTTCCGGGAGGCGGACGCTTCACGCTGATCGACGACTACGGCCATCACCCGGCCGAAATGGAAGCCACGCTCGCGGCCGCGCGCGGAGCCTTCCCGGACAGACGCCTCGTGCTCGCCTTCCAGCCTCACCGTTACACACGCACCCGCGACTGCTTCGAGGACTTCGTGCGCGTGCTCTCCAGCGTCGATGCCCTGCTGCTCACCGAGGTCTACGCGGCCGGCGAGTCGCCGATCGTGGCGGCGGACGGGCGCGCGCTGGCGCGCGCGCTGCGCGTCGCCGGCAAGGTCGAGCCGGTGTTCGTGGAGCACATCGGTGACATGCCGGCGGCGATCATGGACGCCGCCCGCGACGGGGACGTGGTGCTCACGATGGGGGCAGGATCGATCGGCGGCGTCCCCGCTCAACTGACGCAGGTGCCGGCACATGGACATGGCTGAGTTGCGACAGGTCATGCCGAGCGGCGAACTGCGCATCGACGAGCCGATGTGCCGGCACACGAGCTGGCGCACGGGTGGGACGGCGGCGCGAGCCTACTTTCCAACCGGACTCGACGATCTGGCGGCGTTTCTCAGCGGCCTCGACCCTGCCGAACCGGTGTGCTTCGTCGGTCTTGGCAGCAATCTTCTGGTGCGCGACGGCGGCATCGATGGAACGGTGGTGTTCACGCATGGCGCGCTGCGCGACGTACGGATCGAGAACCAGGCGGATGGATCGGCGCTGCTGTATGCGCAGGCCGGTGTGGCCAGCCCCAAGGTGGCGCGCTTCGCCTGCACGCATCACTTGCGAGGGGCGGAGTTCCTGGCCGGCATCCCCGGGACCCTGGGCGGGGCGCTCGCGATGAACGCCGGTTGTTACGGCAGCGAGACCTGGGAGATCGTCGACAGCGTCGTCACCCTCTCGCGCCGCGGCAGCGTGCGAGTGCGCGTGCGGGACGAGTACGACGTCGGCTACCGCCACGTCGCCCTGCGCGGCGCGGGCGGGCAGGGGGCATTGGCGCAGGAGTACTTCGTCGCCGCGCGCCTGCGTCTTCGTGCCGGCGACGGCGAAGAAGGCAGGCGCCTGATCAGGCAATTGCTGCAGAAGCGCATCGCCAGCCAGCCTTTGGACCAGCCGAATGCGGGCTCGGTGTTCCGCAATCCGCCCGGAGACCACGCTGCGCGGCTGATCGAATCGTGCGGACTGAAGGGCTGCACGGTGGGCGGCGCGCAGGTCTCGCCCAAGCACGCCAACTTCATCGTCAACCTGGGCAACGCATCGGCGGCCGACATCGAGCACCTGATCGAGCATGTGCGGCGGACCGTGCAGGTGCGTTGCGGGGTGAACCTGGAGCGTGAGGTGCGCATCGTGGGCAGGGAGTGGCGCGAGTGAGTGCCACGACAGTGGACAGGGAACGGATGGATCCGAAGCGGTTTGGAAAGGTCGCGGTGCTGTTCGGCGGACGTTCGGCCGAACGGGAGATCTCGCTGATGTCGGGCACCGCGGTGTTGCAGGCGCTGCAGCGCGCCGGGGTCGACGCGCACGCCTTCGACCCCGCGCAGCGTGAGGTGCTCGACCTCGGGCGCGAGGGATTCCAGCGCGTATTCATCGCGCTGCACGGGCGCTACGGGGAGGACGGTACGGTGCAGGGCGCGCTCGAGCTGATGGGAATTCCCTACACGGGCAGCGGCGTGATGGCCTCCGCGCTGAGCATGGACAAGGTGCGAACGAAGATGGTGTGGGTCGCCTGCGGGCTGCCGACGCCCATGTGGCGTGAGCTGCGTGCGGACAGCGACTGGGCGGAGGTGGTGCGTGCGCTCGGCCTGCCGCTGATCGTCAAGCCCGCGCGCGAGGGCTCGACGCTGGGGCTGACCAAGGTCGTGCAGGCCGATCAGCTGCCCGAGGCGTACGCGCTGGCGGCACGATACGACCCGATGGTGCTGGCCGAGGAATTCGTGACGGGCACCGAACTCACCGCCGCGTTCCTGGGTGAGCGCGCACTGCCGCTGGTGCGCATCGAGGCGCCCGAGGGTAGGTACGACTACCAGAACAAGTACTTCAGCGACGACACCAAGTACTTCTGCCCTTGCGGATTGCCCGCCGCCGAGGAGCAGGCGATCCAGCAGATGGTGCTGCGCGCCTCCGCCGCGCTCGGTTGCAGTGGATGGGGCCGCGCCGACCTGATCCGCCGCGCAGACGGCAGCGTTTCGCTGCTGGAGATGAACACCTCGCCCGGCATGACCGGGCATAGCCTGGTTCCGATGGCGGCCCGGGCCGCGGGCATCGATTTCGACGCGCTGGTTCTACGCATCCTGGAGATGGCCCATGTGGGATAACCACCGGTTGCTCAACCAGATCGCCACGCTGCTGTACGCGCTCGCGGGTGCGGCGATAGCGTATGCGGCGGTCATGGTCGCGATCGACTCGCCGCTGTTCGCATTGCGCGAGGTCGAGATCGTCGGCGACACCGCGCATACGTCGCCGGCGCAGGCGCGCGCGCTGGCGGCGCGTGAGTTGCGCGGCACCTTCTTCACGCTCGAGCTGGAACGGGCGAGTGCCACGTTCGTGACGTTGCCGTGGGTGCGCAGCGCCCAGGTCCGGCGCGTGTGGCCGGACCGGCTGGTGGTGACGCTCGAGGAGCACGTGCCGCTCGCGCGTTGGAACGGCGCGGCGCTGGTCAACCTGCAGGGGGAGGTGTTCCATGCGAGCACCGACGCCGCTCTGCCGACGTTCGTCGGTCCCGAGGATACGTCGACCGAGATGGCGCGCCATTACACGGCCTTTCGCGACATTCTCGCCGGCGTGGGCCGCACGCCCGTGGAGGTGCACCTGTCGGTGCGTCGTGCATGGCAGGTGAAGCTCGACGACGGCGGCATCCTGGAGCTGGGACGGCAGGACCTGCTGCCGCGCCTGGCCCGTTACGTCGCCGCCTACCGCACCATCGTCGCGCGCGTCCCGCCCGGCGCGCGCATCGACCTGCGCTACGAGAACGGCTTCGCCGTGCGCCAGCCGGGCCTGCGCTGGGGCGAACAGCCCGTGTGAATGGAAACGCAATGACCAAGCAGAAAGACAACAAGAATCTCATCGTCGCCCTCGACATCGGTACGTCGAAGATCGTCGCGATGGTGGCCGAACTCCAGCCGGAGGGCGGCTTCGAGGTGATCGGTTACGGCAGTGCGCACTCGCGCGGCCTGAAGAAGGGCGTCGTGGTCAACATCGAGTCGACGGTCAACGCTATCCAGCGCGCGCTCGAGGAAGCCGAGTTGATGGCGGACTGCAAGATCCGCGAGGTCTACACCGGCATCGCCGGCAGCCACATCCGCAGCTTCAACTCGCACGGCATGGTTGCGATCAAGGACCGGGAGGTGACACAGGTCGACGTCGACCGCGTGATCGAGACGGCGAAGGCGGTCAACATCCCCACCGACCAGCAGATCCTGCACATCCTCAACCAGGAATTCATCATCGACGGACAGGAGGACGTGCGCCAGCCGCTGGGCATGAGCGGCGTTCGCCTCGAGGTCAAGGTGCACATCGTCACCGGTGCCGTGTCCGCAGCACAGAACATCATGAAGTGTGTGCGCCGCTGCGGACTGGAGGTCAAGGACCTGATCCTCCAACCACTCGCCTCGGCCACGGCCGTCCTGTCGGAGGACGAGAAGGACCTGGGCGTGTGCCTGGCCGATATCGGCGGGGGGACGACCGACATTGCGCTGTTCACGGACGGAGCCATTCGGCACACGGCGGTGATTCCGATCGCCGGAGACCAGATCACCAACGACGTCGGCGCCGCACTGCGCACCCCGACCAAGGACGCCGAGGAGATCAAGCAGAAGTTCGGTTGCTCGCTGCGGGAACTGGCTGATCCCGCGGAGATGGTGCAGGTGCCGGGGGTGGGCGAGCGCGGCTCGCGGCAGCTGTCGCGCCAGACGCTGGCCGAGGTGATCGAGCCGCGCGTCGAGGAGCTGTATTCGCTGGTGCAGGCGGAACTGCGTCGCTCCGGCTTCGAGGAATTGCTCTCCTCCGGGATCGTGCTGACCGGGGGCAGCGCGATGATGCAGGGTATGGTCGAACTGGGCGAGGAGATCTTCCACATGCCGGTGCGCGTGGGAACGCCCAACTACAGCGGCAGCCTCGCCGAGGTGGTGCGCAATCCGCGCTATTCCACGGCCGTCGGGCTGCTGATGACCGCCGTCGCGCAGCACGAACAGCAGCAGATGGCGCGTCTACAGGGATCTTCCATCAAACACGTATTCGAACGGATGAAGAGTTGGTTCCAGGGCAATTTCTGATGAGTTCGGGGTTTTGGACAGGCAAGGCGAGTTCGTCGGTTCGGTTTTCCATTCGAGAGGAGGTCAGACATGTTCGAGTTGGTTGATATGCAACCCCAGGAAGCGGTCATCAAGGTGGTCGGCGTGGGCGGATGCGGGGGAAATGCCGTCGATCACATGATCGAGGCAGGGGTGCAGGGCGTGGAGTTCATCGTCGCGAATACGGATGCGCAGGCGCTCAAGCGCAACCGCGCGCCGATCCAGCTCCAGCTGGGCTCGACGGTGACCAAAGGCCTGGGTGCCGGCGCGAATCCGGAGGTGGGACGCCAGGCTGCCATCGAGGACCGCGAGCGCATCGTCGAGCTGATCGAGGGCGCCGATATGCTCTTCCTGACTGCCGGGATGGGCGGCGGAACCGGCACCGGCGCTGCGCCGATCGTGGCAGAGACCGCCCGGGAGCTGGGCATCCTCACGGTCGCCGTGGTGACCAAGCCATTCGCCTTCGAGGGCAAGCGCCAGCGTATCGCGCACGACGGTCTGGAGGCGCTGTCACGCCACGTCGACTCGCTGATCGTGATCCCCAACGAGAAACTCATGCACGTGCTGGGCGACGACGTCAGCATGCTGGACGCGTTCAAGGCGGCCAACAGCGTGCTGCACGGGGCCGTTGCAGGCATCGCCGAGGTGATCAACTGCCCCGGCCTGGTCAACGTGGACTTCGCCGACGTGCGCACGGTCATGTCCGAGATGGGCATGGCGATGATGGGTTCGGCCAGCTCCACCGGCGCCCATCGCAGCATCGCGTCGGCCGAGCAGGCGGTGGCGAGCCCGCTGCTGGAGGACGTGAACTTGGCGGGCGCGCGCGGTGTCTTGGTAAACATCACCGCCAGTTCGAGCCTCAAGATGAAGGAGGTGCATGACGTAATGAACACGATCAAGGGGTTCACGGCAGAGGATGCCACCGTGATCGTGGGCACGGTGATTGACGAGAACATGGCGGACCGGCTGCGCGTGACCATGGTGGCAACCGGACTCGGCTCGCCGGTGAAGGGGATGCAGAGCAAGCCGCTGACCGTGGTGAAGACGGGCACGGACATGCGCCCGGTGGAGGCGGTCGAGTCGGTGGACTACAACCACCTCGACACGCCGGCGGTGATTCGTCGCCGCAACCGGGAATCCACCATCGAGGCCATGCGCCAGTCGGGCGTGGACCTGCTGGACATCCCGGCGTTCCTGCGCAAACAGGCGGATTGACAGCCGGCAGCGGGGCAAGCGTGGCATCGCATTTGCATAGTATTGGTTAAACGCTTGCCTCCATTGCTATAATTGCCCGTTTACCCGGGCTGGAAGGGCTCGAATGATCAAGCAACGCACGCTGAAGAACATCGTCCGGGCAACCGGCGTCGGACTGCACACCGGCAGGAAGGTGTTTCTCGCCCTGCGTCCGGCCGCAGTGGACACCGGCATCGTGTTCCGGCGCATCGATCTCGACCGCCCCGTCGAGATTCCGGCCCGAGCGACGCTGATTGGCGACACCAGGCTATCTTCCTGCCTGCAGCGCGACGAGGTGCGCGTGTCGACCGTCGAACATCTCATGTCCGCGTTCGCCGGAATGGGGATCGACAACGCCTATGTCGACCTGACCGCCGAGGAAGTGCCGATCATGGACGGCAGCGCGGGCCCGTTCGTCTTCCTGATTCAATCAGCCGGCATCGAAGAGCAGAATGCGGCGAAGCGCTTCCTGCGCGTGCGCGAAAGCGTGGAAGTGACCGACGGCGACAAGTGGGCGCGCTTCGACCCGTATGACGGGTTCCGCATGGAATTCAGCATCGACTTCAGTCATCCGGTGATCCAGAAGGGACGGCAGCAGGTCACGGTGGATTTTGCCGACACCTCCTACGTCAAGGAGATCGCGCGTGCACGCACCTTCGGCTTCATGCAGGACGTCGAGCACCTTCGTGCTCAGGGGCTCGGCCTGGGCGGAAGCCTGGACAATGCCATCGTGGTGGACGAGTTCAACGTGCTCAACCCGGATGGACTGCGCTATGACGACGAGTTCGTCAAGCACAAGGTACTCGATGCCATCGGCGACCTATACCTGATCGGCCATCCCGTCCTCGGGCGCTTCAGCGCGCACAAGTCGGGGCATGCGCTCAACAACAAACTCGCGCGCGCACTGCTCGCGCGGGAGCAGGCGTGGGAACTGGTGAGCTTCGCGCACGAAGAGGAGGCACCGGCCTTCGTCGGGCTGCAGGCCGCCGCGGCGTGAGGCGGAAGCACCGGCGCGCGGCGGCTGATGCTGCTCCGGTCGGCCGATGACACTCGTTGCACTGCGCATCATCGGCTTCATCGTCCTGATCGCCGTCGGCGGGTCGGTGGCCACCTACCTGTTTACCCAGGATCGGCGCTGGCTGCGCTTTGCCTGGCAGGTGTTCAAGTACAGCCTACTCGTGGCCGCCACCGTGCTGGCCTTCCTGTTCCTCGAGCGTCTGCTCCTGGCGGTCTGACGCATCCTGCGACGGCAGCATCCCGCGGCATGCCTCGCGCAGCGGTCCTTCCGGCAAGGAACTTGCAAGCTGCCGCCAGGCGGCCTGTGCAGTTGGATTGAGCCGGCGCCCGGCCGGTCCCGCTTTCGCCGACTGCCGCGCTACGTCCACGACGATACGAATCTCGCGCACGTCGGGCCGAACGTCCTTCAGCACGGGGAGCAGGCGCGCACGCAGCAGGCGCAACCGGGCCGCGGCGGCGCCGTGGGCAGCCTCGATCAGGACGAGCCCCTCCCTGCAGTGGAGCACCCGGCAGTGCGGGGCCAGCGCGGCGGGCAGCGCGCGGGCCAAAGCGCGCTGCAGCGCGGCAGCCGCCTCCAATTGCATGCTAATTGCTTTGATCGCCGGCACAGCGTTCAACAGCGCGCCGACACGTCTGCTTGGATCGTTCATGGAGGCAGGCGCAGGCGAAGGGGAGAGGCGTTGCACGTCATTCTAGTATCCAGCCGGTCCGCCCGGTCCACGTCGTTTGCCATCAGCCGCGCCCAGTTGGCGCTCGCGGCGTGCGCCGTATTCGGCTCCGCCCTCGTCCTGGCAATGGTTCTCAATTATCTCTCGCTGCGCTACGCCGTCGCCAACGATCATCCGCTGATGCGTCCCGTCGTGGCGGCGCTCAAGGCCGAGGAGAGCCAGCGGATGCAGACGTACGTGCGCGACGGCCTGCGCACGATGGCGGTCAAGATGGGGGAACTGCAGGCCCGACTCGCCCGCCTCGACGCGCTCGGCAGCCGCCTGTCCAGGAGTGCGGGGTTGAAGGGGGACGAGTTCGACTTCGAGGCCGCGGTGCCCGGTCGGGGCGGTCCGGATGCAGCGACCCCGGCGCGGGAGTGGTCGATGCGTCAGATCGGCGAGGAACTCGACCGGCTGACCGGGCATCTGGAGGACCGTTCGGACAAGATGCAATTCCTGGATACGGCGTTCGCCGAGCAAAGCGCGCGTGCGCTGATCGCACCGGCCAAGTCGCCGATCCGCGGCGCGAGCTATTTTTCCTCGTCCTACGGCTGGCGCGTGGATCCGTTCACCGGCCTGAACACTTTTCACGAAGGGATGGACTTTGCCGCGCACTCCGGCGAGCCGATCCTCGCGGCGGGTGGCGGGGCGGTCGTTTACGCGGCTCGACACCCTCAGTATGGTAATATGATCGAGATCGATCACGGCAACGACCTCGTGACCCGCTACGCCCACGCTTCGAAGCTGATCGCGAAGGTGGGAGACGTAGTTCTGCAGGGGAGCAAGATTGCCGAAGTCGGCAACACGGGCCGATCTACCGGACCGCACTTGCACTTCGAGGTGCGACACAGGGGCGTTGCACAGAACCCTAAGCGCTTCCTGCGACCGCCCGGCTGATACGCGCTGTTTCGCCGCCTGAGGGGTGAAGGGTCAGGAAATGGCCCCTCGCCCCTCGTGCTTTCTGCGGCCCGCAAGCCGATCTCGGGCATCCGCCATGCTGCCCTCCGGGTTCGACGTCGTCGCCCTTATCTGGACGACTGATGATTACCACCCTTCTAAAGAAGGTTTTCGGGAGCCGCAACGACCGCCTGGTCAAGCGCTACATGCAGGCCGTGCGCAGCATCAATGCGCTGGAGCCCGACATGGAGCGGCTGTCGGACGAGGCGCTGCGCGGCAAGACCGAGGAGTTCCGCGGCAGGCTGGTGCGCGGCGAGACGCTCGACCAACTCCTGCCCGAGGCATTCGCGGTCGTGCGCGAGGCTGGGAAGCGCGTGCTCAATATGCGCCACTTCGACGTACAGCTCGTCGGCGGCATGGCGCTGCATCACGGCAAGATCGCCGAGATGCGGACCGGCGAGGGCAAGACGCTCGTTGCCACGCTGCCTGCCTACCTCAATGCGCTCGCCGGCGAAGGCGTGCACGTGATCACCGTCAACGATTACCTGGCCAATCGGGACGCCACCTGGATGGGGCGCCTCTACGGCTTCCTGGGGCTGAGCGTGGGCATCAACCTGCCCTACCACGATCTGGCCCACGAGGAACGCCAGGAGACCAAGCGCAAGGCTTACGCCTCGGACATCACCTACGGCACCAATAACGAGTTCGGTTTCGACTACCTGCGCGACAACATGGTCTACCAGGTCGCCGAACGCGTGCAACGGCCGCTGAGCTACGGCATCGTCGACGAGGTCGACTCCATCCTCATCGACGAGGCGCGCACGCCGCTCATCATCTCCGGTCAGGCCGAGGACGTCACCGAGCTGTACATCAAGATCAACCAGTTGGTGCCGCAGCTGCAGAAGCAGGCCGAGGAGAACGGCCCCGGCGATTATTCGGTCGACGAGAAGGCGCACCAGGTGCTGCTCACGGAAAGCGGCCACGAGCATGCCGAGCAGATCCTCACTGCCGCCGGTCTCCTGGCCGAGGGCACGAGCCTCTACGATGCTTCCAACATCACCCTGATGCATCACGTGTATGCCGCACTGCGTGCGCACGCGCTGTATCAGCGCGACCACCACTACGTGGTCGAGAACGGCGAGGTGGTGATCGTGGACGAGTTCACCGGGCGCAAGATGCCCGGTCGGCGCTGGTCGGAGGGCCTGCACCAGGCGGTGGAGGCGAAGGAGGGGGTGCGCATCCAGCGCGAGAGTCAGACGCTTGCGTCGATCACCTTTCAGAACTACTTCCGGATGTACCGGAAGCTGGCCGGCATGACGGGCACGGCGGACACCGAGGCCTACGAGTTCCAGCACATCTACAGCCTGGAGACCGTCGTCATTCCCACCCATCAGCCGATGGTGCGGCAAGACCGGATGGATCAGGTGTTCAAGACCAAGAAGGAGAAGCTGCAGGCGGTCTTGAACGACATCAAGGACTGCTACGAACGCGGCCAGCCCGTGCTGGTGGGCACGACATCCATCGAGAACTCCGAGGAGCTGTCGCGGCTGCTGCAGTCCCAGCGGTTGCCGCACCAGGTGCTCAATGCCAAGCAGCACGCGCGCGAGGCGGAGATCGTCACGCAGGCGGGCCGGCCGAAGATGATCACCATCGCCACCAACATGGCGGGGCGCGGCACCGACATCGTGCTGGGCGGAAATCCCGAGCCCGAGATCGAGCGGGTGCGCACCGACGAGAGCCTGCCGGCCGAGGACCGCGATGCCCGCGTCGCAGAGCTGCGCATGCGCTGGCAGGACCTGCACGACCAGGTCATCGGCAGCGGCGGGCTGCACATCGTCGGTACCGAACGCCACGAGTCGCGGCGCGTCGACAATCAGTTGCGCGGGCGCTCGGGCCGCCAGGGCGACCCGGGGTCGAGCCGGTTCTTCCTGTCGCTCGAGGATCCGCTGTTGCGCATCTTCGCCTCCGATCGTGTGGCCGGCATCATGGAACGGCTGAAGATGCCCGAGGGGGAGGCCATCGAGCATCCGTGGGTCACGCGCGCCATCGAGAACGCACAGCGCAAGGTGGAGGCCCGCAACTTCGACATCCGCAAGCAATTGCTGGAGTACGACGACGTCGCCAACGACCAGCGCCGAGTGATCTATCAGCAGCGCAATGAACTGCTGGAGAGCACCGATATCACCGAGACGATTTCGTCGATGCGCGCCGGCACCATCACCGACATGATCGCCGCGCACGTGCCGCCCGGCACGGTCGAGGAGCAGTGGGACATTCCCTCGCTCGAGCGCGCACTGACGGGAGAGCTGACCCTCACCCTGCCGCTGCAGGAATGGCTCAAGGACGAAGAGAACCTCGACGAGGAGACGCTGCGCTCGCGGATCCTGGAGCGTGCGGACGAGCACTACGCGCAGAAGATGACCAGTGTCGACCCGGAGGCGCTGCACCAGTTCGAGCGTGCGGTCATGCTGCAGACGCTGGACAACTACTGGCGCGAGCACCTGGCGGCACTCGACCATCTGCGCCAGGGCATCCACCTGCGCGGCTTCGCGCAGAAGAATCCGAAGCAGGAGTACAAGCGCGAGGCCTTCGAGCTGTTTTCGATGCTGCTCGACTCGGTGCGCAACGAGGTGACGCGCGTGCTCATGACGGTTCAGATCCGCACCGAGCAGGACGTGCAGAAGGTCGAGGAGCCGGTCGAGGTGACCAACGTCCGGTACCAGCACGCGGACTACGAGGAAGCGCTCGCGGAGGCCGAGGCGGACGAGCAGGCGTCCCGGCCCCAGGGCGCGCAACAACCCTTCGTGCGCGGCGGGCAGAAAGTCGGGCGCAACGATCCGTGCCCGTGCGGCTCTGGCAAGAAGTTCAAGCAGTGTCACGGTCGGCTGGAGTAGCGATGCCGAGGGTTCGAGTGCAGCCGCGTCCATGCCCGTCGGCCTGACCGCGCCCGCGGCGCACGCGCTGCACCCCGTCCCCGGTGTGCGCCTGGGCATCGCCCAGGCCGGCATCCGCAAGCAGGGACGCAAGGATTTGTTGATCGTCGCGCTGCAAGAGGGTACGGCGGTAGCCGGTGTGTTCACCCGCAACCGCTTCTGTGCGGCGCCGGTTCTGTTGTGCCGTGAGCATCTCGAGGCGGCAGCGCCACGGGCCCTGGTTGTGAACACCGGCAACGCGAACGCCGGCACCGGTGTGCGAGGACTGGACGATGCGCGCGCCACGTGCGCAGCCGTGGCACCGCGGCTGGGGGTTCGCGCCGAGCAGGTGCTGCCCTTTTCCACCGGCGTGATCATGGAACCGCTGCCCATGCAACGCCTGCTGGCGGGAATTCCCGCCGCCATCGCCGATCTGCGGGAGGACAACTGGCTGTCCGCCGCCGAGGCGATCATGACCACGGATACGTTGCCCAAGGCGACTTCCAGGCAGATCGACATCGACGGTCGCCGCGTGACCGTGACCGGCATGTCGAAAGGCGCGGGCATGATTCACCCGGACATGGCGACGATGCTCGGCTTCATCGCCACCGACGCTGCCGTCGAGCAAAATGCCCTCCGAGCCATGCTCGGCTTTGCCGTGGACCGCTCGTTCAATGCCATCACCATCGACGGCGATACCTCGACCAACGATTCCCTGGTCCTGACGGCGAGCGGAGCGGCCGGCAATGCCCCGGTGGCGAGTCTGCAATCCCCGGGTGGACGGGCGCTCCTGGGCGCGATCGCCGACGTGGCGACCGAGCTCGCGCAGGCCATCGTCCGCGACGGAGAGGGCGCGACCAAGTTCATCACGATCCACGTCGAGGCCGGTCGCAGTCGCGAGGAATGCCGACAGATCGCCTTCGCGATCGCACACTCTCCGCTGGTCAAGACCGCTTTCTTCGCATCGGACCCCAATCTCGGCCGCATCCTGGCTGCAATCGGCTACGCCGGAGTCGACGATCTCGACGTCGGTGCCGTGGACCTGCACCTGGACGAGGTGAAGGTCGTGTCGGGCGGTGGCCGCGATCCCGGCTACGAGGAAGCACAGGGTCAGCGCGTCATGCAGCGCGAGGAAATCGTCATTCGCGTCCTCCTGCGTCGCGGCGATGCGTCGGCCACAGTGTGGACCTGCGATCTGTCGCACGATTACGTGACCATCAACGCCGAGTACCGCACCTGAGGTGCGGCTGGGCGCGTACTCCAGCCAAACGGCATTTCGATCCCGATGAATTCACTCGATAGCTTGCTCGCGCGTGCCGAAGCTTTGCTGGCGCGGGTCGAACGCCTCCTGCCGCCGGACGCACCCGAACCCGATTTCGCCGGCACCATTGCCTTTCGCTGGCGCAGTCACACCGGGGGCGGCGTGCTGCAGCCGGTGGCGCAGCCGCACGGCATTCGTATGGAGGACCTGCAGGACATCGATCGCCAGCGCGATCTCGTCGATGCCAACACCAGACAGTTCGTGCGCGGCGTGCCCGCCAACAACGTGCTGTTGACCGGTGCGCGGGGTACCGGCAAGTCCTCGCTCGTCAAGGCCGCGCTCAACCGCTATGCGCAGGAAGGGCTGCGCCTGGTGGAACTCGACAAGCAGGACCTGTTGCATCTGTCCGATGTGGTGGAACTGCTGGCGTGCCAGCCCTACCGGTTCATCCTGTTTTGCGACGATCTGTCGTTCGATGCGAACGAGCCCGGGTACAAGGCCCTGAAGGCCGTCCTCGACGGTTCCATCTCGGCCACCCCTGAGAACGTTCTTATTTATGCCACCTCGAACCGCCGCCACCTGATGCCCGAGTACATGGCGGAGAACCTGGAAACGCGCTACGTTGGCGACGAAGTGCACCCGGGCGAGACGGTGGAGGAGAAGATCTCGCTGTCAGAGCGCTTCGGTCTGTGGGTGTCGTTCTATCCGTTCAGTCAGGACGAATACCTCGACATCGTGCGTCATTGGCTGCGCCGTCTCGGCGTCGACCATGTCGACGCGGAGGAGGTGCGCCGTGAGGCGCTGCAGTGGGCACTGCAGCGCGGCTCGCGCAGCGGCCGCATCGCCTGGCACTTCGCGCGCGACTGGGCCGGGCGCCGGGCGGCCGCGTCCTAGGCGCGCGCATGGCTTCTGGATCGGCCGGCATGGTCGATGTGGCCGCCGCAGTGATCCAGCGGCCGGACGGGTCGTTCCTTCTGGGACAGCGTCCGGGCGGCAAGATCTACGCGGGATACTGGGAGTTTCCGGGCGGCAAGGTCGAGCAGGGCGAGGACGTGGTTCATGCCCTCGTGCGAGAACTGCGCGAGGAACTGGGGATCGAGGTGCAACGCGCCTACCCGTGGATCGTCCAGCGCTTCGTCTATCCGCACGCGCACGTCCAGCTGCACTTCTACCGCGTGGTGCAATGGACCGGGACCCCGCACCCGCACGAAGAGCAGGCGCTCGCCTGGACGTCCATGGACGACATGCAGCTGTCGCCGATCCTGCCGGCCAATGGTCCGGTTCTCAAGGCGTTGTCCCTGCCGACGGAGATCGCACTCACGCGGGCCACCGAGATCGGAATCGACGCGCAGCTGCGCAATCTGGAGCCGGCCCTGGCTTCGGGTGTGCGCATGGTGATGATCCGCGAGCGGCAGCTCCCGGCTGCGCAATGGAGCGACTTCGCGAAGGAGGTGATCGAACGCGTCGAGGCCGCGGGTGGGCGCGTCGTGGTGAACGATACGATCGAGCGCGCGAAAGTCGTCGGCGCTAGGGCGGTTCACCTGACTTCCGTGGAGCTGATGCAGGCGTCGAGCCGACCCGATGTCGCGCTCTGCGGCGCCTCCTGTCACGACGCGATTCAACTCGAGCGTGCGCAGTCCCTGGCACTGGACTACGTCTTCGTCGGTCCCGTCCTGCCCACGCCGAGCCATCCAAGTGCGGCCGGTCTGGGATGGGAGCGATTCGCCGCGCTGATCGCGGGTTGCTCGCTTCCGGTGTATGCCATCGGGGGCATGCGGCGCAGCCATCTCGAACGCGCCTGGGAGTGCGGGGCACACGGCGTGGCCATGATGCGCGCGCCCTGGCGGGCGGCCGCCACCCTCACTCCGGCTCGCTGACGTCTGGCTGTTCTCCTTCGATCGGAATGCGGTAGGACTCGTTCGCCCACTGTCCCAGATCGATGAGCTTGCAGCGCTCGGAGCAGAAAGGCCGGAACGGATTGGCTGTCGACCACGGTGCGGCCGCGCCGCAACGCGGGCAATCCACCAGACGCGGCGAGTGCTGCACCATCAGAGGTTGCAGAAAATCAGTTCGAACGGAATGTCGTTCTGGCTCACCCGCGGGCGCTCCTTGCTTCCGCCGACGGTGAAGCGGATGTTCAGCGCGTACTTGTTGGCGCTGACCTCCGGCACGCAGTCGTAGTCGTCCGCCACGCGCAGGCGCAGCAGCTGGGCGATGCGTCCACCCATCATCTGCTGGTAGACCCCCTGTGCGGCGAGCTGCTGACTGGCGCGGCCGCTCTCGCGCAGGATCCGCAGGATGATCCCGACACCCTGCTGCAGAGGCAGGAACGGCGTGAGCCAAGTCTTGAGCTCGTGCCGGCGCAGGCTGGAGGATTGATGCAGCCAGTAGTGGTAGGACGGCAGGTCGAACTCGCACACGCCGCCGGGGATGGTGGCGCGCTGCTTGATCCCCATCAGCCACTCATTCTCGCGCAATTCCTGGCCGGTCTTGCCGGAGGACTGCTGCAGTCCATGTGCCGCCGCATCGATGTCGGACAGGATCCCGTTGAGCGCGTCCTCGGAGATGGCCGGGTTGCTGCGCAGCGCGCCCAGGCTCTGGCGCTGACGCTCGAGCTCCTGGATCATCTCGGATTTGAGGTCGGCGCGCCCGGCTACGTCGAGGATCTCGAACAGGGCGAGCAGCGCCGCGTGATGTTCGAAGCCTTCGTCGCGCTCGACGAAGAAATGCACGCGCTCATACAAGCTCTCCATCCGCAGCAGGGTGCGAATGCGCTCATTCAGCGGAAACTCGTAGCTGATCACGATGCGATGCGCTGCAGGCGTTGAGGCCCGGACGGCCAGAACGGTTAGGATAAACCAAAAGCGGCAGCGTGTTAGCCGTGTCCTGCAAGCGACAGGTAGTGCGCATGCAGGGCGTCGACCTGCGCCGACAGCGATGCTTCGTCGCCGGCATTGTCGATGATGTCGTCTGCATGCCTCAGGCGTTCGGCGCGCGAAGCCTGTGCTGCCATGATGGCCCGCACCTCGTCTTCGGCCATTCCGCTTCGCCGCACCACCCGCTCGACCTGGACCGCTTCCGGGCAATCGACCACGAGGATGCGGTCCATGCCGGGTTGCCGCCCGCCCGTCTCGACCAGCAGCGGCACGACGTATAGGACGTAGGGGGTGTCGAGCGCGGCGATCAGCCGCTTGGACGCATCGCGGATCATCGGATGCAGGATCGCCTCGAGGTCGCGGCGGGCACCGGGGTCCTGGAACGCGAGTGCGCGCATCGCAGCCCGGTCGAGGGCCCCGTTCGCATCGAGGTAGCGCTCCCCGAAGCGCGCGCGGATGGGCGCGATGGCAGCGCCGCCCGGTGCGGTGAGGTCGTGAGCCACGTCGTCCGTGTCGACGACCCCGGCGCCCCGCTGCTCGAACAGGCGTGCGACGGTGCTCTTGCCGCTGCCGATGCCTCCGGTGACGCCGACGACGAAAACTCGATTCACATCAAGCGCAGGTAATGCGCGTTGATCTGCGGACCGACGAACAACGCGAGCAGTCCAGCCGCGGCCAGATAGGGTCCGAAGGGGATGGGAATCTGCCGTTCCCGGCCAGCGAACAGAATCAGCCCGATGCCGACGAGCGCGCCCACGATCGAGGACAGCAGGATCACTGCCGGAAGCATCTGCCAGCCGAGAAACGCGCCGATTGCAGCGAGCAGCTTGAAGTCGCCGTACCCCATGCCTTCCTTTCCGGTGGTCAGCTTGAACAGCCAGTATACGGACCACAGGGCGAGATAGCCCGCGATCGCACCCACCACGGCGGTCTCGAGCGGTACGAACACGTCGAACAGGTTGAACAACAGTCCGGTCCACACGAGGGGAAGCGTGATGTCGTCCGGCAGCAGCTGGGTGTCGACATCGATGACGGCGGCAGCGATCAGCGACCAGGTGAACAGCAGTGCACCGGCGGCGGCCCAGGAGAAGCCGAACTTCCAGCCGATCAGTCCGGACAGGATGCCGGTCGCCAGTTCGACCAAGGGATAGCGCACGCCGATGGCGCGCCTGCACTTGGCGCAACGACCCCGCAAAGCCAGCCAGCTGAGCAGAGGGATGTTCTGCAGCGCGCCGATCGGGGCGCCGCAGCCCGGGCACGCCGAACGCGGAGTGACGATCGTATAGCGCGGCAACGTCGCGAGCGTGTTGCCCAGGCGCTCGAGCGCCGGGCCAAGGTTCTTCGTACCCTCGGGCGCGGTGTCATCCGCCCCCCAATCCGTCAGTACCTCCACCGCCTGGGTGCGCCAGTCGCGCTTCATCATGACGGGGAGGCGATGGATGACCACGTTGAGAAAGCTGCCGACGAGCAACCCGAGCAGCGCGCACAGCCAGGGAAAGACGGCGGGTTCGGCAAGTATGGCGGACATGGCTTCGCTTCAACATGAAGCGGGCGTGGCAGTGCAGGCCGGTGACGGCGCCCGCATTTCCACGCCCGAGGAGTTTGGGCGAGCGGCGGTCTGCGTCAGATCGCCTGGCCCATCTTGAAGATCGGCAGGTACATTGCGACGACCATGCCGCCGATCAACGTGCCCAGGACCACCATGATGATGGGCTCCATCAGGCTGGACAAGGCTTCCACGGCGTCGTCGACCTCCTGCTCGTAGAAGTCGGCCACCTTGCTCAGCATGTGGTCGAGCGAGCCCGATTCCTCGCCGATCGCAACCATCTGGATCACCATGTTCGGAAAGCAATCGCTATTCTGCATGGCCACCGTGAGACTGGTGCCCGTGCTCACCTCCTGCTGGACCTTCTTGGTGGCGTTCACGTAGACGAGATTGCCGGAGGCGCCCCCGACCGAGTCGAGCGCTTCCACCAGGGGAACCCCGGCGGCGAACATCGTCGCCAGCGTTCGCGTCCATCGTGCGATGGTCGCCTTGCGGATGATCTCGCCGAAGATCGGCAGACGCAGGAACAGGCGGTCCATGAACGCCTGCATCTTCTTCGAGCGCTTCCAGGTGTAGAAGAAGAACCACAGGCCGCCGCCGATGGAGCCGAAGATCAACCACCAGTACTCGACGAAGTAGTCGGATACGGCCATCACGAACAGAGTCGGACCGGGCAGATCCGCGCCGAAGCTGCTGAACAAGTCCTTGAATGCCGGGATCACGAAGATCATGATCACCGCGGTGATGATGAACGCCACGACGATGATCGAGATCGGGTAGAACAGCGCGGACTTGATCTTGCCCTTGATCGCGAGGACCTTCTCCTTGTAGGTCGCCAGGCGGTCGAGCAGGCTGTCCAGGATACCGGCGGCCTCGCCGGCACCGACCAGATTGCAGAACAGTGCATCGAAGTGGAGCGGGTGCTTGCGGAACGCCTGGTTCAGCGAGCTGCCCGTCTCGACCTCCGTCTTGATGTCGAGTAGCAGCTTGCCCACTGCCGGGTTGGCGTGGCCCTTGCCGACGATGTCGAATGCCTGCAAGAGCGGCACGCCCGACTTCATCATCGTGGCGAGCTGGCGGGTGAATAGCGTGATGTCCTTCTCGGTGATCTTCCCGCCGAAGCCGCCGCGATGGCGCTTGACCTTGATGACGTTGATGCCCTGGCGGCGCAGCGTCGACTGGACGACCGCTTCGCCGCTAGCCCTCATGTCGCCCTTGACCAGCTTGCCGGCGCGATCTCGTCCCTCCCAGGCGAACATGTACTCGCGAACGTCGCGCTTCGCGGCTGATGCGGTTGCTGCTGCCATTGTGGGACCTCCTGCTACTCGTTGGTTACCGCTTCGATTTCTTCAAGAGACGTCAGCCCCTGCCGTACCTTCAGCAGGCCCGACTGGCGCAGATCGCGAATTCCTTCGCGACGCGCCTGATCCGCGATGTCGATCGCATTGCCATTGGTCATGATGATGCGATTGATTTCGTCGCTGATCGGCATGACCTGGTAGATGCCGACCCGACCCTTGTATCCAGTGTTCTTGCACGCCTCGCAGCCCACATGCATGTACGGCGTCCAGCTGCCGTCCAATTCCTCTTCGCGGAAGCCGGCGCGCAACAATGCCTCGCGGGGAATGTCGGCGGGCCGCTTGCACTGCGCACACAGGCGTCGCGCCAGCCGCTGCGCGGTGATGAGGATCACCGAGGAAGCGATGTTGAACGGCGCGATGCCCATGTTCATCAGGCGGGTCAGCGTCGTCGGCGCGTCGTTGGTATGCAAGGTGGACAGCACCATGTGCCCTGTTTGGGCAGCCTTGATGGCGATCTCGCCCGTTTCGAGGTCGCGGATCTCGCCGACCATGATGACATCCGGGTCCTGCCGCAAAAATGCCTTGAGAGCGGCAGCAAAAGTCAGGCCAGCTTTGTCGTTGACATTCACCTGGTTGATGCCCGGCAGATTGATTTCCGCCGGATCCTCGGCCGTGGCGATGTTGATGTCGGGCTGGTTCAGGATGTTCAGGCATGTGTAGAGCGACACCGTCTTGCCCGAGCCGGTCGGGCCGGTCACCAGCACCATGCCGTATGGGCGCTGGATGGCGTTGAGCAGGGCTTGTCGCTGATCGGGCTCGTATCCGAGCGCCTCGATGCCCAGGGTCGCGCTCGAGGGATCGAGAATACGCAGCACCAGCTTTTCGCCGAATAGCGTGGGCAGGGTGCTGACGCGGAAATCGATCGCACGGGTCTTGGACAGGACGAGCTTCATCCGCCCGTCCTGAGGCACGCGCTTCTCCGAGATGTCGAGCTTGGAGATGACCTTGATGCGCGAGGCGATCTTCTCCTTGATGGCCAGCGGCGGGGTCGCCACTTCGTAGAGCTGGCCATCCAATCGGTAGCGGATGCGGTAGACCTTCTCGTACGGTTCGAAGTGGATGTCCGAGGCGCCGCTGTTGATCGCATCCAAGAGGATCTTCTGGATGTACTTGACCACCGGCGCGTCGTCGATGTCTCCGCCCGCGTCGGCCTGCTGGCTCTCGACCTCCGTTTCGGCGAGGTCGGCGGCCATGTCGTCGTCGACCATGTCCTTCAGGCTCTGGCCGCTGCTCGCCAGGAGCTTTCCGATCATGGCGGCGAGCTTGCCGTCCTCCACCACCACCGGCTCGACCTGCAGTCCGCTCTGGAACTTGATCTGGTCCATCGCGGCGCTGTTGGTCGGATCGGAGATCGCGACGAACAACCGATTTCCACGCTGGAAAAGCGGCAGTGCGCGACGTCCTGCCAGCGCCTTGGCGTCGATGTGCTTCGAGGGGAGATGGTCGACGTCGAACGCCTGCAGATCGAGATACGGCAGTCCGAACGTCTGGGCCGCGAATTCGGCGATCTCGGTCTGGTTGAACTTCTTGCCGGCGACCAGATGCTCGACGAACGACACCCCGGCTTCGTTCGCGCGATCCTGCAGCGTGACGGCATCGCGCTCCGAGAGGAGGCCTTTCTGCACCAGTGCGCGGGCAAGGCCGGAAATCGGGCTCGAATTCGAAGCAGCGGACATGCGTCGGGGAACTGGTGCGGCGGTAGCGTTCTCGTATCGTTGCTGCAGGCGTCCGTAAACCGCGGGACGCGCGCTCCAGGGCGGAGCGGCCCGCCAGCCGCTCGGCCACGGGCGCTGCACGCGCTTTCCCGCTCTTTATCGACGTGCCGGAGGAAAGGTTTAAGCGCCGTGTCCCGCCGACGATGCGTCCGACGGCGTGGGGCTCAGCCGGGGAGGAGGACTTCCAGGACGAACTTGCTGCCGATGTAGGCCAGGACCAGGGCCATGAAGCCGGCCAGCGTCCAGCGCAGCGCGACGCGGCCACGCCATCCGTAGAGCCGTCGGCCGCCAAGCAGGGCGGCGAAAATGAGCCACGCCAGCAGGCCGAACACGACCTTGTGGGTAAAGCGCAGCGGGCGTCCGAACAACTCCTCCGAGAACACCATGCCCGTTCCCAAGGTCAGCGTGAGAAGCAGGAAGCCGGCCAGGATGATCTGGAACAGCAGCCGCTCCATGCTCAACAGGGGCGGCAGCGCGCGCAGATAGGGCGGCAGCGTGCCCGAGTGCAGCCGCCGCTCGAGCAGCGCCATCATGAAGGCCTGCAGGCTGGCGATGGTGAGCAGGCTGAACGCGAGCATCGAGATGAGCAGATGCAGCCGGAAAGCGGGGAAGTCGGTATGGGGCAGAGGATGCGTCGACGCGAAGGCGAGCGGCATGAGGACCGCCAGTGCGGCCGTGCCGAGCACGAAGACCTGCAGGCTGCGTAGGCGGTAGTGGAAACTGCCCAGCCAGTAGATGATCACGGTCAGCCAGATGATCGCCGACACGGAATTGCCCACGCCGAGATAAATTCCGCCCCCGACGATCACGGATCGATAGAGCAGCCAGGTGTGCACCAGCATGGGGGCGGCGATTCCCCAGTGCAGCGGGCCGAGCGTCCTCGTGTCGTCGGGATTCGCCACCACCTCGCGATAGATGGCGTAGGCGAGCAGACCGTAGAGGGCCGCGCAGAGGAGATGCGGTAGAATTCCCGGCATGTGTCGTGAGTGATTGGCCGGCGGTCGAAGGGCGAAGCCCGGGCCATCCGGCCGGCGCTGGCGCGAATGCCGCGTGTGCGAGGCACGCCACCGATCCGGCTGCAGCACCACGCGCAGTCTACATCATTGCCTTCCCGGCGCGCCGTTGCGCACGGGCGGCGAACTCCACGGTTCATCACATGTTCGACTCGATCACCGGCAGACTCTCCGGCGTCATCAAGACGCTGCGCGGCCAGGCTCGCCTGACCGAATCCAATGTCCAGGAAGCTCTGCGCGAAGTGCGCATGGCACTGCTGGAAGCCGACGTCGCGCTGCCCGTGGTGAAGGATTTCATCGCCCACGTGAAGGAACGTGCACTGGGCGAGGAGGTGGTGGGCAGCCTGACGCCCGGGCAGGCGCTCGTCGGCGTGGTGTACGACGAACTCACCGTCCTGATGGGTGCGGCCAACGTGCCGCTCGATCTCGCCGTCACGCCCCCGGCCGTTGTGCTGATGGCCGGTCTGCAGGGTTCCGGGAAGACCACCACCAGCGGCAAACTCGCGCGCATGCTGCGCGAGGAAGACCGCAAGAAGGTGCTGCTGGTCAGCTGCGACGTGTATCGCCCGGCGGCGATCGAGCAGTTGAAGACGGTCGCAGCACAGGTTGGGGTCGACTTCTTCCCGTCCTCTCCGGACCAGAATCCGATCGACATCGCCCGCGCCGCGCAAAACTACGCGCGGACGCACTACCACGACGTGCTCATCGTCGACACCGCGGGTCGTCTGGCGATCGACCAGGCGATGATGGACGAAATCCGGGCCCTGCACGCGACGTTGAAGCCCGCAGAGACCCTCTTCGTCGTCGACGCGATGCAGGGTCAGGATGCGGTCAACGTCGCGAAGGCCTTCAACGAAGCGCTCCCGCTGACCGGCGTGGTCCTCACCAAGCTCGACGGTGATGCGCGGGGCGGCGCGATTCTCTCCGTGCGCCAGGTGACCGGCAAACCGGTGAAGTTCGTGGGCGTCGGCGAGAAGCTCGCCAACCTCGAGCCCTTTCATCCCGACCGCATGGCCTCACGCATTCTCGGCATGGGCGATGTGATGTCGCTGGTGGAAGAGGCGCGTCGCACCGTCGACATGGAGCAGGCCGAGAAGCTCGCCAAGAAGGTCAAGAGCGGAAAGGGCTTCGACCTCGAGGACTTCAAGCAGCAGATGATGCAGATGAACAAGATGGGCGGCCTGAACGCACTGATGGACAAGCTGCCCTCGCAACTGTCGCAGATGGCCGCGGGGACGCAGGTCGACGAGAAGGTGGTGGCGCGCACCATCGGCATCATCAATTCCATGACGCCGGCCGAGCGCGCCAAGCCCCATCTCATCAAGGCTTCGCGCAAGCGGCGCATCGCCGCCGGTTCGGGTGTGCCGGTGCAAGAGGTCAACCGTCTTCTCAACCAGTTCGAGCAGATGCAGAAGATGATGAAGATGATGAGCAAGGGCGGCATGCAGAAGATGATGCGGGGGCTGCGCGGCATGCTGCCCGGGATGCGGTGAACGCCGGAAGCATCGCTGGGTCGAACTGAACTGGTCGGGCTACGTGGCCCCGGGATTCTGGGAGATTGGTGCATGAGAAAGCTTGCGTTCGCGGTACTTGCTCTGCTGGCTCTGCCGGCGCTGGCGATCTCGGACTATGAGCGTGAGAAGCGCTGGGCCGATCAGATCGTTCCGGGCTTGATGGTGGGTGAGGTCGTGTGGATCGAGCAGGCGGAGGGGCACAAATTCCTCAGCCTCTACACGGAAGCCGAGAAACCGCGCGGCGCCCTGATCGTCGCGCATGGCCGCGGATGGAGCCCCGATTACGAACTGTACGGCATGCTGCGCACCAAACTGGCCGAGCAGGGCTACACCACGCTGGCCATCCAGTTGCCGGTCCTGGGAGGCGGCGCCAAGATCGGGGACTACATTCCCACCTATCCGGATGCGCAGGAGCGCTTCGCACTGGCGGCCAGGTTCCTGCAGGAAAAGGGCTACGAGAACATCGGCATCGTCTCCCACAGCCTGGGTGCGACGATGGCCAACCACTACCTGATCAACGTCGACGAGACGCCGGTGAAGGCATGGGCATTCGTCGGCATCATCAATGGGCTCGAGGAGATGTTCCGGATCAAGATTCCGGTGCTGGATGTCTTCGGGACCAAGGACTGGGAAATCACCCAGGTCGGGGCGTACGAGCGGAAGAAGCAGATCGACAAGGTCCCCGGCTCGCGCCAGGTGGCGGTGCCGGACGCATTGCACTTCTTCGAGGGCCGCGAGGACGACCTCGTGAAGGTGCTGGTCGACTTCATGGACGGTGTATTCCATGCGGGCAGCCCGTCGACGGCCTCCACGCGCTGATCCGGTCACCGGCTTGCCAAGCGCGGAAAAAAGGGCTTAAAATCGCCGGCTTCGCAAAAATCGACTCACGAACACGGTGGTGGTGACATGGTGGTGATCAGACTCGCCCGCGGCGGCGCTAAAAAGCGGCCCTTCTTCAATGTGGTCGTGACCGACTCGCGCAATGCGCGTGACGGCCGCTTCATCGAGCGCGTGGGCTTCTACGATCCCAAGGCGCCCGAGGGCCGGGAGTCGTTGCGATTCGACCTTGCCCGGCTGCAGCACTGGCAGGGGCAGGGTGCCCAGGTCAGCGACACCGTCGCGCGCCTGGTCAAGCAGTTCAGCAAGACCGCGCCGGCGCAGAGCACCACCGCCTGATCGGTTCTTCGCCCCAGGAGCCGTGACCGCCTCGTCGCCGCCCGGGCGGGACGGTTCGCACGGCAGGATGCTCGTGATGGGGCGCATCGCAGGCGCGCACGCCGTGCGAGGCTGGGTGAGGATCCAGGCTTTTACGCAGAATCCCGACGGGCTGCTCGCCTACCCCGCGTGGTGGCTCGGCAGTGAGGGCGGGTGGCGGCAAGTGACGGTCGAGGACGCCTCGGTCCATGGACGCATCCTGCTCGCCAAGTTTGTCGGCTGCGACGACCGCGAGGCGGCGGCGGCGCTGAAGGGGCTGGAAGTCGCGGTACCCCGGGATTCGCTTCCCGCGGGTGAAGCGGACGAGTACTACTGGGCCGACTTGCAGGGATTGCAGGTGCGGAACGTAGAGGGCGCCACGCTGGGAGTGGTGACCGGATTGCTGGAAACGGGCGCCAACCAGGTGCTCGTGGTCGAGGCGGAGCGGAAGCGGTTGATCCCCTTCGTCGAAACAGTGGTCAAGTCGGTGGATTTGGCACAGGGATCGATGGTGGTGGACTGGGGGGTGGATTTTTGATTCACTTCGACGCCGTTACCCTGTTCCCGGAGATGTTCGATGCCCTGACGCGCTCGGGAATTACACGACGCGCGTTCGAGAACGGGGTCTACGAGCTGGTCCTGTGGAATCCGCGCGACTTCAGCAGTAATGCCTATCGGTCGGTGGACGACCGGCCGTACGGCGGCGGACCGGGCATGGTGATGATGCCCGAGCCGCTGGAGAAGGCGTTGAAGGCGGCACGGCAGCGGCAGAAGAGCTGCGGAGTGCGCGGATCGAAGGTGATCTACTTCAGCCCCCAGGGCGTCGTCCTCACGCACACCCGTGTGCGCGAACTGCTGAAGGAGGATGGCCTGATCTTGCTGTGCGGCCGCTACGAGGGTGTGGACGAACGCCTGATCCAGCGGCAGGTGGACATGGAAATATCCATCGGAGATTATGTGGTCTCGGGTGGGGAGCTGCCGGCGATGGTGCTGATGGATGCGCTGATCCGGCAGGTGCCAGGTGTGCTGGGTGGGCAGGAATCGGCTGCGCAGGATTCGTTCGTCGCCGGCCTGCTCGACCACCCCCACTACACCCGGCCGGAGGTGTACGAAGGCGGGGAGGTGCCGGGGGTGCTGCTCTCGGGCAATCACGCCGACATCGAACGCTGGCGGATGAAGCAGGCGCTTGGCCGCACCTGGTCGCGGCGGCCGGAGTTGATGAAGGACATGACGCTGACGGAGGAGCAGTCGGCGTTGTTGGAAGAATACAAGCGCGAACTGCAGGGCTGACTGCACGGGGCGCCATCGCAGGAGTCGGAACCATGGATTTGATCGCGAAAATCGAACAGGAAGAGATCGCCCGCCTGGGCAAGAAGGTGCCCGATTTTGCGCCCGGGGACACGGTGATCGTCAGCGTGAAGGTCGTCGAGGGCGATCGCAAGCGCGTCCAGGCCTACGAAGGGGTGGTGATCGCCAAGCGTAATCGCGGCCTGAACTCTTCGTTCATCGTGCGCAAGATCTCCTCGGGCGAAGGCGTGGAGCGCACGTTCCAGACCTACTCGCCCTTGATCGCGAGCATCGATGTCAAGCGCCGCGGCGACGTACGGCGCGCCAAGCTGTACTACCTGCGCGAGCGCTCCGGCAAGTCCGCGCGCATCCGCGAGAAGCTCAACGTGGCGTCCGCCAAGGCCGGCGCCGCGGAAGCCTGAGACGGGCGTTGTCGAGGCACGTCGAGAAAGAGCGGCCCAGCGGGCCGCGTTTTTTTATGCCCACTCGCCCGGATTGGGACGTGGCGGGGGGTGGGGGT
>JAEZCG010000141.1 GCA_023430065.1 Pseudomonadota bacterium | reverse complement strand
CCCATCTCTCCGGTACTACGTTCTTCCTTCCACTACGAATCCTGCTTCATCGAGTCCCGTAGGGCGCCCGAAGGCGGCGCAACCGGTTCTAAACAGATCCAGCGCCCGCCTTGGTCTTTGAGCGTGCCCCGCACCAAGCGGCGCCTTACGCTCATCTGTCCGTCGGACGAAACGACAAATATAGCACAGCGCCCCAAGGGTTTAGCGTTCTACATCGGCTCGGATTCGAGGTCGAACGCGCGGTGCAGCACCCGCACCGCCAGTTCCATGTACTTCTCGTCTACCACCACCGAGATCTTGATCTCCGATGTCGAAATCATCTGGATGTTGATGCCCTCCTCGGCCAGGGTGCGGAACATCTGGCTGGCCACGCCCGGGTGGGATCGCATGCCCACACCGACGACGGACACCTTGCACACTTTGTTGTCGCCGACGATGTCGCGCGCGCCGATGTGCGCCTGCACTTTGCGCCCGATCTCCATCGACTTCGTGAAGTCGTTGCGGGGGACGGTGAAGGAGAAGTCGGTCAGGCCGTCGACGCTGGCGTTCTGGATGATTACGTCCACGTCGATGTTGGCATCCGCGATCGGGCCGAGGATCGCGTAGGCGATGCCGGGACGGTCGGGGACGCCCATCACGGTGATCTTGGCTTCGTCGCGGCTGTGAGCGATGCCCGAGATGATTGCGCGTTCCATGCGTTCGTCTTCCTCGAATGTGATGAGCGTGCCGGATGCGGCTTCCTGCTCCACGGGGATCAGGGGATCGGTCAGGCTGGACAGCACGCGCAGCCGCACCCTGTACTTGCCGGCGAACTCCACAGCGCGGATCTGCAGCACCTTCGAGCCCAGGCTGGCCATCTCCAGCATCTCCTCGAACGTGATGGTGGGCAGGCGCCGCGCCTCCGGCACGATGCGCGGGTCGGTGGTGTAGACGCCGTCGACGTCGGTGAAGATGAGGCACTCGTCGGCACGCAGCGCGGCCGCCAGTGCGACCGCCGAGGTATCGGAGCCGCCGCGCCCGAGAGTGGTGATGTTGCCGTCCGGGTCCACGCCCTGGAAGCCGGCGACCACCGGCACCACGCCGGCGGCCAGGTCGGCGCGCAGGCGTGCCTCGTCGATCGCCTGGATGCGCGCCTTGGTGTGCGCGCTGTCGGTCAGCACGCGAACCTGGGCCCCGGTATAGCTCTTGGCCTTGACACCGAGTTCCATCAGCGCCATCGACAGGAGTCCGACGGTCACCTGCTCGCCCGTCGACGCCACGACGTCCAATTCCCGCGGGTCGGGGTTACCCTGGATCTCCTTCGCCAGTGCGATCAGCCGGTTGGTCTCGCCGGACATCGCGGACGGAACGACCACCACCTGGTGGCCGGCAGCTGACCATTTCGCCACGCGCTGCGCGACGTTCTTGATGCGCTCGACGCTGCCAACGGAGGTACCGCCGAACTTCTGGACGATGAGTGACATGAGCCAGGGGGCCGGGTTTCGCAAAACGCGCGATTCTAACCATTCTGGTCGGCTTCGGTGCAGTGCAGCGAGAAATCGAGTGTCTGGCGATAGCGCGCGTGCGCACCCCCGGTGTCATGGCGAGCGCAGCGAGACATCCTCGACGTGGCAGTCGGCCACCGCGAGGATCCCTCGCATTCGCTCGGGATGACACCGTAAGGGGCGTGAGCTCGACTACTGCGACGATCCCCTCACGTTCGCCCATGACGACAGCGTAACCCGGGATAACGCCGCAATAAGCATGACGCCGCCGCGTCCTGTAAGCGCCCGCCAGCGGTGTCATGTCGAGCGCAGCGAGACATCCTCGACGTGGCAGTCGGCCACCGCGAGGATCCCTCGCATTCGCTCGGGATGACACCGTTAGGGGCGTGAGCTCGACTAGTGCGAGGATCCCTCACGTTCGCCCATGATGACACCGTAACGCGTGATAACGCCGTAAGAAGGTTGATGCCGTCGGCGTCCTGTAAGCGCCCGCCACCGGTGTCATGTCGAGCGCAGCGAGACATCCTCGCCGTGGCAGTCGGCTACCGCGAGGATCCCTCGCATTCGCTGCGACACGGCGCAAATGCGTCCGGGCGCCGGCGCGGCCACCATCCCGGTGGCACGGATGCTGCATCAGCACTCGCCCGTTTGCCCATCGAAACAAAGGAGTAGCCGGTGAGCCTCTATGCAGTCCTCCTCGTGCTCGCGATGATCCTGGTCGCCGCCTATGGGGTCATGCTCTATAACGGGCTGGTCACCGTGAAGCACAACGTGGCGCAAGCCTGGTCGAACATCGAAGTGCTGCTCAAGCAGCGGCACGACGAACTGCCGAAGCTGGTCGAGGTGTGCCGCCAGTACCGCCAGTTCGAGCAGGAGACCCTCCAGCGCGTGATCGAGGCGCGCTCGCGTGTGTTCGCCGCGCAGCAATCGCACAGCCCGGATGCGCTCGGGCCGGCGGAAAGCGCACTGCGCGTGAGTCTGGGACAGTTGTTCGCGGTGGCCGAGGCCTACCCGGAGCTGCGCACCAATGAGCAGTTCATGAACCTGCAGGCGCGCATCACGTCCCTCGAGAACGCGATCAGCGACCGGCGCGAGTTCTACAACGCCAGCGTGAACATCAACAACGTGCGCATCGAGCAGTTTCCCGACGTGCTCGTCGCGCGCATGTTCGATTTCCCGAGGCGCGCCCACCTGCGCTTCTCCGAGCAGGAAAAGGCCGACGTGAACGTGCGCGAGCTGTTCGCCGCCTGAGCGCCCGCCGACATCCGAGGGTGCCGCTCGCTTGCTTCGGATCACGCGCAGCTTTCTGTCGCAACGCTTCGCCAACCAGCTTGCCTCCGTCGGGCACCTGGGCCTGCTGCTGCTGGGCCTGGAACTGAGCTCGGGGCCGGGATGGATGGCGATCCTTGCCGTCATCGCCTCGACCAGCGCGATCCTGTGGGGTGCCAACTACCGCCGCTCGCGCACCGTGGCCGAGACCCCCACTTCGCGCATCGGTTCCGCCCACCAGGGCTATGTCGAAGTGATCGGCAAGGCGCGTCCGTTCGGCGAGACGCCGCTGCTCGCGCCGCATTCGCGCACCCCCTGCGTCTGGTACCGCGTACGCATCGAGGAGCGGCAGGACAACAAGTGGCGCACACGCGGCGAGGGGCGCAGCGACGCCTCCTTCCGCCTCGAGGACGGCACCGGCTCGCTGATCGTGGACCCGGAGCGCGCGGAAGTGGTCACCGATCACAGGCGCCGCTGGGTGGAGGGCACGCTGCGCTACACCGAGTGGCTCCTGATCGTCGACACCCGCGTCTATGCACTCGGCGAGTTCGTCACCATCGGCGGCGCCAATGCCGACCTCGACCCCCGCGCGGAGGTGGGCGGGTTGCTGGAGGACTGGAAGCGCGAGCCGCACGCGCTGCGCGCGCGCTTCGATCTGGACGGGAACGGTGAAGTCGACCTGAAGGAGTGGGACCTCGCCCGCCGTGCCGCACGGCGGGAAATCTCGCGCCGCCACGCCGAGATCCGCAACCAGCCGGGCAGCAACGTCCTGCGCGCGCCGCGGGACGGGCGTCTGTTCGTGCTCTCGAATCTCGATCCGGACCTGCTGATCGCGCGCTACCGCAGGTGGACCGCGATCCAACTCGGTGTGGCGGTGACCGCCGGTATCGCCTGCCTCGTTCTGATGATTGGCGCCTGAAGCGACGCTACGGTTGCGCGGCCGCGCGCAGGCGGTCTGCCATGTCGACGAAGCCCTGCTGCGCCGCAATATCGGCCGCCGTCATGCCGCGGTCGTCCTTCAGACCGGCGTCCGCGCCCCGTTCGAGCAACCGCTCGACGGCCTCGGCCCTGCCGTAGCCGGCGGCCCACATCAGCGCCGTCAGGTCGTGCCGGTATCGCGCGTTGACATCGATCCCCTGGTCGAGCAGGAGATCCACGATGTGAACGTGACCGTTGGCTGCCGCATAGAGTAGTGCCGTCTTGTCGATCTGATCGACTTTGTCGACGTTCGCGCCGGCCTCGATCAGTGCGCGCGCGACCCCCACGTGCCCGCCTGCCGCGGCCGCCATCAGAGGGGTCGATTTCTCCAGGGTCGCCAAGTCCGGATTGGCGCCCGCTTCGAGCAGCATCGCAACGGCCGTCACCGTGCCGCGTTGGGCGAACAGGAACAGTGGCGTTTCCCCGTTGCGATTACGCGAATCGGGCACTGCGCCTGCCGCGAGCACCCCGCGCACGCGCGCCTCGTCGCCCTGCTTCGAGAACTCGAGGATCTGCGCATTCAGGCTCTTCTGCGGCTGCCCCGTCTGTGCAAATGCTGGAAAGCACAACCCGATGGCCAACGCGCATGCCACCCCGATATGACGCCAAATGCGGTAGAGGCGATACCCCCGATGCGGCACGACGTTTTTCCTTGAGGCGGATGACGACAATCATTATAGTCCGTGGGAAGCGACAAGACCGCGAAGCGCATGCGGAGTCGCCGCCCTGGCATGTAGCTCTTACACACAAAAGCAAGGCTCTGGAGGTCTCATGACGAAAGGATCGAAACTGCTGGGCGTCGCGCTGCTCGCCGCAGGCATGGCGAGTGGTGC
>JAEZCG010000109.1 GCA_023430065.1 Pseudomonadota bacterium | reverse complement strand
AGAAGTAGCGACGGGGTCAGGTCTTGCGTTTTGCTTCTCGCGACAGAAGTAGGGTCAGGAAGTAGCGACGGGGTCAGGTCTTGGGGTCAGAAGTAGCGACGGGGTCAGGTCTTGCGTTTTGCTTCTCGCGATGAGGACGAGAAGTGGGAAAGGCGACGGGGTCAGGTCTTGCGTTTTTCTTCTCGTCCCCGCTTTCGGGGTCAGGTCTTGCGTTTTGCTACATAGCACCGCTTTCGGGGTCAGGTCTTGCGTTTTGCTACATAGGACGAGGGCTACGCATCAAGCGTGGTCAACATACGCAAAAGACAAGACCTGACCCCCTCTACAACAAGCATGACCCCCTCCGGTTAGCTGTTCGTTTTCCCCGCGCGTCATGCGCTTGATGGCGGCCTCGCGCTTGCTGGCTTCCGAGCGATTGGTGAATGCCTCTCGATACACCAGCGTCACCGGTCGCCGCGACCGCGTGTAGCGGGCGCCGAGGCGGTCATCGCCGTTGTGCTCCACGATGCGGCGCTCGACGTCGCGTGCGATGCCGGTGTACAGGGTACCGTCCCCGCAGCGGACGATATACACCGACCAGCTCACCGGCAGTCGCCCCGCATGGAACGCCGTGTCACGGGGGCGGGGCCGCACCGAACACGCGCTTGACGAGGCTCGTCCCCGCGCGCACGGGATCCTTGCGGATCGCCCTCTCTTCGTCTGCCATCTTCAGAAACAGGCCGTCGAGCGCCTTCTGCGTGATGTAGCGATCGAGATCCGCGTCCTTTCTGTCGATCACGCCCATGCTCGCCGCACTCCCGGCGAACTTGTTGTAACTCTCCGCGACCTTGGTCCGCGCGGTGGCGCGCTTAACGATCGGTAACAGCCGCTCGGCGAGCTGGTCTGAGGTGGTGCGTCGGAAGTACTGCGTCGCCGCATCGGCGGGGCCGGTGAGGATCCCCTTTGCATCCTGTACGCTCATCTTCCTTGCCGCGTCCATCAGCAGGGCTCCAGCCTCCGGCACTGCCGCTTCGGCCGCGCGATTCATCGTCGTGACCAGTTCATCCACCTGCTTGCCCATTCCGACGCTGCGCAGCGCCCGCTCGACGCGGGCCAGCTTGGGTGGCAGTTCGATCCTCACCCTGGGATCGCCGAGAAAGCCATCGGTCCTTCCCAGCACGTCCACCGCCCGCCGGGAGCCAGCCACCAAGGCCTCGCGCACCCCCGCCGCCGTCTCCCGATCGGTCAGATCCTGCAGGCGGACGGCGACGCTGACGCCAGGCAGCAACAGCATGCACGCGGAAAGCACCGCAGAATGCCGCCGCAACCGCTTGCGTGCCGCACCCAAATTGATCAGCATGTGATGCGGCATGCGCGTTTCCTCGATTCGATCGATCGTATCGATGCCAGGTGATGCAAACGTTCCGCCGCGCCTGATCGCGAACGAACGGCGGCGCGCGGACGGGTCATTATCGGTGGCAACCCGTCTCCGAGCAACGAGGCAGATGGAATGATGGCAGTGACGCACGTCTTCCGCCTCAAGTCTGACGATCCCCGGCAGCGGTTGCGGTTCCGGCGCTATCTCATTGCCGCCGCGACCAGTCTGATGTTCGTCCTGCTGGTTGCCCTGTGCCATGTGCGTGAACTGATCTCCTTTCGGCCGTTCGTCGTCGCGTCGATCAGCGGCCTCCTTGGCATCGTCGTGTTCTATGTGCTATTCCGCTTCGAGTGGAACGTGAAGGCGCGCGATCCGAGTCTCACCGTGCCCATGATGCTATGGGCCACCGCCACCGTCACCTACGTGCTGTATCACGCAGGCGATGCCGCGGGCGTGTTCCTGCTCATCTACCCGGTCATCCTGTTCTTCGGCGTGTTCCGGCTGCGCACACCCGCAATGCTCGTGATCACCGCCGGCATTCTCGCCGCCTATGCACCGATCCTGTGGAAGACCGCGGACCGTGGAGCTACCGGCGCACCGGCCGTCCATGCCCTCCAATGGATCGTGCTCGCCGGCGTGCTCACCTGGTTCTCCTTCATGGCCGGCTATGTGCGCGAGATCCGCGCGCGGCTGCGCGAGAGCGAATACGACGAGCTCACCGGCGCATTCTCGCGACGCCGCATTCTGCAGATTCTCGCGCACGAGCAGACACGGTGCAATCGAGGGGCGGGACCTCTGGCCGTCTGCATGGTCGACATCGACCTGTTCAAGCGCGTCAACGATACGCTCGGTCACGTGGCAGGGGATCGGGCGCTGCAGACCTTCGTGTCGATCGCACAGGGGGAACTGCGTGCGATCGACTTCGTCGGCCGGTTCGGCGGCGAGGAGTTTCTTCTGGTGCTGACGCAGACGAACCTGGAGGGGGCGTGCGAATGCGCCGAACGCGTCCGCATGCAGACCGAGTGCAAGACCGCCGAGCTGCTAGGCCGGGAGTCGGCCATCACGGTGTCGATCGGGGTGGCCGAGTATCGTCCGGGCGAGGATCCGCGCGAGACGATCGCGCGCGCGGACGCCGCGCTGTATCACGCGAAGCGCGACGGTCGGAACCGGATCGCGGCCCGGTGACGATGGGGCCGGCGTCATTTCGGACGCTGCACCATCGGTGGCATTTCGAGCACGAGCGAAGAACCGTCGACTCGCACATCGCCACTGCGAGGATCCCTCGCCTTCGGCTCGGGATGACACCGTGGAAAAGGGATGCCACGTGGCAGTGGCAGTGGCAGTGGCGTTGGCGTTGGCGTCGGCGTTGGCGTTGGCGAGGGGATGACACCGGGGAAGAAGGACGTGAATCGTGGCTGACCGCTTGTCACTGGCCAACGGCTTTTCCCGCGGGGCGAGTGTCGCCCATCATCGGTGGTATTTCTAGCACGAGCGAAGAACCGTCGACTCGGACATCGCCACTGCGAGGATCCCTCGCCTTCGGCTCGGGATGACACCG
>JAEZCG010000046.1 GCA_023430065.1 Pseudomonadota bacterium | reverse complement strand
CGGGAAGCGGCCACCAAGCTCTGTGTCGGCTTGAACCAGGACACAATCGGCATACCACTTCCCTCCCGTCCTACACCAGCACAGTACCCCGGTACAGGACAAAACTAAACGTACAAGGACACCGAGGATCCCCGAGGAAAGGCGGTGTCCACACACCTGCATCAGTTCCTCTGCGTACCTGTGTGCCCTCCGTGTTCGATGAGTTTCTTGTACCCTCGTGGCCTTCGTGGCCTTCGTGGTCGACGTATTTCGAATCTGGATGACGGATGAGCATGGAAAAGATTGCAGTCGTAGGGGCAGGGCTGATCGGACGCGCGTGGGCGATGGTGTTCGCGCGCGCGGGCCACGAGGTGGCGATGTACGACGCGGCATCGGGGGCGGTGGACAAGGCGCTCGGCCTGATAGGCGCGGGCCTGAACGAGTCGCGCGAGTTCGGATTGATCGACGAGGCGGCCGAGACGGTACTGGAACGCATCCGCGGCGCGGTGTCTCTGGCTGACGCGCTGAAGGACGCCGACTACGTACAGGAGAACACGGCCGAGAACCTGGAGATCAAGCGCGCGGTGTTCGCGCAGATGGACGCGGCGGCGAAGGTGGAGTGCATTCTCGCAAGCTCGACGTCCACGATCGAAACCTCGCGCTTCGCGGACGGCTTGCCCGGCCGGCACCGCTGCCTGGTGGCGCATCCGGTCAATCCTCCGCACGTCGTGCCGATCGTGGAGATCTCTCCCGCTCCTTTCACCTCGGCCGACGCGGTCGAGCGAACCCGCCGCCTGCACGAGCGGGTCGGACAGGTGCCGATCACGGTCAAGCGCGAGGTCGAGGGCTTCATCCTCAACCGCCTGCAGGCCGCGCTGCTCAATGAGGCCTGGCGCCTGGTCAAGGAGGATTACGTCAGTGTGGAGGATCTGGACAAGACGATTCGCGACGGCCTCGGCCTGCGCTGGGCATTCATGGGTCCGTTCGAGACCATCGATCTGAACGCGCCCGGCGGGGTGGCGGACTACGCCGCACGCTACGGCCCGAAGCTGCAGGGAATGATGCAGCATGTGGTCTACGAGCCCTGGGAGCCGGAACTCATCGCCCGCGTGGAGGCCGAGCGGCGCAAACTGATGGCGCAGAATGACCACGGCCGACGCGAAGCCTGGCGCGACCGGCGACTGATGGCGCTGATCGCGCACAAGCGCAAGATGACGAAGGACGATGGCCACCGGTGAGCCGGCGGCGCCTGTCACGCACACCCGATCCAATACCCCATTCCCGAGGAGCACACGCATGTCAGCCAAGCAAAACAAGGTCATCATCACCTGCGCCGTCACCGGCTCGATCCACACACCGTCGATGTCGCCCTACCTGCCGGTGAGCCCGGACGAGATCGCCGAGGCCTCCATCGGTGCGGCCAAGGCCGGTGCCGCCATCGTCCACTTGCATGCTCGCATGCCCGACGGCCGCCCGACGCAGGATCCCGAGGTATTCAAGCAGTTCCTGCCGAAGATCAAGGCCGGTTGCAACGTCGTGTTGAATCTCACTACCGGCGGTGCGCCGACGATGCCGATCGAGGAGCGGCTGCAGCCGGCGCTGCGGCTCAAGCCGGAAGTCGCCTCGCTCAACATGGGTTCGATGAATTTCGGCCTGTACGAGATGATCGCGCGGGTGAAGGAGTGGAAGAACGACTGGGAGAAACCCTACCTCGAGGGATCCGAGGATCGCATCTTCAAGAACACGTTCAAGGACATCGCCTACATTCTCCAGTCGTGCAGCGAGAACGCCACGCGCTTCGAGATCGAGTGCTACGACATCGGGCATCTGTATACCGCGGCGCACTTTCTCGACCGCGGCCTGATCAAGCCGCCGCTGCTGATCCAGTCGGTGTTCGGCATCCGGGGTGGCATCGGCCCCCATCCCGAGGACGTGATGCACATGAAGCGCACCGGGGATCGCCTGTTCGGCGATCAGTACCTGTGGTCGGTGCTCGGCGGCGGCCGCAATCAGATGTACATCGCCACCCAGTCCGCCGTCATGGGAGGCAACGTCCGCGTCGGCCTCGAGGACAGCCTGTGGCTCGGCAAGGGTCAGCTGGCGAAGACCAACGCCGATCAGGTCGCGAAGATCCGCCGCATTCTCGAGGAACTGGGGCTGGAAGTGGCCTCTCCGGACGATGCCCGCGAGATGCTCAAGCTCAAGGGCGGCAGCAACGTCAACTTCTGAAGGAACATCACCACGAAGGCACGAAGACACGAAGACAGCAAGAACAGCACAGTAATGAACAGAATCGTTGCCTGCGAGAATGCTGGACACGAAAACAGGGCATCCGGGTTCTCCGCAAGGAGGCGGTTGCCCTGCCTTCGGCACACGAATCTCGGACTGCATTCTTCGAGCCTTCGTGTCTTCGTGGTAAATGCCTCTTAGGTGCTATGAAAATCCACAAGATTGCCGCCATCGGCGGAGACGGCATCGGCCCGGAAGTCGTCGAGGCCGGCCTGGACGTGCTCGAAGCGCTGGCTGCGCAGGACGGCGGTTTCCAGCTCGAGGTGGAGCGCTTTCCCTGGGGCAGCGCCTTCTACAGGAAGCAGGGCCGCATGATGCCGGAGGACGGGCTCGAGAGCCTGAAGGCGTTCGACGCGATCTACTTCGGCGCGGTCGGCGCCCAGGACGTGCCGGACCACGTCACGCTCTGGGGCCTGCGGCTCGCCATCTGCCAAGGGTTCGACCAGTATGCGAACGTGCGCCCCACGCGCATCCTGCCGGGCGTGAGCGCGCCGCTGAAGCTGCAGCGCGACGAGGATATCGACTGGGTCATCATTCGCGAGAACAGCGAGGGCGAGTACGCCGGCCAGGGTGGCCGCTCACACCGTGGGCTGCCCGAGGAGGTCGGGACCGAGGTGTCGATCTTCACGCGTGCCGGCGTGACGCGCATCATGCGCTTTGCCTTCGAGCTCGCGCGCACGCGCCCGCGCAGGCTGCTCACGCTCATCACCAAGTCCAACGCCCAGCGCCACGGCATGGTGCTGTGGGATGAGATCTTTTACGAGGTCGCGCGCGACTTCCCGGACGTGCGCACCGACAAGATGCTGGTGGATGCGGCCACCACGCGCATGGTGCTCAAGCCGCAGTCGCTCGATGTGATGGTCGCGACCAATCTGCATGCGGACATCCTTTCCGACCTGGCGGCCGCGCTGTCAGGCAGCCTGGGCATCGCGCCGACGGCGAACCTGAATCCGCAACGGCGCTTTCCCTCGATGTTCGAGCCGATCCACGGTTCGGCCTTCGACATCGTCGGCAAAGGCATCGCGAATCCGATCGGCACGTTCTGGTGCGGGGCGATGATGCTCGAGCACCTGGGTGAGAAACGCGCGGCGGACACGCTCATGTCGGCGATCGAGGCCGTGACCCGGGCACGTGTGTTCACCCCCGACCTCGGCGGCCGGGCCTCGACGCGCGATGTGACGGACGCCGTGCGAGCAGCGATCGCGCGCGCACCGACGCATCGTTGAGGCGATCAACGCGCGCCTATCCCCGCGGCCTCCAGCGGCTCGGCGGCGTACCGGTCGCCTGCTTGAATGCCCGGCTGAATGCCGCCTCGGACTCATAGCCCAGTTCCAGCGCCAGCACGCCGACCTTCACGCGAGTCTGCTCCAGGCGGCGAACGGCGAGTTGGATTCTCCAGCGCGACAGATATTGCATCGGCGCCTGACCCACGAGCGCGCGGAAGCGCTCCGCCAACGCGGACCGTGAACGGCCGACCTCCGCTGCGAGCCGCTCGACCGTCCACGCTTCTCCCGGCCGTGCATGCAACAGGGCCAGCGCGCGACCGACCACCGGGTCGCGCAACCCTGCCAGCCAGCCGGCGTGCTCCTCCACCTCGGCAGCGAGATACCTGCGCACCGCCTCGACGAAGATCAGTTCGCCGATCCGGGTCAGCACGCAGTCGCCGCCCGCGGCCAGTTCGCGCGTCTCCCGCGCGGCATAGTCGATCAGCTGGTCCAACCGCTCGCTGCGATGTGGATCATTGCCGTGCACGACCAGCAGCCGCGGCAACGCGGACAGGACCGGACTGTCGTGCAGCGCATCGCACACCAGAAAGCCACAGACGATCTCCACCTGGTGCGCGTCGAGGGCCGATGCGCGCACCACGGGAGGCAACGCATGCGCCGCCATCGCACGAAAGAACGACAGGGTCGCATCGAGGCACGCCCCGCTCTGCACGTGAGGCGCGGTACATAGGGCATAGGCATCGCCCTGCGGCAGGATGAGCACGTCGCCTGCGCCGAGCGCCACCGGCGCCTGCCCGAGCAGGCCGCCCCAGCAGCAGCCTCGCACCACCGCATGATAGGAGATCACGTGACGGGCACCCGGCACCAGCGCGGGCGCCAGCATCGGCGCTGCGGGAGCCTCCGCTGCCCAGGGATGACTGGCCTCGACCAGAAAGAACGTGGCGCCCGCGAGCCGGATGCCCCGCAATACATCCGAGAGGACATCCACGCGCTGCGTCGCAACCGGGTCGAGGTCCATGCGCAATGCTGCCGGGACGGGCATAGGCGCCGACGAGGCGGACGATCCGCCAACGAATCCGGAAGATTCGTCATGGCCTGCGCTCATCGGGCGATTCTACACTGCGTGTGCGATCGATCCCCCCGTCAAGGCGGGAGCCATGCACCCGAGGAGAACCGCCCATGAACCGCAGCCAGATGCAGCGTGGCCAGGTCAGCGCCGAGGCAGCCGAAACGTACGATGCGATGTTCGTCCCGGCGCTGTTCCAGCCTTGGGCACCGCGGGTGGCGGATGCTGCCGGCGTAAACGCTGGTGAATCGGTCGCCGACATCGCATGCGGCACCGGCGTACTGGCTCGCGAGCTCGCACGGCGCGTCGGACCCGCCGGATCGGTGGTGGGTATCGATAACAACCCCGGGATGCTCGCGGTGGCGCGTCGACAGGCTCCGGACATCGAATGGCGCGAAGCGCGCGCCGAGGCATTGCCCTTGCCGGATGCCAGCCTGCATGCCGTGCTCAGTCAGTTCGGTCTGATGTTCTTCGACGACCGCGTGGCCGCGCTCGACGAGATGTGGCGCGTGCTGCGCCCGTCCGGCCGCCTCGCCATTGCGGTATGGGACAGCCTCGAGCACTCTCCGGGGTATCGGCTTCTGGCCCGCCTGCTGCGCGAACTGTTCGGCGACGACGCGGCGGCCAGCCTGGACGCGCCATTCTGCCTGGGCGACATCCAGGTACTGCGAGGCCTTTTGTCCGCCTCGCGCATCCGCGACGCGCACATCGCGACACACGCCGGCGAGGCACGTTATCCCTCGCTCGAGGCGTGGATCGTCATGAACGTGAAGGGATGGACGCTAGGCGGGATGCTCGACGACCGCCAACTCGAGCGATTGTTGTCACGGGCGCGGCAGACCCTGCACGGGTTCGTGGCAGGAGACGGAAGCGTGCACGTCCCGACGCCGGCGCACATCGTCACCGCGACCCGGGCGTGAACCCGCCCCACCCTGCGCCTAGCGCCCCGCCGGCGCAGGCTTCTGCTCCAGCGCGGCGTCCACGTAGAGCGTCTGCACCAGAACCATCACGACCACCATCAACGGGGTCGCGAACAGCACCCCCAGCGGCCCGAACAGCAGGCCGAACACCACCACGCCCAGGATCGTCAGCGCAGGGGGCAGCGACACGGCCCATTTCTGCACCAGCGGCATGAGAAGGTATCCCTCCACCTGCTGGATTCCCAGATAGAGCAGGGCGACGTAGAGCGGCGTCATGCCGCCTTGTGCGAATCCGACCAGCAGCGCGGGAATGGCGGCGAGAATCGGCCCGATGAAGGGCACGAACTCGAGCAGTCCGGCGATCAAGCCGAGTGAAAGCGCCTGCGGCACGCCGAGCAGGTACAGGCCGGCCCAAGTCACCGCGCCGACACCGAGCATGGCAATGAACTGGCCGAGGAGCCAGCGCTTGAGCGCGTGACCGGCGCGATCGAGCGCCGCACCGGTGCGGTCACGGGCGCCAGGCGGGAACAGGTGCAGCAGGCCACGACGGTAGAGCGACGGATCCGCGGCGAGGTACAGACCCAGAAAAACGATCAGCAGGGTATTGGCCACGGCGCCGAAGGTGCTGGAAGCCACGCTGGCCACGCGCGACAGCGCACCACGCGTTCCCTCGATGCCGATTTGCCCGAGTTCGGTCAGGATCTGGCCGAGTACACTTCGATCCATCCATTTGCGTACGCCCTCGATGGCGCCGGGAAGGACGTCCGCCAACTGCTGCAGCTGGCGGGCGACCTGCCCGCCGATGAGCCAGCCGGCCGCGCCGACCACGACGACCACCCCGATCACGACGATCAGCAGCGACAGGCGGGAGGACAATGGCGTGATGCGATCCAGCGGATCGGACAGCGCGCGCAGGACTGCCGCCAGCAGCACGCCGCCGAACGCGATCATCAGCACGTGCGACAGTTGCCACAGCAGGAACGCCAGGCTGGCGACTGCAACGGCGATCAGGACACGATACGTGTATGCCGCAAGCGATCGGCGTGACGAGTGCACGGACGTTCCCCGGGGCGTGGGAAGATCCTTCCCGTACAGCGCGTATCGTTCCCGGCTGGGCGTGAGGTGCGGCAGCGGCGAGCGTCAGCGCGTCTGGGCGAGTGCGCGCAACGTGTCGATCAGCGGCGCCCGCTGCGCCTGGATCTCGCCGAAGCGTGTATAGAGGCGTTGCAGTTCCTCGGCGTAGGCGGCAAGGCGCGCTTCGCGTTGCGCGCGTTCGGCCGCCAGCTCGTCATAGCTCTCCGGCGTCAGCGCGGGCTGGTGCATGACGGTCGACCGGTTCAGTTCGCCGAGCACGCCGGCGCGCAGGGCGTCGATCATCTGGAACTGGCGATAGACGGCCTGCTGTTCCGCGTCGATTGCAGCCAGTGCCGCCTGCACACGCTGCAATTGCGCAGCGACGGCGTCGATTCCGGCACGCCCATCCTGCTCCGCGTCGGGCGATTGCGCTGCCGCCGGCAGGGACAACGACGCAACCACGCACAGCCAGCCCACCATTTTCATCATTGGCCTTGTCCTCTTCACTCCAGGCGATCGCCTCGTGGCGGTGTGCCGGACAGACGGCTCGCGACTTCGATGAGGCAGGGCCCCGGCACGGCGAGGGCGCGCTCGAGCACCGGCCCGATCTGATCGCGACGGTCGATGCGCTCGGCCTGCATGCCGAATGCCCGGCCCCAGGCCACGAAGTCGGGATTGGTCAGCGACGTGCCGACGGTGCGTCCGGGATAATGGCGCTGTTGGTGCAGCCGAATCGAGCCATAGCAGTCGTTGTTGGAGATCACGAAGACGATCCGCAGCCGTCGCTCGACGGCTGCAATGAGCTCGTTGCCGGTCATCAGCGCACCCCCGTCGCCCACCAGGCACACCACCGGAGCCTCCGGCCGGCGCAGCTTGGCGGCGACCGCCGCGGGCGTACCGTAGCCCATTGCGCCCGAAAGCGGCGCCATCAGCCGCTGCGGAAAAGCGAACGGGAAATGGCGATAGACCGGGGCGGCGAAACTGCCTGCGTCGAGACACACGATTGCATCCGGCGCAGCGCGCTCATGCAGCGCCCGGACCACGTCCACGAATTCGATCCCGGCACCGTCGCTCGCCGGCGGCCATGCGGCCCATGTTTCGTAGAGCGAGCGCAGGCGTCCGACCCAATCCGCGCGCGTGGCGTGCGGCACGGGGCTCGTGGGCAGGCAGGCGCTCGCCAGCGCCACCGCATCGCACACCAGCGGAAGATCCGGTACGAAATGCTGCCCGACGAAATGCGGATCGGGGTGGCAGTGCACGAACTGCTGCCGCGGCCGGGGTAGATCCGGAAACGTGTAGCCCTGGGTGGTGATATCGCCCATGCGCGTTCCCAGCGCGACGATGAGATCGCTGTCGCGGAATGCGTCGATCTGCTGCGTGGGGTTGGCCAGTCCCAGGTCGCCGACGTACAGGGGATCGCGTGCAGGAAACAGATCCTGGCGCCGGAACGACAGTACCACCGGCAGCTGCCAGGCATGCGCGAAGGCGCGCAGCGTCTCGCGTCCTCCCGGCCGGTCGAAGCTGCCGCCGGCGACGAGTAGCGGCCGCCGTGCGGCATCGAGCATGCTGCGCAACCGGGCGATCGTCCCAGCCTCGGGCAGCGCCGCGGGGGCATCGTGCGCCATCCAGCCCGCAGGATCGAACGGCAGTGCCTGTTGCTGAACGTCCTCCGGAATCGCGAGCACCACCGGTCCGGGTGTGCCGGAGGTGGCCACACGTATCGCCTTGAACGCGAGTTCGGGCAGCTGCGCCGGTTCGGTCGCCTCCGCCACCCACTTGGCGATGCCGCCGTACATGCGTGTGGTGTCGATCTCCTGGAAGGCCTCGCGGCGCAGGTCGCCCCGCGGCACCTGTCCCACCAGGAGGATCAGAGGAATCGCGTCCTGCTGTGCGGTGTGCACGGCAATGGCGGCGTTCGACGCCCCCGGTCCGCGGCTTACCAGCACTACGCCGGGACGGCCGGTGAGGCGGCCGTCGGCGCAGGCCATGAAGCCGGCCCCGGCTTCGTGGCGGCAGGTCACCGGGTCGATGCGCGGAAAATCGTGGAGCGCGTCCAGGATGCCGAGATAGCTCTCGCCCGGCACCAAAAATACGCGGTCGATGCCGTTCGCCTGGAGGACCGACAGAAGGGCGTGACTGGAGGTGGGGTGGGAGGTTGTGCTCATGTTCTTGTGTCCCGACAGCTCGCATCACCTCGCGCGAAGGATCACGGGGACTCGATGCCCAGGTGCCGGAAACTCGCTGCAGTCGGTTGTCCGACGGCCCCCGCGACCAGGCGTCCGTCGTCCGCGGGCGCAGCTGCGACGGTGTGCAGGGGAACCACCCCCGCCCACACCGGCCAGCCGTAGTCTTCGTCGTCGTCCACCGGGTTGCCGGTGCGCACCTTGGCCGCCCCTTCCCCGATCTGCATGGACAGGACCATCGTGGCCTTCAACTCCTGCGAAGTGGCGGGGCGAAGCTGGGCCCATCGTCCGGGAACCATGCGTTCGACGAAGTTCTCCAGCGCCTGCAGTTTGTGTGCCTCGTCCTCGACCTTGTGCGCCTGCCCGAAGAGCATGACCGAGCGGTAGTTGATGGAATGATGAAACGCCGAGCGCGCCAGCACGAGGCCGTCGACGTGCGCCACCGTGAGGCACACTTCGCCCGGCTGCGCCGCCGCGCGCAACATGCGCGAGGCGCTCGAACCGTGCCAGTAGACACGGTCGCCTTCGCGCCAGTAGCTGGTCGGGGTCACATAGGGCTTGCCGTCGATCACGTAACCGACGTGGCCGATGAAACCGGCGTCGAGGATCGCGGCGACCGTGTCGAAGTCGTAGCGACCGCGCTCGTGCAGGCGTTTGACGCGCGAACGATCGGTTCGGGCAAGATCGGTCATGGTGATCCCTGGGTTCTCCGTGGTCAGCCGGCCAGCACGTATGCCGTCTTCACCGCCGTGTAGAACTCGGCGGCATAGCGTCCCTGCTCGCGCGGACCGTAGCTCGAGCCTTTGCGTCCGCCGAAGGGCACGTGGTAGTCCACGCCCGCGGTGGGCAGGTTCACCATCACCATGCCCGCCTGGCTGTTGCGGCGGAAATGCGCCGCATGCTTGAGCGACCCGGTGATGATTCCCGACGCAAGGCCGAACTGAGTGTCGTTGGCAAGCGCGAGCGCCTCGTCGTAGTCGTTGGCCGCGATCACCGTCGCCACCGGACCGAACACCTCCTCACGGTTGATGCGCATGTCGTTGCGCGTCTCGGTGAACAGGGCTGGTTCGAGGTAGAAACCCTCGGTCTCGCGTTTCAGCAGGTTGCCGCCATAGGCCAGCTTCGCCCCCTCCTTCTTGCCTTCCTCGATGTAGAACAGGTCCTGGTTGAGCTGGTTCTTGTCCACCACCGGTCCCATCTGCACGCCGGACTTGAGGGCATGGTCCACGACCAGCGACTTCAGCCGCTGCGTCATCGCCGCCACGAACTCGTCGTGGATCCCCTTGGTCACGATCAGGCGCGACGACGCGGTGCAGCGCTGCCCGGTGGAGAAATAGGCGCCGTTCACCGCGCACTCGACCGCGGTCTTGAGATCGGCGTCGTCCAGCACCACCAGAGGATTCTTGCCGCCCATCTCGAGCTGGATCTTCTTCATGCCGGCGACCGCCTTGGCTGCCACCTTGCGTCCCGTGTCCACCGATCCGGTGAAGCTGATCGCATCCACGCGCGGGTCACCGATGATCGCCTCCCCGACCACGCTGCCGCGTCCCATCACCAGATTGAATGCGCCGGCGGGCAACCCGGCGCGCGTGATGATCTCCGCCATCGCCCAGGCCGAGCCGGGCACCAGGTCGGCCGGCTTGAACACCACGCAATTGCCGTAGGCCAGTGCGGGCGCTACCTTCCAGGCCGGAATGGCCGCCGGGAAATTCCAGGGCGAGATGATCCCGACCACGCCCACCGGCTCGCGCGTGATCTCCACGTCGATCCCGGGTCGCACGGAGGGCACCAGTTCTCCCGTGCGCCGCAGCACTTCACCGGCAAAGAATTTGAAGATGTTCCCCGCCCGCGCCACCTCGCCGATCCCCTCGGGAAGTGTCTTGCCCTCCTCGCGCGAGAGCAGCCTGCCCAGCTCGTCCTTGCGCGCCAGGATCTCGTTGCCGATCTTGTCGAGGATATCGGCGCGCGCCTGGACGTTGAACGTGCCCCAGGCCGGCGCCGCGGCACGGGCGGCCGCGATGGCGCGATCGGTCTGCTGCGCATCCGCCTGCGCGTACTCGCCGACCACGTCGCTCACATCCGATGGGTTCACGTCGCGGGTGACGTTCGTGCCCTCGACCCACTCGCCCGCGATGAAGTTGGAATGCAGCTCGTTCGCCATGTCCTCTCCTGAATACGCCGTCGTTCGCCTGGGGAAACCGCTAGTGTACCCGCAGCGTCGCTGCCGCTCGGCCTGGTCCCCGGATCGCGGGGGTGCGGCGTAGAATTGCCGCCACGTGCACAGCCGCCGGGAGGCGCATGGCCGACATCTTCCTCAGCTACGCCAGTTCGGACCGGGAGCGCGCGCGCGTCCTGGCCGAGGCCCTCGGAGAACGCGGATTGAAGGTGTGGTGGGACCGCACGATCCCACCCGGCCGCGTCTTCGACGAGGTGATCCAGGAGGCACTGCAGACGGCCAAGTGCGTGGTCGTCCTCTGGTCCGGGGAATCCGTGCGATCGAACTGGGTGAAGACGGAGGCGGCCGAAGGCCTGGCCCAGGGCAAGCTGGTGCCCGCCTTGATCGAGTCGGTCGCACCGCCCATCGAGTTCAAGCGCATCCAGGCCGCGGACCTGAGCGACTGGTCCGGCGCGAGCGACCATCCGGAGTTGCGCAAGCTGCTCGCGGCCGTGGAGCATCTGCTGAAGGGGAACGCGTCGACTGGATCAGCGGCGTCGCGGACACCGGTCGCCCCTGCGCGCGCCCCCTCGAAGCTGACCCTGCTGAAGCTCATGACCGTCCTCGGGCTGGTTGGCATCATCGGCACCGTCGCCGTGCGCTGGATCGGCGAGCGCGTGAAGCAGGGAATGACACCGGATGGGCAGACCCAGCCCATGGTGCCCGCCCAGCCGCAGGTCACCCCCCCTTCCCCGACGCAGACACAGTCCGAGTCTGAATCAACTCCCGCCACGACTGGAAGCAGCACGGTAGCGCCGGGTCCTCCCGCTACCGCGGCCCGCACGAACCTGCTCTCACCCAGCGAGGGCGGAGAGATCGTCACGGCATCGAACGAACGCTGGAATCTGACGATCGATGGGAAGGAGGATACTTACGCGTGGGTCGATTCCGGCGAAGCGGTGTTCGGCTTCAAGGACGGGCGAGCGGCGAGCTTCGACAACTTCGCGGTGCTCGTTCCGAGCGCCAATGACAACAACCTGCGCGATTTCGAACTGCTGATCGCGAACGAGCCGGGTGGTCCGTTCCAGTCCATCGGCATCTTCGCCACGCAGAACGTGCGCATCATGAAGAACCCGTACCAGGAGTTCCGCTTCGCTCCGGTGACGGCAAAGTACCTGAAGGTGCGCGCCCTGAAGAGCCACAGTGGCGGCGATGTCGCCATTGCGCACGAGTTCCGCCTGTACGGGTCGCTCGAGTAGCGGCGTGTCCTTGTCCCTGCTGGCTGCCGGCCCCGGATGCGGGCAGTCCCGGGCAGCCTTCGCCGGGATGACAGAACGCCTCAGTAGCCGCGCCTGCGATCCACCAGTCCGCTCGGTGTTTCCCCGCGCTCCAAACGCCGGATGTTGTCCACTACCTGCTCGACCATCAGATCGGCGATCGCCTGTCCGGCGATGTGCGGCGTCACCACGATCTTCGGGTGCGTCCAGAACGCGTGCCCCGCCGGCAGCGGCTCCTGCAGGAACACGTCGAGCAGCGCGCCGCCGAGCTGACCCGACTCCAGCGCTTCGAGCAGATCGTTCTCCACCAGATGACCGCCGCGCGCGAGGTTCACCAGGAACGCACCGCGCGGCAGCTGCGCAAACAGCCTGCGATCGAGGATGCCGTGCGTGTCCTGGGTGAGTGGCAGGAAGTTGACGAGAATCTGTGTGGCGGCGAGGAATGGTGCGAGGCCTTCCATGCCGTGATACTCGGCCACCCCTTCCAGGCCGCGCGCGCGCCTGCTCCAACCGATCACGCGGAAGCCCATGACCTGCGCCTTGCAGGCGAAATCGCCGCCGAGCACACCCAGCCCCATGACACCGACCGTTCGCTGCGACGGCGGCACCGCAGGCAGCTGCCGCCACTGCTGCTCGCGCTGCATCGCGGCGTAGCGGTCCATAGCGCGATGGAAGTGCAGCACGCCGTACATCGCATACTCCGACATCTGCATGGCGAGCCCTGCATCCACCATCCGCGTGACCGGCATGCCGGCCGGAAGCTGCGCGTCGTCGAACAGATGGTCCACGCCGGCGCCCAGGGACAGGATCGCCTTGAGGCGCGGTAGCGAGGCGAGCATGCCGCTCGGCGGTTTCCACACCAGCGCGTAGTCGATCTCCTCCGGGCGTCCGACCTCGGGCCAGACGCGAAAGTCGATGTCCGGCAGCGCGCGAGCGAGTGCCGCGCGCCAGGGGGCGGGATCGTCGATCTCGCTGAAGAACAGGACGACCAATCAAGCCTCCTTCGTCAGGTGCGCCAGTGCCTCGCCGTTCGCGTCCCAGTCGCGCCCGTCGAAGGGCACCACCCGGACCTCGCCCAGCGACCCGGGCTCGAGGCAGCGCACGTTGACGCTGTACCCGTCCGGATTCGAGCGCGGCACGTAGAACGACTTGATGCCGCAGGTTCGGCAGAACAGGTGCTTCGCCGTACCGGTGTTGAAGGTGTACTCGCTCAGCTCCTCCCAGGGGGTGAGGAGACGAAAGCGCGAACGCGGCACGATCAGGTGCAGGTAGGCCGTCATGCTGCACAGCGAACAGTTGCAGGACTGCACCTCGGGCACACGCGGCGCATCGACTTCGAAGCGTACGCGCCCGCAGTGGCAACCGCCGCGATGGATGCTCAAATCTTCTTCGCTCACTCTTCTCCCCCTCCTCCCCATCGCCCGATCACCTCGTAGCGCGATCCGGCGGCATCCAGACGCGAACGCACGAGGACGAACTCACGCACGTCCCAGTCGACCGGCGCAATCCGATCCACCACGACGGCGCAGTCGGCGTCGCGCAAGAGCGTCACGTGTGCCGCGAACGGCTTGCGATCGAAGGCGAAGCCTGCCTCCGCGGTACGCGTGCGCAGGCGCATCGCCAGCCCCTCCAGCGCCTGCGGCGGATTCGACGGTCCCACCCAGGCGATTCGATGATGTCGCCAGCACGCGGCGCGATCCAGCAACATCGTGAACGGTTCGACGGTAACCGTCGAGGCTGCATCACGCAAGGCGTCCAGGCGTCCCTCCTCGACGTCCCCGACGAACAGGAGCGTGAGGTGGATCGACGGTGTGCGTGTGAGGCGTCCCTTCAGCGCCTGATGCAGGCGGCGCCCCACATCGTGCAGCGCACGCCGCACCGGCTGGTCGGGCCACAGAGCGAAGAACACCCGCGCACGATCGCCCATGAGGCAGTTCAGCTGCGCTGGACGGACGCGATCGCCTCCGCGGCGATGCCTTCGCCACGGCCGGTGAACCCGAGCCGTTCCGTCGTCTTCGCCTTCACGTTCACTTGTGCAGTCTGCAAACCCAGCGCACCGGCGATCGCCTGCACCATCGCCGGGATGTGCGGCGCCATCTTGGGCGCCTGGGCGACCACCGTGGCATCGACGTTACCGATCTGCCAGCCCATCGCACGCACGCGCGCACCCACTTCGCGCAGCAGTTCCAGGCTATCCGCGCCGCGATAGCGCTCGTCGGTGTCCGGGAAGTGCCGGCCGATGTCGCCCAGCCCGACGGCCCCCAGCAGGGCATCGCAGATCGCGTGCAGCAGGACGTCGCCGTCCGAGTGTCCCAGCAATCCCCGCTCGTATGCGATCTCCACGCCGCCGATGACGAGCCGCCGCCCGGGTACCAGCGCGTGGACGTCGAATCCTTGTCCGACTCTGAACATCTCTCTCCTCCCCTCAGCGCGCGCGGTCCATCCCGAGCATGCGCTCGGCCACTGCCAGATCGGCAGGCAGCGTGACCTTGACGTTCGCCGCACCGCCGAGCACCAGACGCGGGCGCACGCCCATTCTCTCCATCGCGCTGGCCTCATCGGTGATCGCCTCCAGGGGCGCATCCTCCAGCGCTGCGCACAGCATCCCATGCCGGAACATCTGCGGCGTCTGCGCCGCCCACAGCCCTGCTCGCGGCACCGTCGCGGCGATGCGCACGCCATCCCCCGCGCGCTTGAGGGTATCGGCGACCGGCAGCGCCAGGATGCCGCCGGCGTCGTCCTCCCCCACTTCGTCGATCAACCGGTCGATCATCCGGCGCGTGACGCAGGGCCGCGCGGCATCGTGCACGAGAACCCAGTCCTCGGCTGCGGCCTGCATCGTACGCAGCCCGGCCTGCACCGAGGCGGCGCGCGACGGCCCGCCACAGCGCAGGGCCGTGACCCTTTGCGCGAAGTCGCTTCCGTCGATGGCTTCGAACCATGCGTCGCGCTCGCCCAGCCCTACCCAAACATGGGCGATGCGCTGGACCGACGTCAGGGCCTGCAGCGCATGCCACAGCACGGGGCGTCCCGCGAGCGGCAGGTATTGCTTGGGCACCTCGGTACCCATGCGCGATCCGCACCCGGCAGCGGGAACCAGGGCAACGTAACGGGGCATCGGGGCTTTCACGGCTATCGAAAGCACGCATTATCCCCGAGGCGAGGCGCCCGGAGGCGAGGCGGAACGCGGCGTGCCGGGAGGCTCCTCTATAATCCGGCGTTTTGTGCAGGTCATGTCGTCCTTGTTCACTCTCCCCGTTCCCGGGCAGCGCGCACGCATTGCGGGCGTACATGGTTCCGCCGATGCGCTGGCGCTCGCACGACTGGCGCAACCGGGTCGCGTGCTCACCGTGGTCACCGCATTCGCAGCCGACGCGCAGCGGTTGTTGGACGAACTCGCGTGGTTCGCGCCGTCGCTGCGCGCACACCTGTTGCCGGATTGGGAGACGCTGCCCTACGACAACTTCTCGCCCCACCAGGACCTGGTGTCGGAACGGCTCGCCACCCTCTACCAGGTGTCGCACGGGGCGTGCGACGTCCTCCTGGTGCCGGTCACGACCGCGTTGTATCGCCTGCCGCCGCAGCGGTTTCTTGGCGCCTACAGCTTCTTCCTGGCGCAGGGGGCGACGATCGAGCCCGAGGCTCTGCGCCGACAGCTCACCATGGCCGGTTACACCCACGTCTCGCAGGTCGTTTCGCCGGGCGAGTACAGCTACCGCGGCGGCCTGATCGACCTGTTCCCCATGGGCAGTGCAGTCCCGTACCGTATCGACCTGCTCGACAACGAAGTCGAGAGCATTCGCAGCTTCGACGTGGACACGCAGCGCACGATCTACAAGGTGAAGGAAGTGCGCCTTCTGCCGGCGCGCGAGTTTCCCACCGACGAAGAGGCGCGCACCCGCTTCCGCAGCAACTTCCGGGCGGCATTCGAGGGCGACCCGTCCAATCGCCAGATCTACAAGGACGTCAGCAACGGCACCTTTCCGGCGGGCATCGAGTACTACCTGCCGCTGTTCTTCGAAACGACGGCCACTCTGACCGATTACCTTCCCGCCGGTACCGTGATCTGCATGCACGGCGAAATATCCAAGGCCATCGAGGACTTCTGGCGCGACACGCGCTCCCGCCACGCGCTGCTGCGCGGCGACCGCGACCGTCCCCTGCTTCCGCCCAATGAGTTGTTCCTGCTGCCCGATCAGTTCTTCGGCGCGCTCAAACCGTTCGCCCGGGTGGACTTCGTCGCCGGCGGAGACGACGCTGCACAGTCGGCGCGCAGCACGCCGCTGCCGCCGCTGCAGGTGGATCGGCGCGCGGACGATCCGCTGCACCGGCTGCACGATTTCCTGCGCGTGCATGCGGGCCGCACCGTGATCTGTGCCGAGACCCTGGGCCGCCGCGAAACGCTGCTGGCCTACCTGTCCGAGCACGGGCAGGCACCGATTACGCGCGAGCGATTCGACGAGGTGCGGGCCGCGGACGATGCGCTGATGCTCGCCGTCGCGCCGCTCGCCACCGGCTTCGTCGACGAGGTGGACGCGATTGCGTTCGTCACCGAGAACGAGTTGTACGCCTCGCACGCGCGCGCACGCGATCGCCGTGATGCGGTGACACGCGCGGTCGCCGAGAACATCCTGCGCGACCTGTCGGAGCTGAAGGTCGGCGATCCAGTCGTACACGTTCACCACGGCATCGGCCGCTATCTTGGACTGGTGAACATGGACCTGGGCGAGGGCAGCACCGAATTCCTGCTGCTCGAGTACGCCGACCACGACAAGCTGTACGTGCCGGTCTCCCAGCTGCAGGTGATCGGACGCTACAGCGGCGCCTCGCCCGAGGCCGCACCCCTGCACAAGCTGGGCAGCGGCCAGTGGGAGAAGGCCAGGCGCAAGGCAGCCGAGCAGGTGCGCGATACGGCTGCCGAGCTGCTCAACATCTACGCCCAGCGCGCCGCACGCAAGGGTTACGCCTTCCCGCTCAGGCAGCACGACTACGAAGCGTTCGCGGAAGGTTTTCCGTTCGAGGAGACGCGCGACCAGCAGGCAGCCATCGACGCCGTCATCGAGGATCTCACTTCGGGCAAGCCGATGGATCGCCTGGTGTGCGGCGACGTGGGCTTCGGCAAGACCGAGGTGGCCCTGCGCGCGGCCTTCGTCGCCGTGGCCGACGGCAAACAGGTTGCAGTGCTCGTGCCCACCACCCTGCTCGCCGAGCAGCACTTCCAGACCTTCCGCGACCGCTTCGCCGACTGGGCGGTGAGGATCGAGGAGTTGTCGCGCTTCCGCTCGTCCAAGGAGCAGGAGGGCACGCTGCAGGCGATCGGAGAGGGGCGCGTCGACATCGTCATCGGCACCCACAAGCTGATCCAGGAGAGGGTGAAGTTCAAGAACCTCGGCTTGGTCATCATCGACGAGGAGCATCGCTTCGGCGTGCGGCACAAGGAGCGCCTGAAGGCGCTGCGCGCAGAGGTCGACGTGCTGACCCTCACCGCCACGCCGATTCCGCGCACGCTGGCGATGTCGCTGGAGGGATTGCGCGACTTCTCGGTGATCGCTACTGCGCCGCAGAAGCGACTGGCGATCAAGACCTTCGTGCAGCGCTACTCCGACGGTCTGGTCCGCGAAGCGGTGTTGCGTGAACTCAAGCGCGGCGGTCAGGTGTACTTTGTCCACAACGAGATCGAGACCATCCACAACGTCGAAACCCGACTGACCAGCCTCCTGCCGGAGGCGCGCATTCGCGTCGGGCACGGCCAGATGCCGGAGCGCGAGCTGGAGCTGGTGATGCGCGACTTCTACCAGCAACGCTTCAACCTGCTTCTGTGCACCACGATCATCGAAACCGGCATCGATGTGCCGTCCGCAAACACGATCGTGATCAACCGTGCCGACAAGTTCGGTCTGGCGCAGCTGCATCAACTGCGCGGCCGCGTGGGCCGCTCGCACCACCAGGCCTACGCCTACCTGCTCACGCCGGATGAAGGAGCGATCACCGCCAATGCCAAGAAGCGCCTGGAGGCGATCCAGATGATGGAGGAGCTCGGCGCCGGTTTCTTCCTCGCCATGCACGATCTGGAGATCCGCGGCGCCGGCGAGGTGCTGGGCGAGTCGCAGAGCGGCGAGATGCAGGAGGTCGGTTTCGCGCTCTACAGCGAGATGCTCAACGCGGCAGTCAAGTCGCTCAGGGCAGGCAAAGAGCCGGACCTCTCGCAGCCCCTGGCGGTGGTCACCGAGATCAACCTGCATGTCCCAGCGCTCCTGCCCGACGACTACTGCCCCAGCATCCACGAGCGGCTGGTGCTGTACAAGCGCTTGGCCAACTGCGAGCACGTGGACGAGCTGCAATTGCTGCAGGAGGAACTGGTCGACCGCTTCGGTCTGCTGCCCGAGGCCACCCAGGCGCTGGTGGACAGCCATCGTCTGCGCATCGAATCGAAGCCGCTCGGCGTGAACAAGGTGGATGCGAGCACCGAGGCCATCGTGATCCAGTTCCAGCCGCATCCCCCCATCGACCCCGCGCGCATCATCCAGCTCATCCAGACGCGCAAGTCGTTCAAGCTGTCGGGACAGGACCGTCTGCGGGTGGAGGAAAAGCACCCCGGCCTGGCCGAGCGCGTGCAGCGCGTCCGTGCGATCTTCCAAGAACTCGCCCAGCCGGTCGTGCAGGAAAAGGCGAAGCAGCGCTGAGCGCGAGGGGTCAGGTCTTGCGCTGAGTGAGCGCGACGGGGTCAGGTCTTGTCTTTTGCCCGCTCGATCTCGCGCTGAGCGCGAGCGTGAGCGCGAGGGGTCAGGTCTTGCCTTTTGCCCGCCCGATCTCGTGAGCGCGAGGGGTCAGGTCTTGCCTTT
>JAEZCG010000115.1 GCA_023430065.1 Pseudomonadota bacterium | reverse complement strand
TCGTGGGGGGCCGCCTCGTTCTTGCGGGCCAGGCCGGGGTCGATGGGCAGTTCGGCGAGCTTCGCGCCGACCGGCGTCAGGCGGCGCTGCTCGTCCACCGCGCCCAGTTCCTGAAGCAAGCTGTAACCGTCGGCGATGGCGCGCGAGGACGGCGCCTCGACGAACGGGAACTCCTCCACCTCGCCCAGCCGCAGCGCCTTCATGCGCAGGATCACCGAGGCCAACGACGAGCGCAGGATCTCGGGATCGGTGAACGGCGCCCGCGCCTGGAAGTCTTCCTCGCCGTAGAGGCGTACGCACACGCCGCTCATCACCCGGCCGCAGCGGCCGGCGCGCTGATCCGCCGATGCACGCGAGATCTTCTCGATCTGCAGCATCTCGTGCTTGTTGCGATAGCTGTAGCGGTTCACCCGTGCGAGGCCGGTATCGATCACGAACTTGATTCCGGGGACGGTGAGCGAGGTCTCGGCGACGTTGGTGGCGAGCACGATGCGGCGTGCTCCGTGCGGGTGGAACACCCGCTCCTGCTCCTGCGCAGACAGGCGTGCGAACAGAGGGAGGATCTCGGCGTGCAGACCCGGGCGCTTGCGCAGCACCTCAGCCGTCTCGCGGATCTCGCGTTCGCCGGGAAGGAACACCAGCACGTCCCCGGAGGCCGACAGGCGCGTCACCTCGTCCACCGCATCGGCAATGGCATCGGGCAGGTCCACGTCCTGCTCGTCTTCGTCCTGTGCGAGCGGCGGGCGATAGCGGACCTCCACCGGATACAGGCGTCCCGACACCTCGATCACCGGTGCACCGCCGAAGTGCTCGGAGAAGCGCTGCGCGTCGATGGTGGCGGAGGTGACGATGAGCTTGAGTTCCGGCCGGCGCGGCAACAGCCGCTTGATGAAGCCCAGCAGGAAGTCGATGTTCAGGCTGCGCTCGTGCGCCTCGTCGATGATGACCGTGTCGTATGCGTTCAGGTAACGGTCGCTCTGCGTCTCCGCCAGCAGGATGCCGTCCGTCATCACCCGCAGGAAGTTGTCCTCGCTCACGCGGTCGCTGAAGCGCACGCGGTAGCCCACCTGCTGCCCCAGCGGTGCACCCAGTTCCTGCGCCACGCGCGCGGCGACGGTGCGCGCCGCGATGCGCCGCGGCTGCGTGTGCGCGATCATGCCTGCGACGCCGCGGCCCGTCTCCATGCAGATCTTGGGCAGTTGCGTGGTCTTGCCCGATCCCGTCTCGCCGGCGACGATGACGACTTGATGGGCGGCGATCGCTGCGGCGATCTCCTCGCGCCGCTCGCTGACCGGCAACTCCGCGGGATAGGCGATCGCCGGCAGGTTGGCGCGGCGCTGCCGGGCACGCGCCGCCGACTGGCGGATCTGCACGGCCAGCCGCTCGAGTGCCCCGGGGTCGGCTCGTCCTCGGTGCTGGCCATCGAGCGCGCGCGCAAGCGCCGTGCGCAGCCGGTGACGGTCACGCAGCATGCACTCGGACACGAGCGCCTCGAGCTGGCGCGGATCTCCCGGCGCCCTCTCGTCGATGGACGGTGGAACTGGCTGATTCACAACGGGCAGGGGTGCGTGGGGCACCAAAAGCGATTCTAGCCCAGGCCGGCCGACGCGGGCCGCGGAGCGCCGCTGCCGAGGAGGGCGATTTGGGCGAGAATCCGCCTTCGTCCAATCCAGACCGCGCGATGATCATCCAGTCCCTGCTCGACACCGACCTGTACAAGTTCACGATGATGCAGGTCGTGCTCCACCATTTCCCGGGCGCCATGGTCGAGTACCGCTTCAAGTGCCGCAGCAACGAGGTCGACCTCACGCCCATCCTGCCTCGCATCCGCGAGGAGATCCGGAACCTGTGCTCGCTGCGCTTCCGCAAGGAAGAACTGGAATACCTTCGCGGATTGCGCTTCATGAAGGGAGATTTCGTCGATCTGCTGCGGCTGTTCCAGCTCGACGAGGGTTTCATCGACGTGCGTGAGGCGCCCCAGGTGAGCGGGGGCGTGGACATCACGATCCGTGGCCCGTGGCTGCACACGATACCGTTCGAAGTGCCGGTGCTGGCCATCGTGAGCGAGGCCTATTTCGCGCATACGCAGCCGCGTCCGGACGAGGCAGAGGGGCTGCGCCGCCTCTCCGACAAGATCGCGGCTGTGAACGCCCACCCCGACCCTGCCTTCCGCATCTCGGACTTCGGCACGCGCAGGCGCTTCTCGACGGCATGGCATCGGCGCGTCATCGGCGTGCTCAAGGAACGCCTGGGCGAGCGCTTCGTCGGCACCAGCAACCTGATGCTGGCACGCGAACACGACCTGCTTCCGCTGGGGACGATGGCGCACGAGTACCTTCAGGCCTGCCAGGCGGTCGGGCCGCGCCTGCGCGACTCCCAGAAGTTCGCCTTCGACACCTGGGCCAAGGAATACCGCGGTGACCTCGGCATCGCGCTCACCGACATCTGCGGCGTGGATGCCTTCCTGCGCGACTTCGACCTGTTCTTCGTGAAGCTGTTCGATGGCGTGCGCCACGACTCGGGCGACCCGTTCGAGTGGGGCGAGAAACTGCTCGCGCACTACGAGCGCATGCGGGTGGACGCCCGCAACAAGTCCTTCGTGTTCAGCGACAGCCTGAACATCCCCTTGTGCATCCAGCTCTACGAACGTTTCCACACACGCTGCCACCCGGCATTCGGGATCGGCACGAACCTCACCAACGACCTCGGCTACAAGCCGCTGCAGGTGGTGATCAAGATGACCCGATGCAACGGACAGCCGGTGGCCAAGATCAGCGACACGCCGGAGAAGACGATGGACTACGACCCGTCGTACGTGAATTACCTGCGCGAGGTGTTCGAGGTCAGCGACCTGCCCGCGGAAGCACCGGAGTGAGGTCGCGCGGCCGCGTTTAGTGGCGCGTCAGTCCGCGCTCGAGCGATTCGAGGGTCATGCCCCAGCGCTCGAGAATGTAGCCGAACACGGTCAGTTCGCTGTCGTGCAGCCGCCCGTCGGCATTGGCGATGTTGAGGATCATCCCGCAGGTGTCGACGCGCTTGCGCGGATCGTCCACGAGGTCCACGATCCGGTCGATACGGGATTTGTCTACCAGGCGGATGCGCCCGTCCGCATTTCCGTCATGGACCAGCTCGGCGCAGTAATCACGGACCACTTCGGCAAACGCGTTGCGCGAGATGCCGACGATGTCGAATACGCGCAGCTGGTCGAGCACCTCCACCTCCCGGTCGTCGAGCTTCGCATCGGTGATCATCATCATCGCCAGGATGCGCGCTACCGCCTCCGGGCTGTTTCGTTCGTAGTCTTTCATGTGGGTCGAGGCATCCCGGCGGGTTCACTGGCGCAACGCGCGCCTATGACGATTTGACCCTCTTGGGTCACGAAGTTCCCTGCTCCTGCTTGCCCGGGGGCAAACACGTCTTGACGGCGCCGGCTCGTTCGTCACATCCGAGCCATCGCAACCGTCGAGACCTCACTCGTACCCTCCGCGCTCCGTCGGCCAGCGTCCTGTGCGACTGCGCTGCTGCAGATTCGCCCGCACCAGACCCACGCGCGATTCAGCGGCTGCGCCGCGCCTGGATCTCGCGAACGACGATGACGAGCAGCGTGATGATCGTGAGAGGCAGCACGAACGACAGCATCACCCGGCTGTACGCGGTGAGCGCGTCGTGTCCGGTGGCCCACAGAATGAGGTAGACCGTGTAGCTGATGTAGTAGCCGAGAAACAGCGCCCCCTCCCAGCGGGCGATGCGGTAGCCGGTTAAAAAGATCGGCAGACAGGCCACCGCAACGGCCAGCATGACCGGGATGTCGAACGCGA
>JAEZCG010000011.1 GCA_023430065.1 Pseudomonadota bacterium | reverse complement strand
TAACACAGAGCAACTGCGTTGAAAGTCAAGCTATCTGCGGTGTTTGCCAGGGTGTCTGGGTTTTGAGCATCGCATTGAGAATGACCAACATTTTTCGCATGCACGCTGTGATTGCCACGTAGTGATGTTTACCTGCCCTGATCAGCCGTTGATACAGCTCGCGGATGACCGGATTGCAGCGGGCAGCGGTCAATGCTGGCATATAGAGCGCGGCGCGCACGCTCGCACGGCCACCGCCGATGTGGCGCTGGCCACGTTTTTTGCCCGAGTCCCTGGCAATAGGGGCCAGGCCGACCAGGGCGCTGATCTGCTTGCCAGTCAGGCTGCCCAGTTCAGGCACGCCCACCAGCAGGGCGCGCGCACTGCCTTGGCCGATACCCTTGAAGCTCTTGAGCAAATCGACGCGTGTTTGGTCTATCGGCGTGCTCTTGAGCCACTGGTCGATCTGCTCATCGAGTCCTTGCAAGCGCCCCTCCAAGAAGGCGATCATCGCTTCGATGTCTTTTCGCACTTTCTTGCCGCGTGCGCTGCTCAAGCGGTTCTTCTCGGCGATGCGCATGTTCATCAGCTGGGCTCGACGGGCCAGCAGTTCGCGGGCAAGCTCACAGTGCTCATCGGGCAGGCTGCGCACCGGCGGACACACCGCCTGGGCAAACAGCGCAAGCACCTGTGCATCGATAGCATCGGTCTTGGCCAGCCGGCCGGTGGCCCTGGCAAAGTCGCGCACTTGTCGCGGGTTGATCACCGCCACCTTCAGCCCCGCACTGCCAAGCTGCGTGGCCGAGAGCTTCCAAAACGTATTAGTGGCTTCCATGACCACCAGGGAATGTTCGCCCAACTGCTGCAGCCGTTGGCTCAACTGCGCCACGCCCGAGGCATCATTACTGAAGTCGAAGACTTGCTGGTGCGGCAGCACGAACACATCGAGGCGGTCTCTGGAAACGTCGATCCCAACAAAGGTCATGTACTCACTCATGGCTCTACTCGATCCAATCTTGCAAAAACTCGGGCGCGAAGCCCCAGCAACTGCTCGGATTTAAGCAAAGCGGGAAGCGGCCACCAAGCTCTGTGTCGGCTTGAACCAGGACACAATCGGCATACCACTTCCCTCCCGTCCTACACCAGCACAGTACCCCGGTACAGGACAAAACTAAACGTACAAGGACACGAAGGCCCACAGAGGAACTGCAGTGAAGAGGACCCTGGTCTTCCTCGGTGACCCTCTGTGTTGAATGCCTTTCGCTGTTCTTCGTGCCTTCGTGCCTTCGTGGTGAGAGAACTACGTCTTCTCGGCCCGGGATCCAGCACGCGCCTGGCCTTGCTATAGTGACCGCATGAATGCCATCCGCTACACGCTCTTCGATACCGAGGTGGGACGGTGCGCGATTGCCTGGAGCGACGCCGGGCTGGTCGCGGTGCAGCTGCCCGAGGCCAACGAAGCGCTGGCGCGTGAGCGCCTGCAGCGTCGCTTTCCCGGCGCGATCGAGGCGGCACCCGATGACGGCGCACTGCAGGCGCTCACGGCGATCACCGCGCTGCTGCTCGGCGAGCCCGCCGATCTGTCCGGCATCGTGCTCGATACCAGCCGTGTTCCCGACTTCCACCGTCGCGCGTACATCGCCGCACGTTCCATCGCTCCGGGGCAGACGCTCACCTACGGCGAACTCGCGGCACGACTCGGTGTGCCCGGCGCCGCGCGCGCGGTGGGGCAGGCGATGGGACGCAATCCGTTCCCCATCGTCGTGCCGTGCCACCGCGTCCTCGCCGCCGGCGGCCGCGTCGGGGGCTTCAGTGCCCACGGCGGCATCGCCACCAAGCTGCGTCTGCTGCGCCTGGAGCACGCCTATCGCGACGAGGCGTTGCTGCATGGCTTGCCCTACGATGCCGGCGCCGCACTCGCGCATCTGCGCACATGCGACGCACCACTGGCACGTCTGGTCGAGCGGGTCGGTCCCTACCGGCTGCGGCTCAAGCGCACCCCGAGCCTGTTCGCGGCACTGGCCGAGTCCATCGTCTACCAGCAGCTCAACGGACGCGCCGCCGCGAGCATCCACGCGCGCCTGTGCGCGCTGTTCCCGAACGCGCATCACGGGCCCGACCCCGGGCTGCTCCTGCGCATGTCCGACGCGCGCCTGCTGGGTGCCGGGCTGTCCAATGGCAAGCTCGCGGCGCTGCGCGATCTGGCGCGGCGCACGCTCGATGGCGATCTGCCCACCCTCGAGCAGGCGCAGAGCATGGACGACGAAGCGCTGGTCGAGTCCCTGACGCAGGTGCGCGGCATCGGGCGCTGGACGGTGGAGATGCTGCTCATGTTCCGGCTCGGCAGACCCGACGTGCTGCCGGTCGACGACTACGGGGTGCGGCAGGGCTTTGCGCTTACCTTCCGCAGCCGGTCCGGCGCGCAGCGCGACGCGCTCGCGCGACGCGGCGAGCGCTGGCGGCCCTACCGAAGCGTGGCGAGCTGGTATCTGTGGCGCGCGGTCGATCTCTCCCGGGCGCCGGGACCGGAGCAGGGCAATGGTCTCGCGGCTGGCTAGGACGTCACCGTCCGCCGTTCGCCTGCTCGCGCTGACCGTCCTCTTCCTCGCCGGCACGGCGCTCGACGTCGCGCGCGCCCAGGAAGCGGCGCAGGATCCCACGCAGGTCCTGGAGCTGTCGGCCCGTCCCCGTGCGGGCGACGTGATCCACCTCGAGTTGCGCAAGGAGCAGGAGCGTCAGGTGCCCAACCGGCCGGCGCAGCGCTCGTCCAGTTTGCTGCGTGTCACGCTGGAAGTGCTCGAATCCGGCGCGGAAGGCTTGGTGGTGCGCTGGTCGCACAGCCGTCCCGCGGGCGACCCGGCGCCACCCTCGAGCGAGGCGGCGGACGACGGGGAGGTGATCTGGGAACTGGTACGAGACATCCACTACGACCTCGAGTTCGACGCAAGCGGCGAGTTCGTCCGGCTGCGCAACTACGAGCAGGTGCGCCCGCTGGTGGACCGCATGCTCTCCGAGATCGGCGGCATTCTCGCCAAGCGGGGGAATGCCGCGGCCGCGGAGCAGGCCACGGCACTGGTCAGGCGCATGTTCGCGAGTCGTTCCAACCTGGAGTCCGTCCTGCTGCGCGAGCCGCGACTGTTCTTCTATCCCATGGGCAAGCGCTTCGTGCTCGACGCGCCGTACGAGTTCGACGCGCAGCTGCCGAATCCGTTCGGGGGCGCGGGCCTGCCCGCGCACGGGACGCTGCGCGTGGACTGGATCGATCGCAACAGGGGGCTCGCGGCGGTGACCATGGAGCAGACGCTGCATCCCGACAGCGTACGCATCGCGGTCGAATCCCTGCTGCAGAGGATGCCGCCCGAGCGGCGGCCGCAGAACGTGGACCCGGCCCGGCTCGACGTGGATGTGCGCGATTCCGCCCGCTACACCGTGAATCTGGAGGATGGCTTGCCGGAGCGCATGGACTTCTCCCGCATCACGCGCGTTCCGGGCGGCTATCGGCGCGACGTGGTCGGCGTGCGGCGCACGGACTGAGTCGCCTCACTGGTAGCGCAGCGCCTCGATCGGCTTGAGCCCGGCTGCCTTGCGCGCCGGATAGAAGCCGAAGAAGATGCCCACGGCTGAGGCCACCGCGAAGGCGAGCACGATGGCGCTGCTGGTGACCACCACCATCGTGCCGACCGTCTTGCTCACCGCATAGGCGCTGATCACACCCACGGCCACCCCGATCAGGCAGCCGACCACCGACACGATCAGCGCCTCGAGCAGGAACTGCCAGAGGATGTCGCGGCGCCGTGCCCCGATGGCCATGCGGATCCCGATCTCGCGGGTGCGCTCGGTCACCGACACCAGCATGATGTTCATGATGCCGATGCCGCCGACGATCAGGGAGATGGAGGCGACTGCACCCAGCATGATCGACATCACGCGCGTGCTCTCCGCCTGCACGTCCGCTACCGCGCTCAGATTGCGCACGGAGAAGTCGTCCGGGGCGTCGGGCTGGATGCGATGGCGTTCGCGCAGCAGACTTTTTATGTCCTGCTCGGCGCGGTCCATTGCAGACTCGGACACTGCTTTGACCATCATGAAGCGCACGCTGTTCGGGAAGCGCGAACCGTACAGCTTGCGCTGCGCGGTGGTGAGCGGAACCAGCACCGTGTCGTCCTGGTCGCGTCCGTCGAAGCTCTGGCCTTTGCGGGCCAGCACCCCCATCACGACGTAGGGGCTGTTGAGCAGGCGGATGGTCTTGTCCACCGGGTCCTGATCGCCGAACAGTTCGCGCGCGACCGTGTCCCCGATCAGGGCGACGCGTGCGGCGACGCGCACGTCGTTCTCCGTGAACGGCTGTCCGCGCCTCAGGCGCCACTCGCGCACCTCCAGGTAGCTCGGCGTCACGCCGATCACCTGGCTTCGCCAGTTCATGCCTCCATAGACCACCTGGGCGAAGCCGCTATGCGTGGGCGCGACCGCTGCCACGCTGCGCAGTTCGCCGATCGCTTGCGCATCCTGCACCGTCAAAGTCGGTGCCGTGCCGGTGCCGGATCGGGCGCCGACGGTGGTGGTACCGCCGGAGAGCACGATGAACAGGTTGCTCCCCATGGTCGCCACCGCCTCCTTGACCAGTGTCTGTGCGCCCTGTCCGATGGCGAGCATGAGCACCACGGCGCCCACGCCGATCACCAACCCGAGCATCGTGAGGAAGGTGCGCAGCTTGTTGGCCGCCATGGCGCGCCAGGCTTCGCGGAGCATGTTGGTGAACATCGTGTGCGTGACTCGTGACTCGTGACTCGTGATTCGTGATTCGTGACTCGTGATTCGTGACTCGTGATTCGTGACTCGTGATTCGGGAATCGGGATTCGTGATCCTGACGCTAGCTATGCGTTTCCATGGCCGTGACACGGTCCTCGTCCACGCAGCCGTCGACGAACCGGATGATGCGCTTGGCGAAGCGGGCGATATCGGTCTCGTGCGTGACCAGGACCACGGTCATTCCTTCCTCGCGGTTGAGCGACTGGATCAGCTCCATGATCTCGTGACTGGTGACGGTGTCGAGATTGCCGGTCGGCTCGTCCGCCAGCAGCAGCTTCGGCCGGTTGGCGAGCGAGCGTGCGATCGCCACCCGCTGCTGCTGTCCCCCCGAGATGCGGCTGGGAAGGTAGTCGGCATAGCGTTCCAGGCCCACGCGCGCGAGCAGTTCGAGTGCGCGCGCATGGCGCTCCGCCGTGGGACGGGCCGCATAGAGCATGGGCAGCGCGACGTTGTCGAGCAGGTTCACACGCGGCAGCAGGTTGAAGCCCTGGAACACGAAGCCGATGAAGTGATTGCGGAGGCGCGCCAGTTCGTCGCCGGACATCCGCGAGGTGTCGTGGCCGTCGAGCAGATAGCGGCCGGAGGTGGGCACGTCGAGGCAACCGAGGATGTTCATGAAGGTGGACTTGCCCGATCCCGAGGGTCCCATGACGGCCACGAACTCCCCCGCATCGATCTGCAGATCGACACCGCGCAGCACCGGCTGCGGCCCGGCGTCGGTCTCGTACTGCTTGTGCAGGGATTCGACGCGGATCAGCGCGCGCGCGCCGGTGCTCATCAGAAGGCGCGGAAGCGGAACGGCTGGCTCGCCGTGCCGTTCGGCTTGCGCTCGCTCTGCAGTTCCTCGACCGCGACGCGATCGCCGGCCTTCAAAGTCCCGCCGGTCACCACGCTGTAGCGCCCGTCGGTGATGCCGACCGAGACCTCCGCCGTCTCCAACATCTCGCCGCGCCGCACGTACACCTTGCTCGGCGGGAGCCCGCTGCCACGTCCGGCCGGGTTCGCGGTCGTGGCGGAAGCGCCGGACTGCGCCTCGGAGGGCCTGAAACGCAGTGCGGCATTGGGCACCCGCAGCACGTTCTCGCGCGTGTCGATGACAATGCTCAGGTAGGCGGTCATGCCCGGCAGGAGCGCCTGGTCAGGGTTGGCCACCTCGACAACCACGTTGTACGTGACCACGTTCTGCTCGGTGATCGGTGCGAGCCGGATCTGCTGCACCTTGCCCTCGAAGCGCCGGTCCGGAAAGGCGTCGACGGTGAAGCGCACGCTCTGTCCGACCTGCACCTTGCCGATGTCGGCCTCCGCGACGTTCGAGTCGATCTGCATGCGCGACAGATCGCGTGCGATCTTGAACAGGGTGGGCGTCTGAAAGCTGGCCGCCACCGTCTGCCCCACGTCCACTTCGCGCGACACCACCACGCCGGCGACCGGAGAGCGGATCACCGTATACCCGAGATTGGCGCGATCGCGCTGCAGCTTGCCGCGTACCACGCGCACCTGCGCCTGCGCGGCCTCCCGCGCCTGAATGGCGCGCTCCAGGTCCTGGCGCGAGACGTACTCCTGCGCGAACAACTCGCGCATGCGCGCCTCCTCCGCCTGCGCGAGCCGCAAGGTCGCCTCGGCACTGGCCAGCTCACCCCTGGTCTGCTCGACGGCAGCCTGCGTCGTGGTGGGATCCAGTTCGAGCAGGACCTGGCCGGCCTTCACCTCGTCGTTGAAGTCGACGTAGAGCTTCTGTACGGTGCCCGACACCTGGGTGCCGACGTTGACCAGGCCGACGGGGTTGACCGTGCCGTTCGCGGTGACGGTCTGCGTGAGGTCGCCGATGGTCACCTCCTCGAACTCGTAACGTGCCTCGAGCGGCAGTTGCGTGCGCTTGCTCCACAGACTCCATCCCGCCCAGGCCGCTGCCGCGAGGGCCAGCACGATCGCCGCGCGCAGGAGCAGGCCCGACATCGACGTCCGCTTCATTGGAGCCTCCCTGTCGCGTTGCGTGCCAGTTCCGGCTGCAGCACGCCGATGGCACGGGCCAGTGCCGCGCGCGACACGTTCCAGCGGTAGCGCGCCTCGATCTGGCGCAGTTCGGCCCCGGCCAGCGCGCTCTGGGCATTGAGCAGATCCGTCACCGTGCCCACGCCGGCGCGGTAGCGTCCGAGCGCGACGCTGTAGTTTTCCTGCGCGCTCGCGACGAGGTCGGCCGCAGTGTCGAGCGCTGCGCGCTCGGTACGCAGGTCCTGCCAGGCGGTCCACACCTCCAGCGCCACGTCGTTGTCCACCTGATCGCGCGTGGCCTGCTGCAGTTCGAGCTGATCGCGTGCCTGTTGCACGCGGTAGGTGTTGCGATAGCCGGTGAAGAGCGGAATGCGCAGCTGAAGCCCGATCGCACCCGAACGCGGGTCGCTTCCCGGCGCCGATTGGGAGGCGCCGACACTGCCGAAGGCGGACAGGCTGGGGCGGGCCACGGCGCGTGCCACATCGACCGCGGAACGGGCCGCGCGCACCTGGGCTTCCGCCGCGGCCAGATCCGGCCGCAGCGTGCGCGCGGCCGCGATCAGTTCCTCCACCGCCCGCTCGCCCTCGCGTTGCACGGACAGGTCGGGAGGCGGTGCAATCCGCACCGGCTGCTGGGCAGGCAAGCCGAGGGCGCTGGCCAACGCGCCCAAGGCGACGGCGGCCTCTCCCTGCGCGCGGGTGCGCGTGAGCTGGTTCTCCGAGTGCGCCGTCTGCGCCTGCAGCACGTCCGCCCGTGTCGCATTGCCGGCCTTCAATCGGGCGCGCGCGGCTTCGAGACTGGTCAGGCTCGCCTTCTCCGCGGCCTGCGTCGATACCACGGCCTCCTGTGCTGCGAAGAGCTGATAATAGGCCTGGACCGCAACGAACAGCACCGACTGCAGCGTGCTGTTGTGCGCCCAGTTGGCCGCCAGCAGGGCCTGGCGCGCGCGCTCGACGTTGGCGGCGCGCCCGCCGAAATCGAACAGCAGATAGTCGAAGCCGATGCTCACATCCAGATCGGTGCGGCCGCCGGCGCCGGGCACGTTGCGCACTTCGGAGCGCTGCAGCCCCACAAGGGCGTCCGCCTGCGGATAGAAGTCCGAGCGCGCGATGCCCACCTCTGCTGCCTGCACCTTGGCACGTGCCCACGACTGGCGTGTCAGCGGGTTGCGGCACAGCGCCAGGTCGACCGCATCGGCCAGGGTGAGGGGATCGGGTACCGTCACCGCTTCCGGGCAGGGCACGCGCTCGCCCTCCCAGAAGGCGGATGCGGCCGGCGGCCGCTGCGCAGCGGTCGCGGCGGGATCGTTGCGGGCCTGCGCGTACGTGCCGGCCGAGGCCAGGGTGAGCAGGATCAGGAGGATGCGGCGCGCGCACTGCCGCGCCGCACGCGGCGCGGCGCGCACGGACATGGATTCCACTGTCGGGATGGACGATACCGACTGATCAACGGTCGGCGGCGTGAAGCGGTGCACAGGCCACGGTGGCAAGGCATCGCCGGACGGCACCCGGAAAGACCGCAATCCGCTGCAATCGTTCGCGCGCTCAGCGGTGCGTCCAGTCCGGCTTGCGCTTCTGCATGAAGGCGTCGATGCCCTCGCCGGCGTCCGCCGCCATCATGTTGCAGGCCATGGTCTCGGCTGCGTACTGGTACGCAGCCTCCATGCCCATCTCGAGCTGCTTGTAGAACATCCGCTTGCCGGTGGCGACTGCCACCGCCGACTTGTCCAGGATGCGCCGCGCGAGCCGCCCGATCTCGGCATCGAGCTGCTCGGCCGGCACCACGCGGTTCACCAATCCGTATGTGCGTGCGGTTTCGGCGTCGACGAAGTCGCCGGTGAGCAGCATCTCCATCGCCTGCTTGCGCAGCATGTTGCGCCCGAGCGCCACGCTCGGCGTGGAGCAGAACAGCCCGACGTTGATGCCGGACACCGCAAAACGCGCGCTCTGCACGGCCACCGCAAGATCGCACTGGGCGACGAGCTGGCAGCCGGCGGCGGCGGCGATCCCGTGCACGCGGGCGATCACCGGCTGCGGGATGCGGGAGATGGTCAGCATCATCTTGCTGCACAGCGCGAACAGCTTGCGGTAATAGTCCTGATCGGGATTGGCACGCATCTGCTTCAGATCGTGCCCCGCGCAGAACGCCGGGCCATTGCCCGCCAGCACCACCACGCGCACGCTGCGGTCCTTCTCGATCGCTTCGAGCGCGAAGATGGTGGTATTGAGCAGCTCCTCGGACAATGCGTTGTACTTGTCCGGCCGGTTGAGCGTGAGCGTGGCGATCCCGTCGGCATCCGAGCGCAGCAGGCTCTCCGCGACCGGGGCGACCGTGGCTGGTGCGTCCATGCTCCCTCCGTTCCCTTGATCGATCCGACTGATTATAGTGGGACCGGTGACGCGGCGCCGGCCGTGCGGAACGACAAGGACTCGGTGTGAGTCGAGGGGATCGAAGACCAGGATGGATGCTGGCGGCGCTATTGTGCGCGTTGTTCGCCGCTGGAGGGGAACTGGCCTGGGCCGATCGACACGAGCCGCGAGCCGAGCGTCCGCGAATCGGACTGGTGCTGGCCGGTGGGGGCGCCAAGGGCGTGGCGCACCTCGGCGTGATCAGGGTGCTCGAGGAGATGCGCGTGCCGGTGGATGTGCTCGTCGGCACCAGCATGGGAGCAATCGTCGCCGGCGCCTATGCCACGGGCCTGACCGCGGAAGACATGGAACGGCGCGTGCGTGCAGCGGACCTCCCCTCAATCCTGGTGGACAGACCGCGCAGCACGCGATCGCAGCGTAGCAAGGAACTGGAACGCCGCAATGTGCTGGGCGCGGAGTTCGGCGTCGGCAAGGACGGCATCAAGCTCCCGACCGGCGCGATCGTCGGGCAGAACATCGAGGTCTTCCTCGGCGATCTCGCCGGAGCGGCGTCCGACATTGGCAGCTTCGACGATCTGCCGATCCCGTTCCGGGCCGTCGCCACGGACATCGTCACCGGCCAGATGGTGGTGCTGGACCGCGGCGACCTGATCAGCGCAATGCGGGCGAGCATGGCGGTGCCAGGCGTGTTCTCGCCGGTCGAATTGGACGGACGACTGCTGGTGGACGGCGGGCTCGTGCGCAACCTGCCCGTGGACGTGGCTCGAGCCATGGGCGCAGAGATCATCATTGCGGTCAACCTGTCGACGACCGCGCGCACGCGCGAATCGCTGCAATCGGTCGTTGGGATTACGCAGCAGATGATCGATCTGCTGATCCATGCGAATGTCCAGCGCTCCCTCGGGGAACTGAGCGCGCGCGATGTGCTGATCGACACGCACGTGGGCGACTACAGCTCGGCCAACTTCCGCGAGGCGATGACCCTGATCCCCATCGGCGAGAAGGCCGCTCGTGCGACGGCGGCACGACTGCAGCCCTTGTCGCTTTCCCCGGACGCCTACGCCGCACATCGCGCTGCGCAGCGAGGGCGTGAGCGCCGGCAGTTTCCCGTGCAAAGCGTGCGCCTCGACGAATCTTCGCTGGGCAGGGTGAATCCGCAGGCGGTGAGGGCCGCGCTCGCCGTCGAGCCAGGGACATCCGACCGGCAGCACATCGTGGATCAGTTTGACGCGCTGATGGCGACCGACGATTTCGAGCAGGTGCGCTATCGCTTCGACGACCGGGACGGCAGACGCGAACTGGTCCTGGAGCCGGTAGCAAAGGCCTTCGGGCCGAACTACCTGCGCTTCGGCTTGAACCTCTCCAGCGACCTCGAGGGCGAAAGCGCCTTCAACATCCTTGTGGACCATCGCGCCACCTGGCTCAATCGGCGGGGGCTGGAATGGCGCAACACCCTGTCTCTCGGCGAATCGCTCGTACTGGCAACCGAGTTGTACCAGCCCCTGGACGTGCGTCGTCGCTTCTTCCTCTCGCCGTTCGCACTCTGGAGACAGGAGAAGAACAACGTTTTCGTCGACGAGGACGCGGTCGCCAGCTATCGCACCCGCCAGCTCGTATCAGGCCTTGACATGGGAATCTACTTCGGGCGATCTGCGGAATTTCGCCTGGGGTACCAGTGGAACGAAGCGCGGGCCTTCCGTGAGATCGGATTGCCCGTCTTCCCCGAGTGGAAGGAGGACTACGGTGCGGTCCGTGGACGATTGGTTGTCGATACGCTCGATGACTGGGTTTTCCCTGCCTCGGGACTCTTCATGCAGGGTGAAGTGATGCGCGCGGGCAGGGGCCTGGGCGGAGATACCGATTTCGACAGGATCTCGGGGCGTCTGGACTTACCGCTCCCGCTCGGCACTCGGCATCGCGCAACCCTTGGACTCCGGGGCGGCACGGCCTTCGGGTCCGACCTGCCGCTCAGCGAGGTCTTTACACTCGGTGGATTCCTCAATCTGTCCGGGCTGCAGCCACGCCAGATCCTCGCGAATCGCTTCGTGTTCGGTAGTGCGCAGTATGCGTACCGGCTTGGTGCGCCGGGAAGTTTTGCAGAACATCTGTTCCTGGGAGCGTCATTCGAGGCCGCGGACGTAGGCGGACGCATCAATTCGCTGGACGACACCGACGTTTCCATTCTCGCCGGCTCGGTCTACCTGGCGTACGACTCGGCGCTCGGGCCGCTGTACTTTGCACTCGGCGGGGCAGATCAGGGCAGCTACGCGCCGTACCTTTTCCTTGGGCGCCCGTGAGCCGGTTCCGGCCAGCTTCGCCTCCGGCTAGAATGATTCGCCGATCCTGGGCGGAGCCCCCATGACCACCAGCGTAGTCGCCGACGGCTTCTCCTACGGCCACGCCGGAGCGAGCGACTGGCGCACGGCGGCGGACGCCTGTCTCGAGCAGTGTGGTGCCGGGGCCCGCAACGCTTCGCTCGGCTTCGTCTATGCCACCGACCTGTGGAGCGAGCACTTCGGCGAGATCGTCGAGTACCTGCGGCGCGAGACGGGCATCGAGCACTGGAGCGGGACCGTGGGCCTCGGCATCTGCGCAACGGGGCGCGAGTACCTGGACGAACCGGCCCTGGCGGTGATGTGCTGCCCGTTCGACGAGAGTGTCTTTCGGGTGCTGCCCGCGCTGCGCTCACCGCGCGAAGTCGCGCAGGCGCGCATGAGCTGGGGCAACCACGACGTCAACTTTGCCGTGCTGCATGCCGATCCCGGAAGCCGATCGCTGACCAGCCTGGTGCGCGAGATCGCCGGACGCACGAGCAGCGGCTTCGTCGTCGGTGGCGTGACCAGCTCGCGCGGGCGTGCGCTTCAGTATGCCGACGGCCTGAGCGAGGGCGGCGTGTCCGGCGTGCTGTTCTCCGAGGAGGTGGCGGTGGCAACGCGCCTCACGCAGGGCTGCTCGCCGCTGGGGCCGCGCCATCGTGTCACCGACGCGCATCAGAACGTGCTGGTCAGACTCGATGGGCGTCCCGCGCTGGATGTGCTGCGAGAGGATGCGGGGCCGGCGTACGGTCCCGGACTGGGCGCTTCCGGCGGGTATCTCTTCGTCGGCTTGCCGATCGAGGGCAGCGACACCGGCGACTACGTGGTGCGCAACCTCACCGGCCTCGATGCGCGCGGCAAGATGGTGGCGGTGAGCGAGCCGGTGAAGCCGGGGAGCGAGATCCTGTTCTGCCGGCGCGATCGCGGCACCGCCAGCGACGATCTTGCGCGCATGCTCGAGAACATTCGTGCCGGCATGTACCGTACACCGCGCGGTGCGCTGTATTTCTCCTGCCTCGGCCGCGGAGCCAGCCTGTTCGGCGACGACTCCCAGGAGCTGCGCATGGTGGCCGACGGCCTCGGCCCGGTGCCTTTGATCGGCTTCTTCGGCAACGGCGAGATCTCCCACAACCGGTTGTACGGTTACACCGGCGTGCTCACGCTGTTCATGTAATGGTCTTGGCGCAGCGTGTGGGGAGACGTGCGTCTGCCCGGCAACGGTGTTATTCAGAAGTCTATGGGCGTGATCCCGAACTCCATCGGTGTGATCGAGAACTCCATCAGTGTGATCCCGAAGCACCACTCGGTGTCATCCCGAGCCGAAGGCGAGGGATCCTCGCCGTGCAGTGTCCACGGCGAGGATTTCTCGCTGCGCTCGAAATGACACCGATCGACGTCATGACACACGCTATCGAGATCATCCCGCACGCTAACGGTGTCATCCCG
>JAEZCG010000241.1 GCA_023430065.1 Pseudomonadota bacterium | reverse complement strand
AGTTCGTCGCGCAGATACCACATCAGCGGCATCTGAGGATCGCCCTCGTAGCTCCTTTCCTGTTGGTTCACCTTGAGCTTCATTCCACCTACCTCCATCGAGATTTGTGCTTCGTACAGGTACTGCTCGATTGCCAGGCTTCTCGACTCTCCTCCCGCAGGTCACCGCGGTCCCATCTGTCTGTACTAAGCCCGCCGCGCGACTTTACTCCTTTCGCCAGGGGGTTGGCGAGCCTTGCGGCATACACCGTATGCTGTGCCGCCGCATAATCGATCCGAGATGACTGCATGCTGGACCGGGTACAACGGACCAATCGACGCTCTTCACGGGAGAGTCTCGTTGTTTCAGCTGCTTATTCGCCGGGCAGCTGTCGTATCGATGCCGTCAGCGTCCGTGCGGCGCTGCGATCAGGGAATCTTGGCGACGACGCGTCCGGTGATCGCACCGGCCTTGAGTTGATCCAGGGTCTGGCTGACTTCCGACAGGGGACGTTGCTCGATCGGGATCGGCTTGATCCGACCCGACCGGGCGAGGTCGACCACTTCCCGCAATTCCTCCACGGTGCCCACGTTCGAGCCGACGATAGTGAGCGCACGTTGCACCACGGTGACCAGCGATAACGGAATCTCGCCGCCGTATAGCCCGACCAGAATGCAGCGCCCGCCCTTGCGCAGGACCGCGAGCGCGAGAGTCACGGTGTCGGTGCTGTTGACCAGGTCCACGGCGCCGTACAGCATCCCGCCGGCGATGCGCTGTACCTGTTGTGCCGCATCGGCGTCGCGTGCGTTCACCGTGGCGGCCGCCCCGGCGGCGCGTGCCGCCTCGAACTTGCCGCTGTCGATGTCCACCGCGACGACGCGCTCGTGCCCGAGCGCGCGCAGCATGGCGATGGCCTGCAATCCGAGACCCCCGGCCCCGAGCACGGCAACCCATTCGTCGTGGGGAATCGGGGCCAGCTGGTTGACCGCGGAGTACGTGGTGAGGCCCGAGCAGGCGAGCGTGGCCGCCCATGCCGGATCGATGCCCGCTGCGTCGACCAGGTAGCGGGAGTGGGGGACCAGGAGATGGTCCGCATACCCGCCTGCGCGGTGCACGCCGAGCCAGCGCGGCGCCATGCAGTGGTTGTCCTGGCCCTCCAGGCAGCGCGCACAGGTACCGCATCCGCTCCACGGACAGACCAGGCGGGATGCGCCGATCGGCGCCTCGTGCGCATCGGGACCGGCCGCGATCACGGTGCCGAACGGCTCGTGTCCGAGTGTGACGGGCGGCTTCATGCCGCGGTCGGTCATGTGGAACCGCTTACCGCCGCCCAGTTCGAAGTACCCGTCACGGATATGTACGTCGCTGTGGCACACGCCGCAGTACTGCAGCTTGAGCAGGACTTCCGTCCCCGTCGGTACGGGCGTCGGATGCTCGCGCTTCTGGAGGGGGGCACCCCACTCGATGACGTCGTAGCTGATCATCTCCTGCTCCTGTTCTGGGTACAGGAGCAGGAGTGTACGGGAAGTGACTACGGTGTCCGAAACACTGCCTGGTTGCCGCTGGACGCCACCGACACCACGCTGCTCTTGTCGCCGCCCGGGCGGGGCGTTTTGGGTTCGTCCCAGAGGATCACGGCGACTTCCCCGTGAAACGACGGCCCTGCGGACGGTCGGCCTGTGCCGCGCACGTTCGCCAAGGATTCGTCGGAGACCGGTTGCGCGATGCGCACGGGTCGCATGATCGGTTGTTGCGCCCAAGCCGCAGGCCCAACGACGCCGAGCGCACACAGCAGCGTGAGATGGGGGGCGGTCCTCGGAATGAGCATTGGGTTCCGGCGCGCTGCGCGGCCTCCGAATGCGAGTGCCGTCGGTCGAGCAACGGCCATGCCACCTGCGCTTCAGCGGGGAATGCGCGGCGCCGCCGTATCGCACACGTCGCGCGGCAGATACAGCGCCGAAGCGCTGCCCTGTGCTGTCTCGCTATGGAATGAGTCGCTTAGCGATTCTGCTGCAAGCGTCTCGCGGATGAGACGGCATGAAGGGAGATGACCTTTCCACCCGCACCGCCGCGAACAGCGCCGTGCGATGACGGTACCTCGAGTTTGTGCTTGTCCAGCAGGCGATACATCGTCATGCGCGATACGCCCAGCTCCCGCGCCGCCTGCGTGACGTTTCCCAGGTGCCGGCGCAGCGCGTTCTGGACCGCATCGCGTTCGCTCTGGACGCGCGCCTGCTCGAGTGTGGTCGGCTCGCGGCTCGTCCGGCGCCGTTCCAGCCCGAGGTCGGCCGGGCCGATGAAATCGCCCTCGCACATGACGATCGCCCGGCGGATCCGATTGATCATCTCCCGCACGTTGCCCGGCCAGTCGTGCATGTTGATCGTCTCGAGCGCGCGACGCGTGAATCCCTTCACGCGACTCTTCTCCTGCCGCACGAATCGTTCGAAGAAGAACCGTGCGAGCAACTCCACGTCCCCCTCGCGTTCCCGAAGCGGCGGCATGGTCAAGTGCAACACGTTCAGCCGGTAATACAGGTCCTCGCGGAACTTTCCCTCCCGCACGGCCCGTTCGAGGTCGACGTTGGTGGCGGCGATGATGCGCACATCCACCCGCAGCATCTCGTTTCCGCCCACGCGCTGGATCTGGCTTTCCTGGAGGAATCGCAGCAGGTGCACCTGGAGTTCGAGCGGGATGTCGCCGATCTCGTCCAGGAACAGGGTGCCGCCTTCGGCTGCCTCGATGTGACCGATCCGGCGGGCATGCGCGCCGGTGAAGGCACCGCGTTCATGGCCGAACAATTCCGACTGGATCAGCCCGGGCGGCAGCGATGCACAATTCACGGCGAGGAATGGCGCCCTTGCCCGGCGCGAACGTTCATGGATGGCCTGCGCAGCGAGTTCCTTGCCCGTGCCGCTCTCGCCGACGATCAGGACCGGCGCGTCGGCCGCGGCAACCCTCCTGATCGAGCGGAATACCGCACGCATCTGGGCACTGGAGCCGACCATCTCCGATTCCTCGCCGTCGCCGGGATGGTGGCGCGCGATCGCTGCCTGCCGCATTTGCGAGATGCCATAGGCGTGACCCACGTTGAGCACGAGTCGCGTGGGGTCGAGCGGTAGTGTGTGATAGTCGAGGAAACACTGCGCCACCAAGTCCGCGAGAACGGGACATTCGAGCGCAGACGGCTCGGCGAGGGCGATCCAGGCAGCATGCCGATGTCGCGTGACGAGATCGTGGATGCGTGCCGCCTGCCCGGCACTTGCCGACGACATCCACAGCAGGGCAACGTGATCCGTGTCGCCGCGCAACGCGCGCTCCGCCTCCTCGAGACTTCGCGCCACACGCACATGCCAGTCGGGCAGCTGGCTCCTGACCGTGGACGAGATCGAGTCCGGCGTCGCGATGCAGAGCAGTGACCGGTTCATGATCGTTACCCCTCCCGTTGTGGCCGCGCCTGTGCGGGCCGACCATCCGGGCCGCGTCGAACTGAGCGGCGCGGATCGGTGCCCGGCGTGTCGTGCTCGGACCGTTATGCGTTCGTGGCGTTCCGACGATCGTGAACATACTAGGTCGAAATGCGCGTGGGGTGAATAGTCTCAAAGTACTGCGAGCCAATTCTCGCGGTAGCGCTCACTGATACCGGACCCGGGAATGACTGGCAGTTTGTGAAAATGTGAAAACTGGCGGCTCGGCACGACCTGCTCGTGGTTTGCGCGCCCATGCTCCGCCAGTGGCATCGGCGCCCGCCGGACGCCGCCTGCATGGGCCCATTCCGCGCGCATGGGCCGCCGTGTCACATCGATGAGCCGTTCGCGACGACGGACCCTAACTGCGCCCGATGCCGATGCATCGGCGTCCGGACGAACGCTGCCGCTGGCAACCGACGCCTCAGATGCGTGACAACTCCACCAGGTCGGACACTCACTCTGTCGGATTTTTTTCAGTAGAACCATCCAGTTACGACGATGGAATAAGGCTTGCAGTGAAGCGCCCCGAGTTCGACATCTCGTCGGCTCCATCGCAATGATGACAAGGAGGCCTTTCCATGAACAGAACTCTCATGGCATCTGCCATCGCCATGGCGTTCG
>JAEZCG010000208.1 GCA_023430065.1 Pseudomonadota bacterium | reverse complement strand
GCCGGGACGCGCGCCGATCCTGTCTGCGGGTGCATACGATCCGGGTTGACCGCCTGCCGGCACGGCCGCGGCGCGCCCGCCGCGATGCGGGCCATGGAATGGCTATAGTAGGGGTCTTTTCATGCGGGCCGTGCCGGCGGACAGGGAGTCAGTGCGAACATGAACATCCTCCTTCACGAGAACGATCGGAGGGCGGGATCGTTCGTGCGCGTCTCGGGCGGGTCGCCCGGCGCCGGCTAGGCAGCATCGCGACCGCATGGACGCGCAGCTGATCCGACGGGTGCAGAGCGGTGCCACCGTGGTCACTCCCACCCGTCGCCTTGCCCGCGATCTGACACGTCGCTTCGATCTGGCGCAGGCCGCGGCCGGGCGAGCCGTCTGGAACAGCGCGGACATCCTGCCGTGGGACGCGTGGATCGCCCGCAATCTGCAGGCCTATGCGGGAGAAGACGCCGCGCTGCAGGTGCTCGATCCGATGCAGGAACTGGCGCTGTGGCGACGCACGATCGATGCCGTCGGCGCTGCGCCACTGCTGGATGCGGCAGCGGTGGCACGCACGGCACGCGAGGCCCGCGCCCTCCAGCTGGCGTGGCGTGTCGACTGCAGCGGTCCGGTGTCCGAGGAGGTGGCCGCCTATCTCGAGTGGGTGCGCCGCTTCGAGGCAACCTGCCTGCGGCGTGGCTGGACCGAGCCGGCACGCCGCATCGACGTGCTGGGCGAGCAGGTGCGCGCACATGGCCCCCTGCGCCTGCGCGAACTGGTGCTGTACGGATTCGACGCACTGCCTGCGCAGATGTGCGCGCTGCTCGAGATCATTCGCCAGGCAGGGGTCGGCGTGAGTCCAATCGCGCCGGCACCGCTATCCGCCCAGATCCGCCGCTGCGCCTGCGCGGACGAAGAGGACGAACGGCGTGAAGTCGCACGCCAGGTGCGCGAGTTGTTGCTCGTGCATCCGCACCCGCGCATCGGCATCGTGGTGCCGGCACTGGCTGCTGCTCGCGACGCCTGGATGCGCGCCCTGGACGACGCGCTGCAACCGACGCGCTGCCTGCCGGACTGGCCGGGTGCGCCGCGTCCGTACAACCTGTCGCTCGGACAGCCGCTGAGCGCGCGGCCGATGGTGGATGCCGCGCTGACCATCCTCAGGCTGGCGCGGGGACGGCTGCCGCTGGCCGATCTCGGCGTGCTGCTGCGAGGGCCGTTCCTAGGCGACGGCGAGGTCGAGCGCATCGCGCGCGCGCATCTGGATGCGCAGCTGCGCCGGCAGGGCGCTCCCGAGGTGACGCTCGAGGGCCTCGTCGCAGCCGCGCGCGGGCGCACGCCGGAGGACCCCGCCGCTTGCCGCAGGTTGGCCGCGCGGCTACGCAGCTGGACGACACAGGTGCGCGCGGCGCTCGATCACAGACAGCTGCCTTCGGCCTGGTCGGAGACCTTCCTGGCGCTGTGCGCCGGTCTGGGCTGGCCCGGCGAGCGCGCGCTCGACAGCGAGGAGTATCAGACGCAACGCAAATGGCTGGAGTGCACCGGCGCACTCGGCCGCCTCGATGCGCAGCTGGGCCGCATCCCCTATGGCGAAGCGCTGGCGTGGCTCACGCGCGGCGCTGCCGACACGCTGTTCCAGCCGGAGACGCCGGAGCTTCCCGTGCAGGTCGTCGGTGTACTGGAGTCCGTCGGTCTGCAGTTCGACCATCTGTTCGTGACCGGCATGCACGACGAGGCCTGGCCGCAGGCGCCGCGCCCCAATCCGTTCCTGCCGCTGGCGCGGCAGCGCGCGGCCGGTGTCGCCCATTCCAGCGCCGAATGGGAATCGGCGTTCGCAGTACGCATGACCGCAGCCTGGAAGAGCGCAGCGACGCAAGTGTGCTTCACCCATCCCGTGCGCCAGGCTGACCGCTCGCTGCGCGCCAGCGCATTGCTGCACGACGTGCAAGCCATCGAACGGCGCGCAGCGATGCCGCCCACCTTGGCGCAGCGTATGCAGCAGGGTGCACGTCTGGAAGAGATCGGTGATGCCAGCGGCCCGGCGCTGGCGCCTGGCCTCGACGTGACCGGCGGTGCTGCAGTACTGGAGAATCAAGCGGCCTGTCCGTTTCGTGCCTTCGCGATACATCGCCTCGGAGCCCGTCCGCTGGAAGAGGCACACAGCGGTCTGGACGCACGTGAGCGTGGTGCGCTGCTGCACGAGGCTCTGGCCACACTGTGGGCGCGCGTGCCTTCGCACGCTGCCCTGAACGGGCTGGATGCGCCCCAGCAGCGCGCCGTGGTGGAGGAGGCGGTGGACGCCGCCATCTGCGTCGTGCGCCGCATGCGCGCCGACGTGCTCACCCCCGCCTTCGCGGCGATCGAGCGTGCGCGCCTGTGTGCATTGCTCGATCAGCTGCTGCTGGCCGAGCGCGCGCGCGCGGAATTCCGCGTGATCGAGCTCGAAGCGCCGCGCGCGTTCGAGTTCGCCGGCCTGCGCCTGCGCGCGCGCGTGGATCGCGTCGACGCGCTCGCGGACGGACGACGGATCGTCCTGGACTACAAGACCGGATCGACCAGTGTGTCGCAGTGGCTGGACGAGCGCCCGGACGCGCCGCAGCTGCCGCTGTATGCGCTGATCGAGACAGGCGAACTCGCCGCGGTGGCGTACGCAGGTGTGCGCGCCGGCGCCGTCGGCTTCACCGGCGTGGCGAGCGAAGAGGGACTGCTGCCAGGTGTCGGCACGGTGCAGCCGGACAAGATGGGCGTAGCCGATTTTCCCGTGCTGCTCGCTGCATGGCGCGAGCGATTGAGTGCGCTGGCTGCCGAGTTCCTCGCCGGTCATGCTGCGGTCGCGCCCAAGCGCTATCCGGCCACCTGCCGCTGGTGCGCGGTGGGCAGCGTGTGCCGGGTAACGGAGCTGTTCGATCGCGGGCCGGTGAGCGTCGAGGACGATGGCGGCGACGACTGAGCCGGGGGCGATGATGGTGACAGACGCCGCACAGCGCGAGCGGGCGTTGGACTGGCGCGCCTCCTTCATCGTGCAGGCTCCGGCCGGGTCGGGCAAGACCGAACTGCTGATCCAGCGCATGCTCGCCCTGCTCGGGCAGGTCGACGCTCCGGAGGAGGTGATGGCGCTCACCTTCACGCGCAAGGCCGCGGGGGAGATGCGCGCACGCGTGCTCGATGCATTGGATGCCGCGTCCGCGCCGCAGCCGCCATCCCTGGCGCATGCGCGCACCACCTGGGCGCTCGCGCGAGCCGTGCATCGGCGCGATGCGGAGGCTGGCTGGGGGTTGCGCGCCAGCCCTAACCGGCTGCGCATCATGACCATCGACGCGCTGTGCGCGAACCTCGCACGCCAGCGGCCGGTGCTGTCCGCATTCGGCACGGCGCCGGCGACCCTGGAGGATGCCGCGCCGTTGTATGCGCAGGCAGCGCGCCGGACGCTGGCCATGCTCGACCAGGGCGACGACGTCGCAGCCGCGGTGGCGCGCCTGCTGCAGCACACCGACAACGACGTCGGCATTGCCGAAGCGCTGCTGGCCCAGATGCTCCAACGGCGCGATCAATGGCTGCGGCACGTTGCCGATCCCGGTTCCGCACGCCTGGAACGCAGCACGCTGGAAGCGGCGCTGGAGCGCGCGGTGCAGGACGCATTGCAGGGCGTGCACGCCGCGACACCGCAAGCTCTGCTGGACGAACTGCTGGCGCTTGCCGGCCATGCCGCCGGCAATCTGCTGCAGGACGGCGCGACTTCGGCGATCACGTGCCTGGACGGCATCGCGTCCCTTCCCGGGACCGGCAGCGAGGCGCTGCCGCAGTGGCGGGCAATCGCCGATCTGCTGCTGACGCGCGAGGGCGCGCCGCGCCAGCGGGTGGATCGCAACGGCGGCTTCCCGGCGCCGAGCACGGAGCGGGATCGCGATGCCGGTGCCCGGCGCAAGGCGTGGAAGGTGCGCTTCGAGGCCTTGTTGCGCGAGTTGCAGGCGCATCCGCAGTTCGTCGCCCGGCTGCACGGCGTGCGTGCACTGCCGCCGCCGGCATACGGCGAAGCGCAGTGGTCGGTGCTGGCGGCGCTGGCGCAATTGCTGCCGGTGGCAGTGGCCCAGCTCACCGTGCTCTTCGGCGAGCGCGGCGAGGTCGATTTCACTGCCGTGGCGCAAGGCGCAGCGCAGGCACTGGGCAGCGACCAGGCGCCGACCGATCTCGCGCTGGCGCTGGACTATCGCCTCCGCCACCTGCTGGTGGACGAGTTCCAGGACACTTCGCTGGCGCAGTTCGAACTGCTGCGGCGCCTGACCGCCGGCTGGCAGCCTGGCGATGGACGCACGCTGTTCCTGGTCGGCGATCCCATGCAGTCGATCTACCGCTTCCGTGAAGCGGAGGTCGCCCTGTTCCTGAATGCACGGCAGCACGGCGTGGGCGACGTGCGGCTCGAGCCGCTCACGCTGAGCGTGAATTTCCGCTCGCAGGCGTCCCTGGTGGAATGGGTCAACCGCAGCTTCGCTGCGCTGCTGCCACAGGTCGAGGATCCCGCCAGCGGTGCCGTCACCTACAGCGCGTCGCAGGCGCAGCATGCCGCCTTGCCGGGCACGGCGGTGGCCGTCCATGCGCTGCTGGCCAGGGATCGCGCGGCGGAGGCACGCTTGGTGGTGGATTTGGTGCGTGCCGCGCATACCGCGGATCCGGCGCAGCGCATCGCCATCCTGGTGCGCAGCCGCAGCCATCTGGCGCAGATCGTTCCACTGCTCCAGAACGCCGGACTGAGACCGCAGGCGATCGAGATCGAAGCGCTCGCGCATCGACCGGTCGTGCGCGATCTGCATGCGCTCACGCGCGCGTTGCTGCATCCGGCCGATCGTATCGCCTGGCTCGCAGTACTGCGCGCGCCGTGGTGCGGATTGACCTTGCCCGACCTGGAAGCGCTGGCGGGGGACGACCATCGCAGCGCGATCTGGACCGTGCTCGAGCGCGCGGACCGGTGTGCGCGTCTGGGCGAGGAGGCACGCGCGCGGGTCGAGCGCGTGCGCACCGTGCTCTCCGCGTGCATCCAGCAGCGCCGCCGCGGCAATCTGCGGCGCTGGGTGGAAGGGGCGTGGCTCGCGCTGGGTGGCGCAGCCGTGGCGCGGGATGCAGCCGACCTGGAGGATGCGCAGGTGTTCCTGGGCTTGCTCGAGGCGCTGGAGCAGGGTGGCGACGTGCCCGACTTCGCGGAACTCGATCGACGCATGGCCGTGCTGTACGCACGCCCCGATCAGGCGGCGGACGAACGCCTGCAGGTGATGACCATCCACAAGGCGAAGGGTCTGGAGTTCGATCAGGTGATCGTGCCCGGTCTGGGCTTCGCCCCGCGCCGCACGCCGCCGCAATTGCTGCTGTGGCTGGAGCGCGCGCGCCCGGGACAGGATCCCGACCTGCTTCTTGCGCCGTTGCACGAGCGTGGCCAGACGCACGATGCCATCTACGAGTATCTGGCAGCGCTGGAGCGCAGCAAGACACGACACGAGGATACCCGGCTGTTGTACGTGGCCGCCACCCGTGCGCGATCGCGCCTGCACTGGATCGGCCATGCGTCGGTCAATGGTGCCGGACCGCAGCCCGCCGCCGGCAGCCTGCTGGAGATCCTGTGGCCGATGGTTGCCGCGCAGTTCCGGGCCGCCGCCGAGCAGGCGCGTGGCCAAGACGCTGCGCCGTCTGCGGGAGCGATCCCGCGCCCGCCGACCATCCTGCGCCGTCTGCCGGCCCGATGGCAGCCCGAGGTCGATGCGTTCGCGCCGGTGCCGGTCGAAGTGCCGCCCGCGACGGACATGGCACTTCCCGCGGTCGAGTTCTCCTGGGCGTCGGAGACTGCACGCCACGTCGGCAGCGTGGTGCATGCCACCTTGCAGCGGATCGCGGAGCAGGATCTGACGCGCTGGAGCGCGCACGAGATCGCGGCGCGGCATGCAGGTTTCGCACGCGATCTGCGCGTGCTGGGCGTGCCGGAGGCGAATCTGCAAGAGGCGGTGGCGCGCGTCGCGCGTGCGCTGACTGCGGCCGTCGAAGACGCGCGTGCGCGCTGGATTCTCGCCGCGCATGCAGAGGCGGCCAGCGAGCTGCGCCTCACCGCAATGCTGGACGGGCACCTCGTCCATGTCGCGCTCGATCGCACCTTCGTCGACGAGCACGGCACGCGCTGGATCATCGACTACAAGACCAGCACGCACGAGGGCGGCGAACTGGAAGCCTTCCTCGATCGCGAGCAACTGCGCTACCGTGAGCAGCTCGAGCGGTATGCGCGGATCATGCGGGCCATGGACGGCAGACCGGTGCGGCTCGGGCTGTACTTCCCGCTGCTCGCCGGCTGGAGGGAATGGGGGCCGGATTGAGCCGGCGGCCGTCGCGGCACCCGAATTGCTGAGAGCCGTTGCCGCGATGCGGTCGATTGCAGGAGGCGCATGATGCCGGGAGAAGGTCGGGTCGAACAGGCAGCCGGTGATGGCGCAGTGCCGGCGGCTGCGCAGGCACCGACGTCATGTCGCGCCTGCACCGGCCTGTTCCTGCTCGCCCTGATCCCTGCGCTGTACTACGGTGCGGCGCTGCTGCTGCCGATCGTGCTCGCGGTTCTGTTCAACCTGCTGCTTTCTCCCGCGGTGCGTGCACTCAGGCGGGTGGGCGTGCCGGGCGGACTGGGTGCACTGCTGGTCCTTGCCTTGGTGGTCGCGGCGATCGGAATCACGGCCTGGCGGTTGTCCGTGCCGGCGGCAGAGTGGATGGAGCGGGCTCCGAGCGTCGCGCGCGAACTGCGTGAGAAGCTGCGGCCATTGCAGGATTCGATGCGTCAGATGCAGAAGGCGACCGAGGAAGTGGAGAAGGCCGCCGACGTCGCCGAACCGAAGCCGGTGCAGCACGTGAAGGTCACGGGGCCCACGCTGATGGAGCGGCTGATGGATCGGGCCCAGGACGTCGTCGTCGGCGCCTTCGTGATGCTCGTCCTGCTGTACTTCCTCATGGCGTCCGACGATTTCTTCCTGCGCAAAGTCGTGCGCATCATCCCGCAGCTGCGCAACAAGATCCGCGCGGTGGAGATCGGCCGCGCCATCGAGATGGAGATCGGCCGCTACTTCGCCGCGTTCGCGCTTCTCAACATCGTCTATGGCGCGCTGGTGGCGGTGGTGCTGTACTTTCTCGGCATGCCCAATCCGGCATTGTGGGGAGCCGTGGTCGGTGTGCTGAACTTCGTGCCCTATCTGGGCCCCGTGATCTCGCTCACGCTCATCACGCTGGTCAGCCTGCTCACCTTCGACACCCTCGGCCATGCCCTGCTGGCCCCGGCTGTCTATGCGACGATGGATGCAATCGAGGGCAATGTGGTGGAGCCGCTGCTGTTCGGGCGCAGCGTGTCGCTCAACCCGGTGGCCATCTTCGTCTCCCTGCTGTTCTGGGGAACGCTGTGGGGCGCGGCCGGCATCGTGCTCGCCGTGCCCATCCTCATCGTGGCCAAGGTGGCCTGCCAGCACATCGACTCCCTGCAGGGCGTTGCCGAGTTCCTGGACCGACGCTGATGGCTGGCGGCGCGTCGCGCTGATGCGGCACGTAGTTTCGCTACACTGCGCGCAATCGCATTGCGGGATCGACATGAGATACAACGGAACGCCGAACACGCGCTTCGCGCGCGCTGCGCTCGCCCTGCTGCTCCCCGGCCTGGTCTTCGCCCAGCCACCGCCCCCCGAACCCGCTCCGTCTGTCCCCGCATCGGTTGCGCCGGCACCGGCGGCGCCTCCACAGGTCGCGCCCCCGCAGCTGCCGGTCCAGGAACTGCAGTCGTGGCGCCAGCGCGTGCGCGACGCGATTCAGCAGCACATGGTGCCGCCGCCATCCATTCCGCTGGATGCGCTGGTGGAGGTGGAGGTATCGCTGCTGCCCAGCGGGCTCGCAGGCGACGTGACGACGCGTCGCGCAAGCGGCCATCCCGATCTCGACGCCGCGCTGCGCAGCGCGGTCGTGCTCGCTACGCCGCTGCCGCTGCCTGCCGATCCGCAGCGCTATGAGCGGTTGCGCCGCTTCGCCGTGCTGTACGAGGCGCGCAGCGGGGTGCGTGTGGTGGACGCGCGGCCACTTGCGAGCGAGCCGCAGCGCCAGGCCTTCGCCTGCCGTTCGCCCGACGCGCCGGCTGCGCCGGTCTGCGCAGCAGGCGGATCGCACGGCGATCTGCTCACCTGCTACGCACAGGCGTTGCGTGCGCATACGGAAAGCACGGCCGCTGCCTGCGGGCCGTCGGTCTATCCGCTGGAGGCGCGCAGGAACCGGCGCGAGGGCACCGTGCACGTTGGGGTCAGTTTCGAAGGCGGCGGACAGCTCGGCGAAGTCAGCGTGGCGCAATCGAGCGGCCACGACGTACTCGATCAGCGTGCGGTGGAACTGGTGCGCGAGTCGATCGTGCCGCCGCCGCCGGAGCTGCTAGCTACTGCGTTCGTGGTGCAGGTACCGGTGGTGTTCCAGATGCAGGGTAGCGCCATGCAGCGTGCCGTCCCGGCCCCAGCGAGCCCTGACGATGCCGCACCCGCCACGACCCAGGTGGCACCGAAGAAGCCCGCCGCCAAGCCGAAGAGCGCGACGAAGAAGAAGCCGGTGAAAAAGAAAAAGAAGAAGAAGTCGACCGCGAAGAAACGGCGCGTGTGACAGTGAATCGGCCCCCGCTCGTGCCGCGATCACGGCAGCGCGTTTCGACGGACATCCCGGCAGGGGTATTGCCTCAGGGTTTCTTCGCTGCCGCCTCGTCTGCCTGCGCCACACGCACGCTGTCGCCGTCGCGCAGCAGTGCGTTGGGATTGGTGATCAGCGCCGCGTCGCGCGCAATTCCACGCAGCACTTCGGTCTGGGTGCCGGTGTTGCGCCCCAGCTGCACCGGCACGAAGCGCACTCTGCTGCCGGCGTCGACGATCGCGACCTGAGCCTTGCCGTCGCGCACGATCACGGTGCTGTTCGGCACTCGCAGCACCTCATGGGTGCGCGGCATCGTGATCACCACCTCCCCCAGCATGCCCGCCGGAATGCGACCGTCGGGATTGGGCAAGGACAACTCGACCAGCATCGTGCCGGTGCGCGAGTCGATCACGCCGGAGCTGCGCGCGACCTTCGCCGTCAACGCCTTGCCCGGCATCTCGGGAAAGGTCACCTCGGCACTCATGCCGGGCTGCACCTGCATCACCACCGACTGCGGCACGTCCACGCTCACGCGCAGTTCGTCCAGGCGCACCAGGCGAAACAGGTAGGCCTCGGCACTGCTGCTGTCGCCCACGATGCGATCACCGCGGTCGATGCGCCGTTCCGCGATCACCCCGGAGAAGGGCGCGCGCACGGTCTGGAATCCCCTGATTTCGTTCAGGCGCCGAAGTTCGGCCGCCGCGGCAAGGCGGTCTGCCCTGGCCGCATCGTAGCTGCCCCGGCGCTCGTCCAGCACCTGCCTGGACAGGAAGCCCTGTTCGACCAACTGCTGCGCGCGCATGAGATTGCTGTGCGCCAACTGCTCCTGGGCACGGGCCTGGTCCAAGGCGGCGCGCGCCCGCTCCACGGTCCGGTCGATCTCGGGTGCGGCGATGCGCGCCAGCACGTCCCCCTTCTTCACGCGGTCGCCGATGTCGACGCGTCGCTCGGCCACGATGCCGGTGGCGCGCGCATACACCAGTGCCTGTTCGATCGGCGCGGTGCGGGCCGGAAGTCGCAGCGCCGCGTCCGGCTGCGCGACTTCGGGCGTGATGACGCGCACCAGCGGCATGCCCTTGTCCGCCTGGCTGGCAGCGCCCGCCGGTTCGGGCTCCAGCCAATGCCGTCCGCCGATCCAGGCGGCCACGCTCATGCAGGCGATGACGGCGAGAAGGCTGAGGGGTCTTTTCATGCGGCGGTATGACGAGGGCTGCACAGTGACATTCAGCTTGCGGCAGTGGAGGGCGCCGGACCGGCCTGGATCGTACGTTGCACCGGCGTGCGCTGGCCGAAGGCGAGGGCGAACACGACGGGCACCACCACCAGCGTGGCCATCGTGCCGAGCAGCAGGCCGCCGACCACCGCGCGTCCCAGCGGTGCATTCTGCTCGCCGCCCTCGCCCAGGCCGAGCGCCATCGGCAGGATGCCGATGATCATGGCCGAGGCGGTCATCAGTACCGGCCGCAGGCGGGTGGCTGCCGCCTCGGCGGCGGCTTCGGCGGCGCGGATCCCCTCGCGGAATCGCGCGAGCGCGAAGGTCGTCACCAGCACGCTGTTGGCGGTGGAAACGCCCACCACCATGATCATGCCCATCAGCGCCGGCACGCTGAGCGGCGTGCCGGTGGCCCACAGTCCCAAGGCACCGCCGGCCAAGGCGAAGGGCAGGCCGCTCAGCGCCACCGCGGGCGCGCTCCAGGACTGAAAGTTCACCACCATGACCAGGAATACGAGGACCGCTGCCCCCAGGATGCCGCCCGCCAGTTCGGCGTAGGCCGAGCGCATCGACCGGCTCTGACCCACGATCTCCATGCGGTTGCCCGGCTTGAGGCGGGTGCTCAACTCCGCGCGCACGGCCTCGACTTCGCGGTACACGCCGCCCAGGTCGCGGTCTTGCACGTTGGCCACCACGTTGAAGGTCGGCGCGAGCATGGTGCGGCTGGTATTGGCCGCCACCCGCTGCTCGCGCACGCTCGCCACGTTGCGCAGGAGCACGGGTTGGCCGTTCTCGCCGATGCGCACCGGGGTGTTGAGCAGCGTCTGGACGCTGTCGAGCGTGATCGGCGGCGCCTGCAACTGCACGCTGTAGGCGATACCCATCCTGGAATCGGCCCACAGGCTGGTCGCCACCGTACCCCCGGAGCCGAGCACGTTGAGCACCGCATTGCTCGCATCCTGCTGCGTCACGCCGAGCTGCATCGCGCGGATGCGATCCACCTCGATGCGGTACTCCGGCAGGTCGGTCACCTGCACCAGCGTCGTGTCCACGACCCCGCGGATGGCCTGCATGCGCTGCGCGAGTTCGCGCGCCAGCGCGATGTTGCCGGGCACGTCGCGGCCGACCACGCGTACGTCGAGCGCCGCGAGCGAAGTGCCGGCCAGGGTCTGATTGATGTTGTCGGCCGGCCGAAAGAACGCCCGTACCTGCGGATAGTTCTCCGCCAGCATGGTGCGGATGCCCGCCATGTAGCCAGCGGTGGGTCCGTGGCCCTTGGCGAGCTGCATGAGCAGCTCGCCGTCGAAGGAGCCGATCACGTTGCTATCCACCCAGCCGCGGTTGATCGGTTCGACCGCGCCGATGCTCTCGCCGATGAACTGGAGGTCGTGCGCCGGCACGATGGCGCGGATGTCGCGCTGGATCTCGGCGAACAGGCGGGCGGTATCTTCCAGCCGGGTGCCCGCCGGTGCGCGCAAGTACAGTCGCATGAGGCCCGCGTCGGCTGCGGGGAAGAACTCCTCGCCCAGCGACCAGGCTGCCACGCCGCCCACGCCCATTACGCCCAGGGTGGCGAGCACCAGCACGGACTTGCGTCGAAGCAGCGTCGGAAAGGCGCGCGTGTAGGCGCGCCG
>JAEZCG010000203.1 GCA_023430065.1 Pseudomonadota bacterium | reverse complement strand
GACACCGTTTGCAGATGGCGCCGTCCCAGGCTTCGCCCCTGGGCCGAGAACGCATCCATGACCCGGGCGCCCCGGGGGACGCCAAGCTGCAGTACTCTTGTCGATTCGCCGATCTACGGGTGCTTCGAACATGCAAGTCACACTGAAGGAAGTGCAGGAGTTCTGGATGCGCTACTGCGAGCGTCACGGAGAGTCGAGTGAAGTCCTCAGGGAGGGCTTGCGCCAGATTGCGCTGGACCACGACTACTGGAGCGACCACACCATGCAGGAACTGCGGGACGTTGTCATCAAACGGCTGAAGATGAACTGAGCAGGGAACGGTCACTCATGCGCACCTACATGATCGGCGCCGGAGCCATGGGCTCCTTCTACGGCGGCTTGCTCGCGAAGGCCGGCTACGACGTCACCCTGATCGATCCGCGTGAGGACCACATCGCGCTGGTCCGACGCAACGGGCTGATCGTCGATGGCGTCCGCGGTCGGCACGTCATCAAGGTGGCGGCCTTCACCACGCACGAAGGCCTGCCGCGCTGCGATCTGGCGATCGTCTTCACCGACACCAACAACACGCAGGCCGCCGCTCGGGAAGCGAAGGCGGTGCTCGAGCTTGACGGCTTCGCGCTCACGCTGCAGAACGGCATCGGCAACGTCGAGGCGCTGGTGGCGGAGCTCGGAGCGGAACGGGTCGCCGCCGGTGTGACGATGAACAGCGGCGCCTGTCCCGAGCCGGGGCGGGCCACCTACACGAATGCCGGCATGACCTCGATCGGGGAACTGGACGGCCGCCGTAGCGCGCGCATCGAGACCTGCGCGAAGATGCTCAACGAGGCGGGCATCGAGACGACGGTGGTCGACAACCCGATGTCCTGGATCTGGAGCAAGTTCGTCCACAACTGCGCGGCGAATGCGCTGGCCGCGATCACCGGCCTGCGCGGCGGCGAGATGTATCGAACGCCCGAGGTGAATGCCCTGCAGGATCGGCTGCTCGACGAGATCCTGGCTGTGGTCGAGCGCAAGGGCATCGCACTGGTCGACGCGGATCCGCGTAAGAAGATCAAGGCGCACGCTCGCATCCGCTACAACAAGCCGTCGATGATGCAGCACATCGAGCAGGGTCGGCGCACCGAGATCGATTCGCTCAACGGCGCCATCGTGCGCGAGGCCGAGGCGCTGGGTCTGGCCGTTCCGTACAACGAGGCCGTCGTCGCGATCGTCAAGGGCCTGGAGAAGAGCCGCATGCAGCTGCTGCACGAACCGGCGCGCGACTACAAGAAGCTGGAGGAGGAGGCGGAGGAGGAGGTGAGACGGGAGCAGGGCGGTCAGGCGCGTGGTGCACCGTGAAGAGGCGCACACCCGCCTCATTCGCCCAAGGGAAACCGGGCATTCCCCGCACCGAAGAAGACCCGTCCATGCAACCGTCCATCAATCGCCGGCGCCTCCTGACCAGTCTAGCCATGGGCGGCGCGCTCGCCGCACTGTCGCCGGGGCTTCGGGGTGCCACCGATCCTGCCGGGAAGTTCGATCTTCTGATCAAGGGCGGTGAGGTGATCGACCCGAGTCGGTCGCTGCGCGCGGTACGCGACGTCGGTATCCGGCATGGCGTGATCGCCGCGGTGGAGCCGGAGATTGCGACGCAGCGCGCACACAAGGTGATCGATGCGTCGGGACGTCTGGTTACGCCGGGACTGGTCGATCTCCACGCGCACACCTTCGCCTACGGCTCGGCGCTCGGCATTCCCGCCGATGAGCTGGTGCCCTTCCAGGGAACGACCACGACGGTGTCCGCAGGCGATGCCGGGGCGAACAACATCGCGGCGTTCCGCCGCTTCATCGTCGGAGCCACGCGCACACGTCAGTATGCGTTCGTGCACATCGCCAACATGGGGCTGACGGGATTCCCCGTGCCGGAACTCTACGACATCGGTTTCGCGCAACCCGAGGCGGCCGCGCGTGCAGTGGCAGAGAACGCGGACATCGTCATCGGCATCAAGGTGCGCATGTCGCAGAACGTCATCGCCCAGCATGGCATCGAGCCGCTTCGCCGCGCATTGCTGGCGTGCGAACTGTCCGGCACCGGCGCGAAGGTCATGTGCCACATCGGCGGAGTCGAGACACCGCAGCTGATGGCACGCATTCTGGATCTGCTGCGTTCCGGCGACATTCTCACGCACTGCTATTCCGGCGCACCGAACCTCGCCGGCGCATTCACCAACATCGTGCAGGACGGCCGACTGCTTCCCGCGGCGCTCGAGGCAAAGCGGCGCGGCGTGCACTTCGACGTCGGGCACGGCGGCGGCAGCTTCGACTACTCCATCGCCGAGGCAGCGATCGCACAGGGCGCCGGACCCGACACCCTTTCCTCGGACATGCACGTGTTCTCCGGCAATACACCCGGCAAGCCCTACCTGACCTGGGTGATGAGCAAATTCCTCAACCTGGGTTTCACGCTCGAGCAGGTGGTGGCGATGGCCACGGTGAACGCGGCACGCGCCATCGATCGGCTGCCCAAGCTCGGCACGCTGGAGGTGGGGGCCCCGGGCGATGTGACCGTGCTCGAGCTGGTCGAGGAGCACGTCGAGTTCGTCGACACACGCAACAACGCCCGCACGGGTGCCCGCTATCTGCGTCCCGTACAGACCGTTACCGGTGGAATCGCCTTCGGAAGACCGTATTCCGCGCCGTTCAGCGTGCGCTGATGCGCAGGTTTGGCGCGTCCTGTGCCGTGCCAATCACAGCGGTTCGTTCGGGGCTAGGGTAATACGAGTGCGATCAGTGCGCCCGTGCGCTTGACGTCGCTCTCGAAGGCCGACAGCGTGTGTTCCGAAATGGGGCTGTGGAGCAGGGCCGTGCGCGCCAACTCGGCGTTTCCCTCGAAGGTGCTCAGCAGCTTGGCGCGTCCCTCCAGGGGAACGCACTGGAGCAGCGCTGCGATCAAGGTATCGAGTGCGACCAGACTTCCCTTCAATTCGCAAATCCGTTCGGTGGCTTCTTGCAGCGTCTTCATTGCGATCCTCCAAAAAAAAACCGCGGCCGAGACCGCGGTTTCCGGTCAACCCCGAAGGGCTGCGAGCGATGTCAGGCGGCCGCGCGGATGTTCGTCGCTTGCGGGCCCTTCTGGCCCTGCGTCACTTCGAACTGGACGCGCTGGCTTTCCGCCAGGGTCTTGAACCCACTGCCCTGAATCTCGCTGAAATGGGCGAAGAGATCCTTGCCGCCCGCATCGGGGGTGATGAATCCAAAACCCTTCGCTTCGTTGAACCACTTCACGGTGCCAGTTTCTGTCGTCATGTCGATTTCCTTTCGAGTAATGCGCGGCGCACGCCTACGCATGCAGAGACACGAAGAAGATCACCGAGAAGAGTCGACTTAAGACCGCTGAAGCAGCTGGCGGGAACTGGAGAAGAGATCAGCTCAAGACTATCTTGCGCATACCTACCGACGCATAGTATCCCGTTGCAGGAGGAAGAGCAAAGCAAATTTCATGGAACTGCTGTCGCGCCGAGTTCGCAGTGTTGTTCACCCGGACAAAAGTTTCCTGTGCGCCATGCTGTCGTAGATCCCGAACGTCACGCCCCTGTCCCCGGCGAGCACTCGCGCTACACTCGGAATGACATCGTTAGGTCCTCCAAGTCGGCGCGGGGCCTCGCGCGTCATCGGAGCCGTGCCATCTGAGCCATGCGCTCGGTTTCGTCGCCTCCTAGATTCACGGGGGTCCGGGGATGTTCAGGCGGCCGGGCCAGTTGCCGGCGGAGGAACTGCAGGTCTTCCGCTGAGCGAATTGGCCCGCCATTAGTACCGCGACGGCAAGCCCTTCCTGCAGCGCTATATGGCGGTCTGGCTGGCGGCCAGCTGGCCCGGCTGCCGGTTTATACGCATTCCCATCGTCGCAATCGCCTGCCCCCTGGTGCGGTTGCTGCCGCAGTGGTACGGGTGGAGCATACGCCAGCCTGCCCCGGCGCCGGAATCGTGCGCCCTGACCCTGCGGATTTGCCCGATTCGGCCGAAATTCCTAGTCACGCTACTGTCCGAGCGTCACCGACCGGCACCTTGCCTATGCTCGCCCACCTGATCTATTGCAGCGTCCCCTCTACCACCTTGCGCGCCCAGGGCATGGCCAAGATCGTCGAGCAGGCGCGCGTCAAGAACCGGGAAGCGGACATCACGGGAATGATCGTCTGGTCCGGCGACACGATCCTCCAGGTGCTCGAGGGTGATATCGACACGATTTCCGCCCTGTTCGCCCGAATCGAGCGGGATACGCGCCACCACGACGTGGTGCTGCTGGCGTCGGTGAAGGCGGACCGGGGCCGCTTCTGGCGCTGGCCGATGGGCTTCGCCCACCTCGGCCCGGAGCACGCGGAGCTGATGGTGCGCCACTGCGGGAGCGAGCCGTTCGACCCGCTCCAGATGAGCACCGAGGGGGCACTCGATCTGCTCGAGGCGCTGGCCAAGGCGCAACCCGAGGCCGCGACGGCGGCCATCGGCCGCCCGCTCTGATTCCGGGCGGCCATCCCGCGCGACCGGGTCTCCCCTTCAGCCCTTCACGATCACGACTTCGAGATATGCGCTCGGCACCACCATGGTGGCGTCGCCGGAGCGGTTGAAGCGCCCGATCAGGTTGACCAGATCGTCGGCCAGGGAGCGCTGCGCTTGCGGGTCGAGCGCGGCGAATGCCTTCAGGAGGGGTCCGTAGTAGGTCCTGAACACGTCCAGCCAATGCCTGGGCGAGCGGTAGCGAAACACGAAGTCGCGTTCGCTGACCCGGATCTCGCTGGCCTGCCGCTCGAACAGCGCCGAAAGATGCTCACGTGTTCCCCACAGCGCGGGCGAGCGCGTGCCGGGCGCGGGCGGAAGGTAAACGGCAATGGTCTTGAACAGCTGGCCAATGAACCCGGCCGGCGTCCAGTTGGCGAGCCCGATCCGGCCCCCGTGGCGGCACACGCGCAGCATCTCGCCGGCCGCCTTCTCGTGGTCGGGCGTGAACATGACTCCGAAGGTGGACGTCACCACGTCGAAGCTGCCGCTGTCGAACGGCAGCTGCTCGACGTCCGCTTCCCGTAACGTCATCTCCAGCCCGTCCGCCTCGGCCCGCTGCCGGGCGCGCTCCAGCAGGGAGGGCACGTAGTCGGTGGCGGTGACGTCGCACCAGCGGCGCGCGGCGGCAAGCGCTGCGTTGCCGTTGCCAGCGGCCACGTCCAGCACCTTCTGCCCCGCGCGCAGGTCGAGCGCCTCGCACAGGTCCTCGCCCACGATCTGCAGCGTGCTGCCGACGATTGCATAATCGCCGGACGACCACGCCGTCTGCTGTCGTGCCTTCAGCGCCGACAGATCCGGGCCGGCGTCCTGGGCCATTTGACTCAAGGTTGCGGTGGGTGTATTCATCGAAGGTTCCTCCGGGTTCGAGTCGCCATCGATCGGGATCGGCCCGATCTGCTCACACGCGGCGACGACGATGCAACGGTACGGAGTCGGCGTGGTGACGAACGTGGGAGGCAGCGTTGAAACCGGCGCAGCGTGCGGGCGCATGCAGGATGCGCCCGCGCCCGGCGCGCTGAACGTCGACGTCCTCGGACTCCTGGCGGTGCGCCGCGGCAGCGCCGACGTCGAGTTGCCCGCGTCGCGCAGGGTGCGGGCGCTGCTTGTCTACCTGGTCCTGATTCCGCGAGGCGCGTCGCGCACGCAGCTGTGCGCGCTCCTGTGGGACGGACCCGGCGATCCGCGCGCTGAGTTGCGCTGGTGCCTCAGCCGTCTGCGGCGGGTGGTGGACGACGCGGCGCGCGCGCGCTTGATCGTCGAGGCAGACCGCGTGCGGCTCGATTTGGCGGACTGCCGGGTCGATGCGACGGCGGTCACGGAAGCGCCGCTGCAGGCACTCACACCCGGTGAGGCGGGTGCGCTGGCGGCGGCGTTCCGTGGAGAAGTAGCCGAAGGTCTCGCGCTCGAGCGCGCCCCTGAGTTCGACGCCTGGCTGGAGGCTGCACGACGGCGTTTTCGTGAACTGCACGTCGCGCTCCTCGCGCGCGCCGCCGGTGGCAGTGGGGACGACGTGCCGGCGTACATCGAGAAGTGGCTGCAGTTGTCTCCCTTCGATCCCCATGCCCATCTGCGCCTCCTCGACCGGCTGGCGGACGCGGGCCGTATGCACGATGCCGAACGCCATCTGGACGCGGCGGAGAAGCGGTTCGCCGCGGAGGGTCTGGATTTCTCGAGCATCCGTCATGCGTGGCTGAAGCGACGCAGCGACACGCGCGCCAGGGTCTCGGCTGCAGCGGCCCCGCACGTGCGTCTGGATGTCGATGAGACCTCGACGTCCGCGACGCTGGGCCAGGCAGCGCGGCGCGCCTCCATCGCGGTGATGCCGTTTCGAGATGCCGAGACGCGCGCGCAGGGACAATGGCTTGCCGATGCGCTGGTGCACGACGTCATCACTCGGCTCGCCAAGCTGCGCAGCCTGTTCGTGATCGCGCAGGGCACCGTGTTTGCCCTCGCTGCCCGGCAGACCGGCCCTGACGAGGCGGGACGATTGCTCGGCGTCGACTATCTGGTGCGCGGCGTGGTGCGATGGGTCGGCGAGCGTGCGCTCGTCAGCGTGGAGCTGATCGAGACTGCGACCGGGCGTGTGGCGTGGGCAGAGCAGTTCGACAGCAGGCGCGAGGACGCGCTGACGGTGCTAGCGGAATTCGGCAACGGCATCGTGTCGGCGGTTGCCGGCGAGGTCGAGCGCCTCGAACGCAACCGCGCCATGCTGAGGCCGCCCGCCTCACTCGATGCATGGGAAGCGCATCACCGGGGACTGTGGCACATGTACCGCTTCACGCGCGCGGACAACGAGGCGGCTCGCCACTTCTTCGCGCGCGCCGTGCGGCTCGATCCCACCTTCGCGCGCGCCTATGCAGGACTGTCGTTCGCCCAGTGGCAGAGCGCGTTTCAGGGCTGGGGCGAGCGCGAATCCGAGATCGCTGCGGCGCTCGAATCGGCCGGGCGCGGCATCATGGCGGACGAGCTCGATCCCGCCGTGCACTGGGCGCAGGGCCGCGCGCTGTGGCTGCGCGGCGAGCACGATCCGTCCGTCCAGGCTTTGTCACGGGCAGTCGACCTCAGTCCCAGCTTCGCGCTGGGACACTATGCGCTGGCATTCGTGCAGTCGCAGGCAGGCGATCCGCATTCCGCCGTCGCGGCCTCGGACATTTCGCGCAGCCTGAGCCCCTGCGACCCGCTGCTGTTCGGCATGCTCGGCGCGCGCGCCATGGCGCTGGTGCGCCTGGGACGGTTCGAGGAAGCCGCGGAAGCGGCGGTCGAGGCTGCCAACCGCCCCAATGCGCACGCGCACATCTTTGCCATTGCCGCCTGCACGCTCGCTCTCGCGGGCAGGCTCGACGAGGCGCGACGTCGGGCGGCGATGGTCCTGCAGGCGGTGCCGGGCTATGGCGTCGCACATTTTCTGAGGGCTTTCCGCTTCGATGCGCAAGGCGAGGCGCACTTCAGAGAAGGGGCGAAGCGCATCGGCATGGACTGACCCGCTCGAATGGGCGCCGGCTGCGCCGGGCGCCGCGGATCATCATGCCGGCACGGCCGCGACCTCGCAACCTAGTCGGCGCCGAACTTGCCCGCCTGGTAGTCCTGCACGGCGCGTACGATCTCGTCCTGTGTCGTCATGACGAACGGGCCGTGTTGCACGATCGGCTCGCCCAGCGGCCTGCCGGCGACGAGCAGGGCGCGCGACGGTTCCGTCGCTTCGAGCAACACGCCATCCGCGGCCGCATCGTTGTCCAGTATCGCCATGCGCTGCACGGGGATCTCCGTTCCCGCCACCCGGAGCGCACCGCGATAGACGTACACGAATGCGTTGTGTGCCGGCGGCAGCGGCTGAGCAAAAGCGGCGTTCGCCGGCATGTCCAGATCCAGATACAGAGGCTCGGTCGTCTCGCGGCGCACCGCGCCTTGGACCCCCTGGCTTTCCCCCGCGAGGACGCGCACCGTCACGCCCTGCGCAGCCGTGAATGCCGGGATGTCGGCCGCCTGGAAGTCGCGGTACCAGGGAGCGCACATCTTGTCGCGCGCCGGCAGATTGAGCCAGAGTTGGAACCCCTCCATCCGCCCTGCCTCCTGCTCCGGCAGTTCCGAGTGCACGACGCCTCGTCCGGCCGTCATCCATTGCATCCCGCCGTTGCGCAGGAGCCCCTCGTTGCCGGCGCTGTCCCGGTGACGCATCCGGCCCGCGATCATGTAGGTGATCGTCTCGAAACCGCGGTGGGGGTGGTCGGGAAACCCGCCGATGTAGTCGTCCGGATTGTCGGTACCGAACGCGTCGAGCATCAGGAAGGGATCGAGTCGGCGCTGCAACGGTTGGGTAAGCACGCGCGTGAGCCTCACCCCGGCACCATCGGAGGTGGCGCGGCCGGTGACGAGGCGTTCGACACCCCGTGAACGTCGGATACTGGGATTCATCGCAACGCAACTGTAGCGCATCTGGTCCCGGCCTTTTCG
>JAEZCG010000161.1 GCA_023430065.1 Pseudomonadota bacterium | reverse complement strand
CCGGGTCACGAGCTGGATGATTGGCTCGAGGCCGAGGCGGCATTGCGGGAGGAGCGGGGCTGGGAGTACTGAGCCGCGCGACAGTCAGGACGGCCCCAACCGGGCCTTGGCGTTGCCCCTCGGCAGTCTGCCCTGTGCGGCGCAGCAGGTGCGCTCGCTGCTGGAGCAGATGAACTGTCCGATCGTGTCGACTCTATAACCAGCCGGTGATCGATGCATCCGCCCCCCGCACTTCCGTCTGCCGCTTCCGATCCGGGTTCCAGCGCCCTGCTCACCGATCTGTACGAGCTGACCATGTTGCAGACGTACTACGAGCGCGGCATGGTGGAGACGGCGGTGTTCGAGCTGTTCTTCCGCCGACCTGCGCGCGGAGCCCGCAACTTCCTGCTCGCCGCGGGGCTCGAGCAGGCACTCGAGTTCCTCGAGCAGCTGCACGTAAGCGAGGCCGAACTGGAGTGGCTGGCCAACACGGGGCTGTTCAGCAGCGGCTTCATCGACCAGCTTGCCCGGCTGCGCTTCTGCGGCGACGTCGACGCAATACCGGAGGGGACGCCGTGCTTTCCCGACGAGCCGGTGATCCGCGTGATTGCGCCCCTGCCCGAGGCGCAGATCGTGGAGAGCCGGCTGATGAACCTGCTGCATTTCCAGACGCTGATCGCGAGCAAAGCGGCCCGTGCCGTGCTGCAGGCCCCCGGCAGGCTGTTGGTGGATTTCGGCCTGCGCCGCGCGCACGGCGCAGAAGCCGCCCTGCTCGCCGCGCGCGCGACCTACCTGGCCGGATTCACGGGTTCGTCCACGGTGCTGGCCGGGCAGCGCTTCGGGGTGCCGGTGTTCGGGACCATGGCGCACTCGTTCATTCAGGCGCACGCGAGCGAGCTGCAGGCATTCGAGCACTTCGCGCGCAGTCATCCGCAAGGCGTCACCTTGCTCATCGACACCTACGACACGGAAGCGGCGGCCCGCAAGCTTGCACAGCTCGGCCCGCGCCTCGTCCGAGACGGCATCCGCATCCAGGCGGTAAGGCTGGACAGTGGCGACCTGGCGGATCACGCGTTCAAGGTGCGCGGGATTCTGGATAGCGCCGGGTTGAACGAGGTGAAGATCTTCGCCAGCAGCGGACTCGACGAATGCGCGCTGCGCGAGCTGTTGTCGGTGCGGCAGGCCCCGATCGACGGGTTCGGCATCGGGAGCGCGATGGACACTTCCCAAGACCTGCCGAACCTGGACTGCGCCTACAAGCTGCAGGAGTACGCAGGACGGGCGCGGCGCAAGCGCTCCGAAGGCAAGGCCACGTGGCCTGGGCGCAAGCAGATCTAGCGCCGGCATTACGCCGGCGTGATGGTGGAGGACGTTCTCGCCCTCGAGAGCGAGGCAGTGGACGGTGAACCGCTGCTGCGACCGGTCATGCGGCAGGGGCGCAGGCTGCCCGGACAGCCGACCCTGCAGCAGATTCGCGAGCGCTGCGGGCAGCAGGTGGCATCCCTCCCGGCATCCCTGCGCGACCTTGCGCCGGCCACGCCCTATCCAGTGAGGGTGAGCCAAGGACTCCTCGCGCTGGCGGACGAGGTCGACCGCGACCAGGCGAGCGCGCCGCCATGAGTGATCTGCCCTTATCCTATGCTAGGAGTACCCTGCACCTAGGGTGGCGCAGGTCCCTTCGCGTGGCGACCAGGGGAGGATGCCCGTGGGCAATACCTATCATGTCGGAATGCGGCAGTTGCAGGACCGCTTCGGTAGCCGGCTGCTGGCAGATCGCCTTGACGAGCGGCTCGGTCGAAACAAATTCACCGCTGAAGACCGCGCCTTCATCGAAAGCCGATCGATGTTCTTCCTTGCCAGTGCCGACGCTGAAGGACAGCCGGATTGCTCGTACAAGGGCGGCGATCCCGGATTCGTCCGTATTACTGCCGACGACGAGCTGGCGTTTCCGAGCTACGACGGGAACGGGATGTTCCGCAGTCTGGGCAATGTGCTGGTCAACGCGGCAGTGGGGCTGCTCTTCATCGACTTCGAGAGTCCAAGACGACTGCGCGTGAACGGCGTCGCCCGCATCGCCGACGATGACGACCTGCTCGGTGTCTTCACCGGCGCGCAACTTGTCGTGCGTGTTCGTGCCCAGCGCGTTTTTTCCCAACTGCTCGCGCTACATCCACAGCAGTGCGCCTGCGGCGCCGTCACCCTACGTGCCGCGAGCGGGTTATACGCCGCCTGTGCCGAAGTGGAAGACCATGGAAATGTTCGCGGACGTGCTGCCCCGGGATTCCAATGAGGGGTGACCTTGATTCAGTACAGGTCCGCACCATGCCCGGCGAGCCGCAGCTACGGCTTGGGCAGTGTCGCTTTCCCGGCATGCACTAGTACAGCTGAACGACCGTGTCGAAGTGCCAGGTTCGGCGGATCTCGACCACGTCGTAATCGCGCGCCAGGACACGTGGAAATGCGACGTATGGCTTCTGGGCCTCCACGATCCGCCGGATCGCGTCATCCACCTCCGCCACGCCGCTGGAGACTTCGATCGTCACCGACTCTACGGAACCGTCGCTTCGAAGGGCGACGGTCACGAGCGGATCTCTGTGCGGCCGCTTCGCCACCTCACGGACCGTTTCGACTCCGGTGTTGAGTTGGATCCGTTGGGCCCACGCCTCCGCGTACTGGATGAGGTCGAGGTTGGGGTGAGTGCGTCCGAACAGCTTGATCCGTCGCGGGATACTCAACGATCGGGGTAGCAGATTGGGCTGGCGATCGGCTATCGAGGCCGCCTCACGCTGGGCGGCCTCTTCGTCGAGTTGACGTCCGATGGCGCGGAGTCTCTCTTCCCGTCTCGCCTCCTCTTGCTCGGCTCGAACACGCGCAGCGTCTTGGCGCGCGGCAGCCTGTCGTGCAGCTTCCTGGCGCTGGGCCTCCAGGCGTTCGGCCTCGACACGGGCGGCTTCGCGACGCGCCTCTTCCTGCCGCTGTGCCTCCAGTGCGGCGGCTTGTCGCGCGGCTTCCTGACGTTGGGTCTCCAGCCGTGCGGCTTCGACACGGGCCGCTTCGCGACGCGCCTCCTCCTGCCGCTGCGCCTCCAGTGCGGCGGCCTGTCGTGCGGCTTCCTGGCGTTGGGCCTCCAGTCGTGCGGCCTCGACACGTGCCGCTTCGCGACGCGCCTCCTCTTGCCGCTGCGCCTCCAACTCGGCGGCCGCCTGTCGCGCGGCCTCCTGACGCTGGGCCTCCAGCCGTGCGGTCTCGACACGCGCCGCCTCTCGGCGCGCAGCTTCTTGCCGTTGCGCTTCCAACTCCGCGGCGGCTTGTCGCGCGGCCTCCTGGCGTTGAGCCTCCAGCCGTGCGGCCTCGACGCGCGCCGCCTCTCGACGAGCCTCCTCCTGCCGTTGCGCTTCCAACTCCGCGGCGGCTTGTCGCGCGGCCTCCTGGCGCTGAGCCTCCAGCCGTGCGGCCTCGACA
>JAEZCG010000084.1 GCA_023430065.1 Pseudomonadota bacterium | reverse complement strand
CCCGCCAGTTCGAGCTGGGTGCGCACGAGGTCGACGCCGGTGACGGACTCGGTCACCGTGTGCTCCACCTGAAGCCTTGGATTCGCCTCGATGAAGACGAAGGGTGCATTCCCGGCGCCCGATTGTTCCACCAGGAACTCGAACGTCGCCAGCCCGTCCAGCCCCACCTGTCGCGCCATGCGCAGCGATGCATCGAGGAGCCGGTCGCGCAGGGCGGGGTGCAGGTGCGGCGCGGGCGCCACTTCGACCAGCTTCTGGCGGTTGCGCTGCAGGCTGCACTCGCGCTCCCACAGGTGGGTGGCCTCGCCGCTGCCGTCGCCGATCACCTGCACCTCGATGTGGCGTGCCAGCGGGAACATGCGCTCGACGTACACCTCGGCGTTGCCGAAGGCTTGCAGCGCTTCCGAGCGGCAACGATCGTAGGCGGCTTCCAGTTCCGCCTCGCTGCGCACCGGCCGCATCCCGCGTCCGCCGCCGCCGGCGATGGCCTTCACCATCACCGCGCCATGCGGTCCCAGGGAACGCAGGAACTCGCGTGCCTCGTCGAGCGTGGTGGGGCGATACGTGCCGGGTGAGACCGGCACTTCGCACTCTACCGCAAGCGTGCGGGCCTTGCCCTTGTCGCCGAATACATCCAGTACGTCGGGAGAGGGGCCGACGAAGCGGATACCGGCTTCGGCGCACGCACGCGCGAAGGCCGCATTCTCGCTGAGAAAGCCGTAACCGGGGTGAATCGCGTCGCAGTCGGCCGCGCGCGCGATGCGCACGATCTGAGCGATGTCCAGATAGGCCGCCGGTCCTTCCCCCGACAGCGCGTGCACGGCGTCGGCCTTGCGCACGTGATCCGCATCCGCGTCGTCGGACGAGTACACGGTGTGCGAGCGAATACCCATCTCGGCCGCGGCGCGCGCGATGCGGATGGCGATCTCGCCACGGTTGGCTACCAGCAGGGTGCGGACGGTCATGATGGGTTCCGGTCGTGATCCTCGTTGCCCAGCCACTCGGATAGCACCTCCTCAGTGTGCTGGCCGAGCAGTGGCGGAGGATGGCGCAGCCGCATCGGTGACTCGGCGAAGCGCACCGCGAAACCCTGCATGGGCACGCTGCCCGCTTTCGGGTGCTGCATCTGCACGATGCTGCCGCGTGCGGCGATCTGCTCGTCCGCGACGAGATCGCTGATGCGGGCGACGCGTGCGCAGGGCAGGCCGATCTGCTGGAGGATGCCGATCAGGTCGTCCGCATCCAGGGTGCAGGTCCACGCCGTGACGAGCGCCTCCAGTGCGTCGGCATGGTCGAGACGTGTGCTGTTGTCCCGGAACCGCGAATCCTGGGGCAGCTGCGGCGATCCCATCGCCTCGGCCAGCGCGCGGAACATCGGCTCGCCGACCGCCGCGAAGTGGACCCAGGCGCCATCCCGCGTCGGGAAGGTGTTGGCCGGCGCGGTATAGCGGTCGCGGTTGCCACGGCGGGTCATGGTGCGGCCGAGCAGCAACTGCTCGGGAATCGCGGTCATGAGCATCGACATGGCCGAGTCGAGCAGGGTAACGTCGACCATCTGTCCCCTGCCGGTGCGCGCGCGCGCCTGCAGGGCGCCGAGGGTGCCGATGACGGCGTAGAGGCCGGTGGCGTAGTCCACCACGTAGGTTCCGGCCATCGTCGGCTTGCCGTCCGGATCGCCGGTGATGTCCATCAGGCCGCTCATGCTCTGCGCGATGACGTCGAAGCAGGGTTCGGTCGCGCGGGCACCGGACTGGCCGAAGCCCGAAATGCGCGTGAGGATCAGGCGCGGGTTGATCGCCTGCAGCACGTCCCATCCGAAGCCCATCCTCTCGAGCGTGCCCGGGACGTAGTTCTCTACCAGCACGTCGGCACGTGCGAGCAGTTCGCGCAGCTGGTTCTTCCCGCGATCGCTGCGCAGGTCGAGCGCGACGCTGCGCTTGTTGCGGTTGAACACCATGGTGTAGAGGCTCTCGCCTTCGACGAAGGGGGCGAAAGCGCGACTGTTCTCGCCGCGACCCGGCGGTTCCACCTTCACTACGTCGGCGCCCATGTCGCCGAGCAGCATCGTGCAGTAAGGTCCGGCGATGAAGCGCGACAGGTCGAGCACGCGGATGCCATCCAACGGGCCGGGCTGCGTGAGGGTGTCGGAACGATTCGTTTGCTGCATTGCGAGTGGGCGCTGTTCGTGCACCGGCATGTGCGGGGTCCAGGCGATTATGTCATTCTTGCCGCGTATCCCATTTCTCGAAGAGGCGATCCCTTCCATGCCCCAACTGACACTCGACATCGCGCAGACGCTGGCCGCGCAGGCGATGGCGAAGGCGACACAGGACTACAAGCGGCCGATCTGCGTGGCGGTGTGCGACGACAAGGGTTTTCTGATGGCGTTCGCGCGCATGCCCGGGGCGCCGGTGCGCAGCGTGCAGATCTCGCAGGGCAAGGCTTACTCCGCGGCGCGCATGGGAGTCACCACGGAAGCCTTTCTCGCGCGCCTGCATCGCGAACAGATCCAGGCGAGCTATTTCTGCGATCCGCTGATCACGGCACTGCCCGGCGGGTCCCCTCTGAAAGATGCGGACGGCAATCTGGCCGGCGCAATCGGCATCAGCGGCCTGGCGGCGGCCGAGGACCAGGCCATCACCGACGCCGTGGCGGCAACATTCGCTGCCATGCGCGGCTGAAGGAGGCGCCATGCAACGATTTTGGATACTCGCATTGGTCGTCGTGTGCGCAACCGGGGCGAGCGCACAACCCGGAGACGTCGACGACCAGCGTCTGCTGAACGCCCAGTCCGATCCCTCCAACTGGGTGAGCTACGGGCGCGACTACGGAAATCAGCGCTTCTCACCGCTGGCACGCATCGACGCGAAGAACGTCGCCGCGCTGGCGCCGGTCTGGTCCTACCGAAGCGGCATCGAGTCCACCTTCCAGGCCACGCCGCTCGTGGTCGACGGTGTGATGTACGTCTCGCTGCCGTTCAATCACGTCGTGGCGCTGGATGCGCGCGACGGCAGGCTGCTGTGGCGCTACCAGCACGAGCGGCGCACGAAGAAGATGTGCTGTGGACCGGCCAACCGCGGCGTCGCGGTCGCGTACGGCAAGGTGTTCATCGGCACCGTCGATGCGCGCCTGATTGCACTTGACCAGGCGACGGGCGCGATGGTGTGGGACGTGCCGCTGGTCGAGGAACTCGGCGGCCCGGCCGAGAAGACCGACCAGCTCGCGGCCGACGATCCGCTGCGCAGGAGCCGCGTGACCGGCACCACCGGCGTGGGCGCAAGCATGGCGCCCCTGGTCGTGAACGGCAAGGTGATCATCGGCATCACCGGAGTCGGCTACGGACTGCACCTCGATTCCGAGCGTGAGGGCGCGCCGCTGGGTGCAGTGGTCGGCATCGCGGGACAGAGCCAGCGCGCGGGCTTCTACGCCGCCTTCGATGCCGCCACCGGCACGCGCGTGTGGCAGTTCGATTCCACGCCCTCCTCCGGATGGGAAGGGCAGTTCCGCATCACCACGCCAGATGGCGAGCGACTCGAACGCGATATCGCTGCGGAGCGGGCGGCGCTGTCGAGCTACCCGGAGGCGGCGAAGCGCGGCGGCGGCTCGGCCTGGACCACTCCGGCAGTGGATGCGAAGACCAACACGTTGTTCGTCGGCATCGGCAACCCGTCACCGCAGATGGACGATCTCACGCGTCCGGGCGACAACCTGTACACGGTGTCCATCGTCGCGCTGGACGCGTCGACCGGTGGCCTCAAGTGGCATTACCAGCTCGTGCCGCACGACCTCTGGGGCTACGACGTCGCAAGTCCGCCGGTGTTGCTAGACGTGGAGAAGGACGGCACGATCATCCCGGCCGTGGCGCATGCCGGGAAGACCGGCTGGCTCTACGTGCTCGATCGGCGCGACGGCAGCCTGCTGTACAAGTCGGAGCCGTTCGTGCCCCACACCAACATGTTCCGGCGCCCGACCCCCGAAGGGATCGAGATCGCCCCCGGAGGTGCCGGCGGCGCGAACTGGTCGCCGACCGCGTTCGATCCGCGCACCGGATTGGCCTACGTCGCCGCCATGCACTGGCCGATGCGCTACACCGTCAAGGAGATTCCCGCCAGCGCCGACAAGGGGGCAGTTCGCTACACCTCGCTGGAACCCGCCGATACCCAGCGCTGGGGTCTGCTGAGTGCCATCGACACCCAGGCGGCCGGGCGGATTCGCTGGCAGGTCCGCACCGACGAGCCGCTGGTAGGCGGGGTGCTCGCCACTGCCGGCAATCTGCTGTTCATGGGTGAGGGCAACGGCAAGTTCAACGCTTACGACTCGCAGACCGGCAAGCTGCTGTGGCAATTCGACTGCGATGCGGGCGTGAACGCGCCACCGATCACCTACGAGATCGATGGACGCCAGTACGTGGCCGTCGCCGCCGGTGGCAATCAGCTGTTCGGGTTCAAGCAGGGCGATTCGATTCGCGTGTTCGCGCTGCCCGAATGAGTCCGTCGCTGAGTCCGTAGCGGGCACCTCCTTCGGAGCCCCGCTCCGAAGAATGCGAGGCTCCTCGCTGTGGAAGTAGCACGGCGAGGATCCCTCGGCCCTGCCTCGGGATGTCACCGAGGCGGCAATGCTTCCGTCCTATGTGTGTTATATCCTTCGACGGAACCTACGGTGTCATTCCGAACGAAGTGAGGAATCCTCGACGTGCAAGCATCACAGCGAGGATCTCACGGCTCGGTTCGGGATCACACCGTAGGGGTGGACGTCTCCGCAGACTGCCTTTCCGGTGTGATCCGGACCGAACTGCCACCACGTGAAGGATGTCTCGGCATAATGCCCCTCCGACGGCATTCCGCGTCCGGTGAATTTCCGAACGAAGTGAGAAATCCTCGACGTCAAAGCAGCAATGCGTTACTGCGATTGCTCCGGCGCAGTGTCCGTGCTCCCCGCGCCGGTGCCGGTATGACCGGACGTGCCGTGTGTCGGATCGCCGCCTTGATCCTCGTGTGTGCCTGCGGCCGCCTCTCCGCCGGAGTCTCGCACGCCTTGTCCCTGGCCGGTGGTTTCGCCGGTGGCGGCTGCGTTCGAGTCTTGAGATTCGGACGCCGTGCTCGGCGCGCCAGCACTGTCCTGCGCGGTGTTGCCCTCTTTCAGTT
>JAEZCG010000076.1 GCA_023430065.1 Pseudomonadota bacterium | reverse complement strand
GGGGCAGGTGAACCCGTATCCGAAGCCGATGCGGTACGTCGAAGCTTGAGCACGTGCACGGCCCGGGGTGCGGATGCGGCACGCCGGGCAAGTCGACCGCAGTCGCGCCGGACGGCAAGAAGTGGTTTCCGACCAGGCGGCCATGGATGATCAGTCACTGAACGCCAGTCGTGGTCGCCGCGCAAGCCGCGATCCAGCCACCGGGTGTGCTGCGCACGCTAATGCGCTTCGCGTTGCCGCGATTACCGCGTGCGCGAAATCATCCTGCATGCGGGTGGCGTGATGGCAACCCGGTGGCGGGCGGTTCATGCCGGCCACGGGCGCGGTGCCGCCCCGACGCGCCGGAGGTCCCAGTTCAGCAGCGCCCAGTCGAGCACCTCGCGCGCACCGGCCCGGTCCAATGCGTCGGGCACCTCCTGCCCGAGAAAACGCAGTACCTGTGCCAGAGTCTGACCTGCGTGCGCAGCGACCACGGCGGGCGCGTGCGTCTGTTTGGACAGTTTCTCGCCCCGCGCGTCGAGTGCGACCGGCAGGTGCGCGAAAGTCGGGATTGGGTATTCCAGTGCACGCAGCAGGAGGATCTGGCGCGCGCTCGATTCCAGCAGGTCGGCGCCGCGCACGATGTCGGTCATGCCCATGTGCGCATCGTCCACCGCCGATGCGAGATGGAATGACCACACCCCGTCAGCGCGCAGCAGGACGAAGTCCCCCGCGTCGCGCTCCAGGTCGCGACGCTGGATGCCCAGCACGCGATCGTCGAACTCGACGTGCGCCCCCGACGTTCGCATGCGCCAGGCTCGCACGCTCGCCCCCGGCCGTATGCCGTCACGGCAGGTGCCGGGATAGATCGGTCCCTCGACGCCCATGCGTGCGTGCGCGGCGATCTCCCGGCGGCTGCAGGCGCAGGGATAGACGAGGCCGCTGCCCTGCAGTCGCTCGAATGCCGCGGCATAGGCACTACCGCGGATGCTTTGGTAGGCGACGTCTCCATCCCAGTGCAGCTCGAAGGCCGCGAGGCAGCGCAGGATGTCGTCGGCGGCGCCCGGCACGATGCGCGGCGGATCGAGATCGTCGATGCGTACGTGCCACGTGCCGCCGCGCGTGCGCGCCTCGAGCCAGCTTCCGGCGGCGGCGACGATGGATCCGACATGCAGCGGACCGGACGGCGTGGGCGCGAAGCGGCCGCGATAGCTCATGCGCGCGGGGCGCGCACGTACAGGGCGCAGCCTGCGAACAGGCCCCACGCCAGCAGCAGTTCGGCCAGCGCGTAGTGGCGTGAGGGCGCGGCGTCGCTCCACGCACGCACCGCGCCCTCGGCGACATAGGCCAGTGCGAGCAGCAGGGTCCACTTGTACGTCATGACCTGGCCGCGCAGCAGGCCGAACAACGGCAGCAGCAGCGGCAGCGCCTTGAGCACGAGCCAGGATCCGCCGGGACGAAGCGGGGCGAGCAGCGTCTCCCACAGCAGGCAAAGCGAGATCAGCGCGAGCAGGCAGACGATCGTGCCCCAGTGGGCGGCGCGCACAGCAACGCCGCGGCCGATCATTTGCGCTTGCGCGCCCGCTGCGCGAGTTCGACCAGCGCGTTGCGCGCCTGGCCGGGGTTGCCGATCGGGGCGCCGAATTCGAAGCGCAGCAAGTCGGTGTCGGCGCGCACGTCGAAGCCGTCGCAGTCGATGCCCACCATCTCCACCTCCTGCGGATCGCGCTCGTGCACGAGCCGGCAGTAGTCGCGCATCGCCGCGATGTGATCCTCGTTCATGTGATCGACGATCGAGGCTTCGGCATCCTCCAGGCTCTCGGCCGCGAGATAGCTCTCGCCGGGAATCCAGTGTAGGCCGCCGAAGCCGTGGATGTAGCGCACCTGCACCGGTTCGAGCACGTAGAAGCTGAATCCGCCGATGTGCAGGTACTGCTCGTGCTCCGGGTAGAAACGCAGGTAGCGCTCCTGGAGCGACTGTGCGTGCTCCATCGCGCGCACCTGACCGAGGATCGTGGCGCGCGCGTGTGCCTGCAGCTCGGGTCCGCTGTGGTACACGATGAAGCTGGCGTGCGCATCGGCGTCGAGATTGTGGGTGTGTTCGGCAAGGTGACTGATGAGCCATACCGGGCGGCCCCGGTGATCGGTCACGTGCGGGAGCGCGGAGCCGTACGGATACCCCGGACACTTCACCGAATGGCTCGACAGCACGCCGCTGCGGTGACGGCGCATCAGCGCGCGCGCTTCCCTGCCTCTGTTCATCGTGCGATCTCCCGGATCACTCCCGCGCCTGCTTCAGCGCCACCTTCGCCAGCCGCCGGCCCAATGCGATGCACAGGCGCTGCTCCTCCGTCGCGATCGGGTGCTCGCCGTTCACGCCCCCCACGTGGCTGGCACCGTACGGTGTTCCGCCGCTGCGCGTGCTCGACAACTCCGCCTCGGTGTACGGCAGGCCCACCAGGATCATGCCGTGATGGAGCAGCGGCAGCATCATCGAGAGCAGCGTCGACTCCTGGCCGCCGTGCATCGTCGCGGTGGAGGTGAACAGCGCAGCGGGCTTGCCCTCCAGGGCACCGCGCAGCCACAGTCCCGAGGTCGAATCGATGAAGTACTTCAGCGGCGCCGCCATGTTGCCGAAGCGCGTCGGGCTCCCTAGTGCGAGACCGATGCATTCCTCGAGATCCTTCAACTCCGCGTAGGGTGCGCCCTCGGCCGGGATGTCCGGCGCCGTGGCTGCGCACACCGCGGAAACCGGCGGCACCGTGCGCAACCGGGCGCGTGTGCCGGGTACGCCATCGATCCCGCGCGCGATCATCTGCGCCATCTGCTTCACCGCACCGGTGCGACTGTAGAAAAGGACCAGCACCTCGGCCATGCCTAGCGGACCAACCCGGTCGCGAACTCCACCACGCGCGATGCATCGACCGTCTGCGGTGTGCCGGTGCGGCGCGCCACGTACTCGACCTGCCCCTGCTTGAGGCCGCGCTCGCCGATCGTGATCCGGTGCGGCACGCCGATCAGCTCCAGATCGGCGAACATGACACCGGGCCGCTCGTCGCGATCGTCCAGCAGCACCTCGATGTCGCGCGCGCTGAGCGCCTCGTACAAGCGGTCGGCCAGTGCTCTGACCTCGGCGCTCTTACCATAGCCGATCGGCGCGATGGCGATCTGGAATGGGGCGATCGGCAGCGGCCAGACGATTCCGCGCTCGTCATGGTTCTGCTCGATGGCGGCGGCGACGATGCGGGACACGCCGATTCCATAGCAGCCCATTTCCATCGGGCGCGACTGTCCGTTCTCGTCCAGGTAGGTGGCGCCGAGCGCCTCGGAGTACCTGGTGCGCAGCTGGAAGATGTGCCCGACCTCGATGCCTCGGCAGATTCCGAGGCGGCCGCGTCCGTCCGGACTGGGATCGCCTTCCACCACGTTGCGCAGATCCGCGACCTCCAACGGCTCGGGCAGATCGCGCCCGAAGTTCACGCCCGTATAGTGATAGCCGGTGTCGTTCGCGCCGCAGACGAAGTCGCTCATGGCCATGACCGCGCGATCCGCGACGACCAGCAGGCCGTGGTCTCCCACCGGACCGACGGACCCGACGTCGGCGCCCAGCCGCGCGCGCACTTCCACCTCGGTGGCCATGCGATAGCCCTCGTTGAGCTGGAACTTCCGGGCGGCCTTGACTTCGTTGAGCATGTGATCGCCGCGCAGCAGGATCAGCACCTCGCGACCGTCGCCGGTGACCACCATGAGCGTCTTGACGATGCGCTCAGGTGCCAGCTCCAGGAAGGCGCTCACCTCCTCGATGCTGTGCTGCCCCGGCGTGGCCACCTTGCTCATCGGCTGTGTGGCGGGCCGACGCGGCGTTGCCGGCGCGAGCGCCTCGGCCAGTTCCACGTTGGCCGCATAGTCCGACTGCAGTCCGTAGGCGATGGCGTCCTCGCCCGAGTCGGCCAGCACGTGAAACTCCTGTGAGCCGGTGCCGCCGATCGCCCCGGTGTCCGCCGCGACTGCGCGGTAACGAAGTCCAAGCCGGTCGAAGATCCGCGTGTAGGTGTCGTGCATGCTGCGGTACTCGCGTTCGAGATCCGCGAAGTCGGCGTGGAACGAATACCCATCCTTCATGACGAACTCCCGTGCGCGCATCACGCCGAAACGCGGCCGGATCTCGTCGCGAAACTTGGTCTGGATCTGATAGAAATGCACCGGCAACTGCCGGTAGCTACGGATCTCCCTGCGGGCGATGTCGGTGATGACTTCCTCGTGCGTGGGCCCGAAGCAGAAGTCGCGCTCGTGACGGTCCTTGATCTTGAGCATCTGCGGGCCGAACTTGTCCCAGCGGCCGGACTCCTGCCACAGTTCGGCGGGTTGCACCGCCGGCAGGAACAGCTCCAGCGCGCCGGCCCGGTTCATCTCCTCGCGTACGATCTGCTCGACTTTGCGCAGGACGCGCAAACCCAGCGGCATCCAGCTGTAGAGCCCGCTGCCGAGCTTCCTGATCAGGCCGGCGCGCAGCATCAGCTTGTGGCTGACGAGTTCGGCTTCGTTGGGCGCTTCCTTCAAGGTGGAAAGGAAGAAGGCTGAGATACGCATGGGGTGCCGGAATCCGCAGGCAAAACCGCTATTCTACAATCCGCATCCCCGCATCCCCGCATCCGGACCGAGAAAGGTTTCAACCCGATGAGTCTGTTCACGCGCCGTCGCCGGCGCCCTGCCGCAGAAGGCGTGCACCTCAGCGAAGAGGACGGCATCCGCTACCTTCACCTGGGCAGCGACACCATTCAGAGCGGGATGCGCATGAGCGATCCCACCGAGCTGGTCCTGTCCTACACGCGCAGCATGCTCGCCTTCCTGCTCTTCATGCCGCAGCCGCCGATGCGCCTGATCAACATCGGACTGGGTGGCGGCTCGCTGGCGAAGTGGGTGCACCGCCATCTGCGCCGTACGCAACAGGTGGTGGTCGAACTCAATCCTCAGGTCATCGCCTGTGCCCGTCTGTACTTCCATCTGCCTCCCGACGATTCCAGGCTGAAAGTGATCCAGGCAGACGGCGCTACGTGGGTGGCGGAACATCCGGGATGCTGCGACACCATCCTGGTTGACGGATACGATGGCCGCGCGCGGGCCACCGAGCTCTCCGACGACGCGTTCTACGCATCGTCGGCCGCGGCACTCAACCCGGATGGCATTCTCGTCGTCAATCTGTGGGGCAACGATCGAGGCTTCGACGCGAACCTGCAGCGTATCCAGCGTTACTTCGACGGCCGGGTGTGCTGTGTGCCGGCGGCGCAGCGGGGCAACGTGGCGGTGCTTGCCTTTCGAGGCCAGCCGCAGGGCACCCGCTGGGACGAACTGCGCATGCGGGCGCAATCGCTGCAGCACCAATACGGCATCGAGTTTCCGGATCTCGTGGGCAGCATGAAGGCGCTCAATCCGCACACCGCAGTGCGCTTGCTGATCTGACGCGTGCTGCAGCGCACCCAGGTGGCGATTGCCTTGGTTGCCGCCTTTGTGAAAGAATTGCCGGTAAGTGGTTTCCCAGAGGTGACTGGCGCATGATCGATCGAGACGGGTATCGCCCGAACGTCGGGATCATCCTGGTCAACACCCGTAACGAGGTGTTCTGGGGCAAGCGCGTGAAGGAACATGCGTGGCAGTTTCCCCAGGGCGGCATCAAGCCGGGGGAGTCTCCGGAACAGGCGATGTATCGCGAACTGACCGAGGAAGTCGGGCTGGAGTCGCGACATGTCCGGATCCTCGGCCGCACCAGGCACTGGCTGCGTTACGACGTGCCCTCGTCGTGGCTGCGGCGCGACTGCAGGGTGCAGTACCGCGGACAGAAGCAGATCTGGTATCTGCTGCGCATGCTCGGGCGCGACTGTGACGTGTGTCTGCGTCGCAGCGAGCGTCCCGAATTCGACGCATGGCGCTGGAACGAGTACTGGATCCCGCTCGACAGCGTGATCGAGTTCAAGCGCGACGTGTACCAGCAGGCCCTGAACGAACTGTCACGCTTCATCCCATCGGTGGCCGCACGTCGCCCGGATACCGGCGAACAACCGTCCCCTGCGTCCACCAGCGAGGACTCCCTGCGCGTGGGCTGAGGTCTGCGTCACGTCACCTCGGGCAGGTCGCCGCCCAGAACATCGCGTCTCCCGTGCAGCAGCACGCAGAAGTGCATACCTTCCTCTCGCCAGTAGGTCGCAGCGTCGCGCAATACGCCCCTCAGCATCTCGTAGTCCTCGGCCGCGTGCTTTGCGAAGTTCTCCAGTCCGGTCACGGTCATCACCACGCCCGGTCCCTTGGACACTGCGTCGAGATCCATGAGGCAGTCAGCCAGTGCGTCCCAGTTGGCACCGAACCATTCGGGCAGGCGCAGATCGCGTGCGAAGGCCTGGAGCACGCCATCCTTGTCGCGTACGCCGGTGCAATGCACGTCGAAACCCTGCAAGCCGCGCTGGTGCCGCAGATCGGACACGCGGGAATGCGGGACCTCGGGCGAGAGAACGTAGACGCCCGAGTCTGCGCCGTCGAGCAGGCGGGCGAGGGACACGCTGGTCATCGGATGATCCGTTGGAAGCTGCGGTAATGGTCGGCGGTGTAGTAGCGTTCATCCCGGCTGCCGGCGACGATGCGGCGCGCGCCGCGATCGCGCGCCCCGGGCGTGGGTACCGTGTACTCGCGGTAGTAACCGTGCGAGTGGATGGGCAATAGACGTTCGCGGTTGCCGAAGACGGTGCCGTCCCTGCGATAGGGGAACGGCCCGCCGCGCTCGATCAGACGCAGCGTGGCGTGTGCCTCCGGCGGCAGCTGTTCCATCCGCACCTGAGGCACCTCGGCGTGCTTGCGCACATCGGACGGTGTCAGCCCGAGCCCGAGCAGGAGCAGCACGGCGGCAGTGCCGAGCAGTGCCGTCAGGGGCGTGCGCAAAGCGCGCATCCTATGCCCCGACGCTGAGCAGGATCTTGCCGATGTGGGCGCCCGACTCCATCATCGAATGCGCCGCGGCCGCCTGTTCGAGGGGGAAGACGCGGTGGATGACCGGACGGATCCGGCCCTGGGAGAGAAGGGGCCACACCTTTTCGCGCAGTGCGGCCGCGATCTGCGCCTTGTACGCGATGCTGCGCGGACGCAGGGTGGAGCCGGTGATCGTCAGGCGCCGGTAGAGCACATCGCCCATGTCGAGAGTAGCCTTGCTGCCCCCGAGAAAGGCGATGATCGACAGGCGCCCGTCGGTGGCGAGGCACTTCAGCTCGCGCTGCAGGTATTCGCCGCCGACCATGTCGAGGATCACGTCCACGCCCTTGCCGCCGGTGAGCTGTCGGACCACTTCCGCGAAATCCTCGATGCGGTAGTTGATCGCGCGCTCGGCGCCGAGGTCCTCGCACGCGGCGCACTTCTCGGCACTGCCGGCAGTGGCGAATACGCGGCTGCCGAACGCGCGCGCCAGCTGGATTGCCGTCACGCCGATGCCGCTCGCCCCGCCCTGGACCAGCAGTGTCTCCCCCGGCTGCAGGGCGCCGCGCTCGAAGACGTTGATCCACACGGTGAAGAAGGTCTCCGGCAACGAGGCCGCCTGGGCCAGGTCCATTCCGTCGGGCAACGGGAGGCAGTGCGAGGCCGGCGTCGCGCAATACTGTGCGTAACCTCCGCCAGGGGTCAGGGCACACACCTCGTCACCGGGCTTCCACTGCGTGACCCCCTCGCCGACCGCAGCGATGGTTCCCGCCACTTCCAGCCCGGGCAGGTCGGAGGCACCGGGCGGCGGGGCATAGCTTCCGGCGCGCTGGAAGCAGTCGGGCCGGTTGACGCCCGCTGTGTGTACCCGGATCAGCACTTCGCCGACGCGCGGCTGCGGCGTCGGGCGCAGCGCGGCACGAAGCACCTCGGGTCCGCCTGGCTGGGTAATCTCGATCGCGCGCATCTGCGCGGGAAGTGGCTGGGTCATGCGGCTGGCTCCCGGACAAAGGCTGCAGTTATAGCGCATGCGGTTGCCTGCGTGTGCCGTCTCGCACTCGGCGCGCACGGCACGGCATCGTTCAGCGCGTGTCCGCACGGTCGATAGGGCGGTATCCTCAACGCATCGTGATCGCCATGCACCTCGAACCCCCGCTCGTCCGCCGTGCAGCCGTGCCCGTCATCCTGCTCTGGATCACCGCAGCAGTCTTGGTTGCCGGCTGTGCGGGCCCGCGCCCTTCGGCGCCGCAGCGGCCGCCCGCTGCGCCGGCGCCGCAGCCCGGTCCGCGTGCGGTCGAAGTCAACGGCTACGAGCAGCGCGTGATCGAGGCGACCAATGCGTTCCGCAACAGCCGCGGGCTGAACGCGCTGACGCCGTCCGTGAGCCTGATCGGCATCGCCCAGGCCCACGCGCGCAACATGGCGCAGCGGGACCGCTACGGGGACAGCGACCGCAACGGACACGTGCTGGATGGGCGCGACATGGAATACCGCATCCGCGCGGGCGGCTATGTGTTCGTGCGCGTGGCCGAGAACGTCGGCTACCAGCTCAATCGGCCCGATCCGGTCGCGAGTATGATGCAGGGCTGGCGCGAGTCTGCCGGGCATCGCCGCAACATGTTGCTGGACGACGTGACGCAAATCGGCGTCGGTGCCGCGCGCGGCCGGTCGGGACGGTGGTACTTCGTCCAGTTGTTCGGTCGCCCGGCGCAGCCTGCACATCCGGTGAGGACATCCCAATGAACCGATTCAGCCTGGCGCGCGTTCGGCGCACCCGCACCGCCGTCGCCGTCGCCCTGGTCCTGGTTGCCGGTACGGCGCACGGCGAGAACGGCGGCGACACCGCGGCCGAGGCGGCAGTGCCGGAAACCACCGTCGACGGCGTGATCATCGAAGCCGAGCCGCTGCAGCTCGAGCGCACCATCGAGGAACTGATGCAGCGCTTTCGCGAGGCCGTCAGCCGCGACCGCTTCGAGCTTCCGTTCCGGGAACGGCCACTGCCGGGCGGGGCGCGGGAAATCACCACGCGCTTCGGCCGCTTCTGCGTCGTACCCCTTCCGACCGTTTTCGGCTCCGACCTGGCGCGGGGCATCGAACTCGCGCAGCGCTGCGCCCCGTACTGAGGCGCGCGCCCCCGCTTGCTGCGGGCGGCACTTCTTCTCAAGATCGTCAAACGGGGTCCGATACTGACGGGGAGACCTGCGCGCATAACGAGCCCCGATGTTCGCAATACCAACAGCGTTTTCCGCGATAGACGGCCCCGTCCTGTCCGGTTCGGTGGCAGCCTGGCGCCGCCGTCCGTTCGACTGGCTGCTCGTTGCTGCGGCGCTGCTCGGCTGGTCCAGCCTGGTCCCTGCCCAGCCCCTGTCGCAGGACGAGGAACTCGACGCCCTCCTGTACACCTTCGCCTCGTTCACGCGCTGGCCCACCGGGACACTGCGCACCGGCGCGGACCCCCTCCTGATCTGCCTGCAGGGCAGCAGCGCCAGCCTGCGCTCCCAGCAGCCGGTGACGCGCGGCGCAGGGACTGGAATCGCCGTGCGCCGCGTCGTCTCCACGGACGATCTGCGTCGCTGCCACCTGCTGTTCGTGCCGGCTGCCGAGCAACCCCGGTTGCGCGATATCGTCCTCAGCGTCACGGGAGCGCCCGTGCTCGTCGTCTCGGACGCCGACGGCGCACTGGAGGAGGGTGCGGCCATCGAGCTGTCGTCGCAGATCGAGCGCGTCCAGTTCGAGGTCAACCTGGAGGCTGCCCGGCGCAACCATCTCGTGATCAGCTCCAAACTCCTGCGCGTGGCGCGCAGGGTGGTGCACACCGCGAGCAACCCGTGAGCGCCTCCAGAGGCCTCGCCACCCGGCACGCGCGTCGCACGCGACGTCTGTGGCGAATCGGCGTCATCGTCGCGCTGGTCATCGCCTGCGCGGGCCTGACGCTGTTCGAATTCTGGTCGCTGCGCCAGTCGCTGCGGGCGCACATCGAGGTGCAGGCGCAGATCGTGGCGGACAACAGCGAAGCGGCGCTCGTGTTCCGCGACCGGGCGGTCGGCGCGGAAGTCCTGTCGGCATTGCGCGCCTCTCCCAACGTGCGCCAGGCCGTGATCCTGGACGCCCGGCGGCGCAAGTTCGCGGCGTTCGAGCGCGAGCCGTTCGACCCGCCGCTGCCCAAGGACGGCAGCGGGTTCGAGCCGCACCAGAGCAGCACCTCGCTCGCCGTGATGCGGCCGGTGATGCGCGCTGGCAAGCCGATCGGCTGGGTGTACGTGCAGGCCGGGCTGGACTCGGTCTACTGGCACCTGCTGGTGTACGCGGCGGTGGCCTTCGTCACTGCGCTGCTGGGCATGGCCGCGGCCTCCCTGCTGGTGTCGCGCCTGCGTCGCGCCGTCGAGCACGCCGAGGCGCGCCTGGACTACCTCGCCTACTACGATCCGGTCACCAACCTGCTCAACCGCCACGGCTTCAACGAGCGCATCGCCTTCGCGCTGTCGCGCGCGCAGCGCTTCGGGGGACACGTCGGGCTGCTGCTGCTCGACCTCGACAACTTCAAGGTCATCAACGACACCATGGGGCACCAGGCCGGCGATGCGCTGCTGTCCGCGCTCGGCTACCGCCTGCGCGAGGCCTTGCGCCAGGGCGACACGGTGTGCCGGCTCGGTGGGGACGAGTTCGCGGTGATCGTCGACAACGTCGGCAGCGCGCACGAGGTCGAATTGGTCGCAGGCAAGATCGTCAGAACGCTCGAGATGCCGCTGACGGTCTCGGGCCAGGAGGTGTACGTCACCGCAAGCTGCGGCGTGAGCCTGTACCCGGAGCACGGTACGGATGCCAAGACGCTGGTGCGCACGGCCGACACGGCGATGTACTGCGCCAAGGAGGGGGGAAAGAACGCGTTTCGCGTGTTCCGCAGCGAGATGAACCAGCGCGCGTTCCGTCGCATGAGCCTGGAGACCAGCCTGCGCAAGGCCATGGAGAATGGCGATTTGCGCCTGCGCTATCAGCCGAAAGTCGATCTGCGCACCGGCCGGGTGGTCGGCGCCGAGGCGTTGTTGCGCTGGGTGCATGCCGACGACGGCAGCATCAGCCCGGCCGAGTTCATCCCGGTGGCGGAGGAGTCCGGGCTGATCGTGCCGCTCGGAACCTGGGTTCTGCGCACGGCATGCCGCGAGGCCAGGCGCTGGGAGCAGGCCGGGCTGGGCAGAATTCCCGTGGCGGTGAACCTGTCGGCCCGGCAGTTCAAGGACCAGGGTCTGCTCGCGGCCGTGCTGCAGGCTCTGGAAGAGACCGGACTCGCACCCGATCAGCTCGAACTGGAACTGACCGAGAGCATGCTGATGGAGAACGTCGAGGCCAACATCGAGCTGCTGCGCGAGCTGTGCGCACGCGGCGTGCGGCTGTCGATCGACGACTTCGGCACCGGTTACTCCTCGATGGGATACCTGAAGCGCTTCCCGATCCGCTCGCTCAAGGTCGATCGCAGCTTCGTGCGCGACATTCCGCACGACCGGGACGACTGCGCGATCGCAGGCGCCATCGTCGCGCTCGCGCATCAGCTCGAGCTGGACGTGGTCGCGGAGGGCGTGGAGAACGTCGAGCAGCTGCGCTTCCTGGCGCAGCACGACTGCCACGTGCAGCAGGGCTTCTACTTCAGTCCCGCCTTGGCGAGCGACGAGTTCGAAGGCTGGGTGCGCCAGCACCACGGCAGGTTCCGCTTCGGCGCACTGATTCCCTCCGCGCGGTCGGGTCTGCCGCGCTCAGGCGGCTGGAACAAGGCGCTCGAGCGCCTGGCGTAGCGGTGCGGGCAGCGGCGCCGGGCGGCGCGTGGCGCGATCCACGTATACGTGGATGAAATGGCCCTTGGCTGCCGTCATCGGATCGTCGTTGCGAAAGATGCCGACCTCGTAGCGCACGCTGCTGTTGCCCAGCCGGGCGACGCGCAACGCACCCGTGACCACGTCCGGAAAGATCACCGACGAGAAGTACTGGCAGCCCGTCTCCACCACCAGGCCGATGGTCGCGCTGGTGTCGATGTCGAGCACGTCCTGCTCGATCAGGTACTGGTTCACCACGGTATCGAAGAACGAGTAATAGACGACGTTGTTCACGTGTCCGTACACGTCGTTGTCCATCCAGCGCGTGGGGATGCGCTGGAAGTGCAGGTAGCGTTCGCGCCCTTCGGGCTCTGGTTTGGACATGGCCGAGTGCATCGGGAAGGCTCGGATTCTACTTGCTGCGCCGGATCTGCTCCCAGTTCACGGCCATGAGGCCGCCCAGCACGATCACCGCCATGCCGAGCAGCGAGCCGGAATCCGGGAACTCGTCGAAGACCGCATACGCGAGCAGCGTCGACCAGAGCAACTGCGTGTAGATGAATGGCGCGAGCGCGGCGGGTGAGGCGGCCTCGACCGCGCGGATGAGCAGGAAGTGGCCGGTCCCGCCCAGCACGCCGATGCCGATCATGAACGCCAGTTGCACCGGCGTGGGTGTCTGCCAGGTGAGGGGCAGGGGCAGTGCAGTGAGCAGCGCCCCCACCAACGCGGTGAAGAACAGCGTGGTCAGGGCGTTCTCGCGTCCGGCGAGCTTGCGCGTGAGCACCTGATAGAGCGCGAACAGCAGCGCGCAGACGAGCGGAAACACCGCGTGCCAGGTGAACACGCCGCCGCCCGGGCGCACGATGATCAGCACGCCGACGAAGCCGAGGCCGATGGCCGCCCACTGCCGGCGCCCGATGCGCTCGCGCAGCAGCGGGCCCGACAGCGCGGCGACCAGCACCGGGCCGACGAAGCTGATGGCCGCCGCTTCCGCCAGCGGCAGATAGATGAGCGAGAGGTAGAACAATCCCGTGCTTCCCACCAGCAGCAGGCCGCGCAGCACTTGCAGGCCGGGATGCCGCGTGCGCACCAGGTCCAGTCCCATGCGCGGCGCGAGCAGGGCAAGCATGAACAGCAGGTGCACGCCGTAGCGCGCGAAGATTAGCGGCGAAATCGGATAGGCCTCGCGCTTGAGCATGTGCTTGGCCAGCGTATCCATCGACGAGAACATGAACACCGCCAGCATGATCAGCAGCATTCCGCGCATCGGGTGCGCGTGCTGGGGATGCGTCATGTCGAGGAGCGGCGGGCGGGATTGCGTGCGAGCGCATCGCGGCCGGCGAAGCGCGCCTGCGCGCCGAGCGCCTCCTCGATGCGCAATGCCTCGTTCCACTTGGCCATGCGCTCGGAGCGGGAAAACGATCCGACCTTGAGCTGGCCCGCGTCCCATCCCACCGCCAGGTGGACGATGGTGACGTCCTCCGTTTCTCCCGAACGGGCCGAGACGATGGTGCCGAACTGGGCGTTTCTGCCCGCAGTCAGCGCGGCCAGCGTCTCGGTCATGCTGCCGGCCTGGTTCGGCTTGATCAGGACCGCGTTGCAGGCGGCCTCGCGCGCCGCCTCGCGCACGAGAGAGGCATTGGTGACGAGATAGTCGTCGCCGATGATCTGCACCGTGTCGCCGACCGCGGCGGTGAACAGGGCCATGCCGGGGGTATCGTCCTCGGCCAGAGGGTCCTCGATGGAGACGATGGGGAAGCGCCGGCACCAATCGATCAGTAGACCGGCCATCTCCACGCTGTCGAGTTCGCGCTCCTCCAGCGCCAGCCGGTAGCGCCCCTGGCGCCCGAACTCCGAGGCGGCGATGTCGAGCGAGATGCCGACTTGTTCACCGGGCCGGTAGCCGGCGCGCTCGATGGCGCGCACGAGCATCTCCAGGGCTTCCTCGTTGCTCGAGAACGCCGGCCAGAAGCCGCCCTCGTCGGCCACGCCCTGCAGCAGGCCGCGCTCCGCCATCAGGCTGCCGGCGGCCCGGTAGACCTCTGCCGTCATCGCCAGGGCCTCGTCGAAGCTCGACGCCGACAGCGCCATCACCATCAGATCCTGGATGTCGATGCGCCGCCCGGCGTGCGCGCCACCGCCGAAGATCTGGATCTCGGGCAGCGGCAGGCGCACCGGCCGGTCCTGCGCCAGATAGCGCCACAGCGGCTCGCCGGCGGTCTGCGCCGCGGCGTGCAGGCAGGCCATGGACACCGCGACGGTGGCGTTGCCGCCCAGCCGCGCCTTGTTGCCGGTGCCGTCCAGCGCCCCGAGCGCCTGGTCGATCTCCAGTTGGCGGGTGACGTCCATGCCGCCGAGCCGCTGCGCGATCTCGCCGTTGACGTGCGCGACCGCACGGCTCACGTCCATGCCGCCGAGGCGTTCGCCGCCGTCGCGCAGGTCGATCGCCTCGCGCGAGCCGCGCGAGGCGCCGGCGGGGGCGATCGCCCGTCCGACCGCACCGCAGGCGACGTGCACGTCGGCCTCCACCGTTGGACGGCCGCGCGAATCCCAGACGCGGCGGGCGATGACTTTGGCAATGGAGGTGTCGGGCATGGCGAATCGAATCGATGCGTTACTGGGGGGATTGCGGCCAATCGGCGCTGTCTTCGCGCCAGGCGCGCGCAATGGGTGCAAGCGTGCGCACGGGCTGCAGCAGGAAGCGGCGGGCGATGCGGCGCACGGCCTCGCGCTGCCAGTCGTGCGTGACGTACTCGACCGGAGATTTCCCGTCCACGCGGGCGAGGAATAGCCCCGGCACCAGGCGGGCGATACGCGCCTCGAGCTCTGCGCGCGGTTCCCAGACGACGCCCTCCAGGTAGCCGGTGCCCAGGTGCTCGAAGCAGGCGAGATAGCGCGCCGTCCACTGCGGCCGCCACAGGCACTTCAACAGCATGTGGTTCAGGCAGAACCCCGCGTCGAAGGCCGGGTCGCCGAACCAGGCGCATTCCGCATCGAGGAATACCGGGCCATGCGGGCCGCACAGGATGTTCTTCGGACTCACGTCGCCGTGGACCAGCGTCAGATGGCGCGCGCCGGTATCGCGGGCGATGCGCTCGAGCGCCCCTGCCAGATCCGGATGGGCGTGGGCCGTGGCGATCAGGTAGGGCTCGAGCCTGATCGGGAAGAAGATGTGGTCGGTGTCGAAGCGCGTTCGCACCTGCGGATCGTGCGCGGTCGCCGCGTGGATGCGCGCCACCCGCCTTCCCACTTCCGCCGCGAAGACCGGGTCGATGTGGCCGTCGCGCAGCTGCGCCTTCCACACCGGGTGCGTGGCTTCGTCGAGGAACGCCATGGCGAACATGCCCAGTTCCCCGTCTTCGCCGAGCACTTCCGGCACGGCCTCGGGTGCCACCCGCGCAGCGGTTCGCATCCACTCCACTTCCCAGCGGCTGCGCTCCACCGGCGCCTGCCAGTCTGCCTGCACCTTGAGCTTGGGCAGCGCGCGCTTGATGCATACGGGGCCGCGGCGCAGGTCGGCGCGCACGATGTCGGAGGAGACACCCCCGGCCAGGGGCTCGATCTGCGGATGCTCCCCGGGCGCGCACAGTCCCATGCGTTGCAGTGCCGTCAGGAAATCCGAGGCGGCAGCGGGGTCCGGCGGCATCTGCGCAGAAAAAAGGCGGGGTATAGTGGGGTGTGTGGCCGCATGCGGGACATCTCGCCGCGGCCGCCGTCGACTTTAGCACAACGTCTGCCGCAGAACTCCGGCATTCGATTCCATTCGGTACCACGCATGCGCACTCTCCTCGCCCTCGACCAGGGAACCACCAGTTCTCGCGCGCTGCTGTTCGACGAACACGGCCGAACGGTCGGCCTGGCTCAGCGCGAGACACGCCAGCACTACCCCCGCCCAGGATGGGTGGAGCAGGACCCCGAGGAAATCTTCCAGTCGCAGCTGCAGGTGGCACGCGAAGCGCTCGCCCGCGCGGGCGTGCGCGCGGACCAGGTGGCGGCGATCGGCATCGCGAACCAGCGCGAGACCACGCTGGTGTGGGAACGCGCCACCGGACAGCCGGTTTATCCGGCGATCGTCTGGCAGGACCGCCGTGGCGCGGTGTTGTGCGACGCGTTGCGCGAGCAGGGGCTGGAGCCGCTGTTCAGCGCGCGCAGCGGTTTGCTGCTCGATCCTTACTTTTCAGGCACCAAGATTCGCTGGATACTCGACAACGTGCCCGGTGCGCGCGCGCGCGCCGAGGCGGGCGACCTCGCCTTCGGCACGGTCGACAGCTGGCTCATCTGGAATCTGACTGGCGGCGCTGCGCACCTGACCGATGCGACCAACGCGTCGCGCACGTTGCTGTACGGCCTCGCGCAAGGCGACTGGGACGACGATCTGCTCGGCCACCTGCGCATTCCGCGCTCCATGATGCCGCGCGTGGTGACCTCGAGCGGTGTCGTCGCCCACGCCGCACAGGCGTTCCTGGATGCGCCGCTTCCCATTGCCGGCATCGCAGGCGACCAGCAGGCGGCGCTGTTCGGCCAGCGCTGCACGCGTCCGGGCATGGTCAAGAATACCTACGGCACCGGCTGCTTCATGCTCATGCACACCGGCGCACGCGCGGTATCCTCGCGCAATCGGCTGCTCACCAGCGTGGCCTGGAGCCGGGCTGGTGCACGGGAGTACGTGCTGGAAGGCAGCGTATTCGTCGCCGGCGCCGCGGTGCAGTGGCTGCGCGACGGACTGGGCATCATTCGCAGTGCGGAGGACGTCGAAGCGCTCGCTTCGTCGGTACCGGACAACGGCGGCGTCTACGTCGTGCCGGCGTTCACCGGCCTGGGCGCACCGCATTGGGATGCCTACGCCCGCGGCAGCATCTCCGGCCTCACCCGCGGGTCCAGCGCAGCGCACATCGCACGAGCGACGCTCGAAGCGATCGCCTATCAGAACGCGGACATCCTGCATGCCATGCATGCCGATTCGGGCATCGCGCTGCGCGAGCTGCGGGTGGACGGCGGGGCGGCACGCAACGACCTGCTCATGCAGTTCCAGGCCGACGTGCTGGGCGTGCCGGTCGTGCGCCCGCGCGTGCTCGAATCCACGGCGCTGGGCGCTGCGGGCCTGGCGGGACTGGGCGTGGGCGTGTGGGCCGGAGACGAGGCGCTCGATGATCACTGGGTCGCGGAGCGCACGTTCGAGCCGGCGATGAGCACCGACCGGCGCGAGGCGCTCCTGACCGGCTGGTCGCGTGCCCTGGATCGTGCAAAGAACTGGGCGGCGGGCGACCGGACGTGAGGCACGATCGGGCGCACATCGGGAGTCTGCCTTTGGCCAGGCGCAGGGTGCATGCCGATACGCCCCGCCGTCGAGGCGCACGTACGTGCGACGCATTGCGGAGCGGACTCCGGAAGCGGGCTCGCCGGGGCTAGGGCTGTCGGTAGGGCAAGGGACAGGCTGCCTGCCGCGATCTGTAGAGGCAGCCTCGGTCGGGAACCGGGGGCGGGCGGGGTGCGTTCAGCGCTGTCGCGAAATCAGCGACAGGATGCCCTCGACGTCCACCGCGTCTTCGCGCGCGCCATGGTGCATGGGCCGCGCCTCGAGGATTTCACAATGGCGGTAGATCTGCTGCAGCTTGCGCTCGGCTTCCTGCTGGTCGCGACCGGGGATCGTGAGGTGGTCGACCACCATGCCGCCACGCGTCCGGATCTTGAACCGGTACTTGATCATCACCCGACACTCCTGTCCCGTGCCCGCCAGCATTCCCGGTCTCCGACGTCTGCGTCGTCGCCGCAGTGAGGGACATAGCGGCACACGATCGAGGGACTTTAGGGCACCCGGGCGAGCGGGCGCGGCGAGTCTGCTAGGATGCAGCCGCCCCTGGACGATTCGGTGACATGTCGACCCCTTCACGAGACGAGATCCGCGATGCCGTACTGAAGATCTGTGCGCGCTTCGATGACGATTATTGGCTGGCGCACGACCGAAGCGGCGAGTATCCGCAGGACTTCAAGGATGCAATGGCCGAAGGGGGCTGGCTGGGCATCGCCATGCCTCAGGCGCACGGCGGCGCCGGCCTGGGCGTGAGTGAAGCGGCGGTGATGATGCGGGCGGTGGCGGAGTCCGGCGCCGGCATGAGCGGCGCGTCGTGCGTGCATCACTACGTGTGGGGACTGGCGCCGGTGGTGAAGTTCGGCACTCCCGCGCAACAGGCGCGCATGCTGCCGCCGATGATCCGCGGAGAGCACGTCATGGCCTTCGCCGTGACCGAGCCCGATGCCGGGCTCGACACCACCAGCATCTCGACCCGGGCCGAGCGCCGCGGCGACCGCTACGTGGTGTCGGGGCGCAAGGTGTGGACCACACTCGCCCAGCGTGCCGAGCGCATCATGCTTCTGGCGCGCACCACGCCGCGCGAGCGGTGCGCGGCGCCGACCGAGGGACTCACGCTGTTCTTCACCACACTCGATCGTGCCCGTGTCGAGGCACGCGTGATCGACAAGATGGGCCGCAAGTGCATCGATTCGAACCAGCTGTTCATCGACGAGCTGGAGGTGCCGGTCGAGGACCGCATCGGCGAGGAGGGCGCCGGTTTCCGCTGCATCCTGCAAGGGTTCAATCCCGAACGCATCCTGATCGCGGCCGAGGCGGTCGGCCTGGGTATGGCCGCACTGAACCGTGCCGCGCGCTACGCCAAGGAGCGAGAGGTGTTCGGGCGCCCGATCGGCATGAATCAGGCGGTGCAGCACCCGCTGGCCGAGAGCTGGATGGAGCTGAGCGCGGCCGACCTGATGGTGATGCACGCGGCGGAGCGGTACGACCGCGGCGAGCCGTGCGCAGCGCAGGCCAACGCCGCCAAGTTCCTGGCGGGCGAGGCGGGTTTCAACGCCTGCACGCGGGCGGTGATGACGCACGGCGGCTACGGGTATGCGAAGGAATACCACGTCGAGCGCTATCTGCGCGAGGTGCTGATCAATCGCCTGGCACCGGTCAGCCCGGAGCTGATCAAGTGCTTCATCGCCGAGAAGGTGCTGGGCCTGCCGAAGTCCTATTGAAGCGATGAGCATGCAGTCCGGCGGCGGACCCCTCGGCGGCATCCGCGTGATCGACCTGACCTCGGTGATCATGGGTCCGTATGCCACCCACATCCTCGCCGACATGGGCGCGGACGTGATCAAGGTCGAGAGCCCCGAGGGCGACAGTTTCCGCGGCTACCGCCCGCTGCGGCACGCAGGCATGTCCGGGTCGTTCCTGAATCTGCATCGCAACAAGCGCGGTATCGTGCTCGACCTGAAGCGGCCCGAAGCCCGCGAGGCGCTCGACCTGCTCATCCGCGGGGCCGACGTGTTCGTGCACAACCTGCGACCGCGGGCGGCGAAGAAGCTGCGTCTGGACTACGAAGCCGTGCGCGCGCAGCGCGAGGATATCGTCTACTGCGGTGCGTACGGCTTCGGCGCGGACGGACCCTACGGCGACAAGGCTGCCTACGACGACCTGATCCAGGCGGGATCCGGGCTCGCGGCGCTGTACGGGTCGGTGCACGGCGAGCCGCAATACTGCCCCACCGTGATCTGCGACAAGATCGCCGGGCAGACCATCGCCAATGCGATTCTCGGTGCGCTGTTCCACCGTGCCCGCGGCGGGGGCGGGCAGGCGATCGAGGTGCCGATGTTCGAGACCGCGATCGAATTTCTGCTGGTCGAGCACTATGGTGGCGGTGCCTTCGATCCGCCGCTGGGGCGCATCGGCTTCCAGCGTCTGCTCAGCGCGCAGCGCAGGCCGTATCGCACCGCCGACGGCCATGCCTGCATCCTGCCGTACTCCAACCAGAACTGGCGCGACTTCTTCGCGTTCATCGGCCGCGAGGACCTGCTGCAGGACGCGCGCTTCCGCACCCTGCCCGAGCGCGTGCAGAACATCGACGTGCTGTACGCACTGGTGGGGGAGGAGGCGAGCCGGCGCACCACGGCGCAGTGGGTGGAGTTCTGCGACCGCGTCAGCATCCCCTGCATGCCGGTGATGGACCTGAACGATCTCCAGAACGACCCGCACGTGCGCGCCGTCGGCCTGTTCGAGCAGGCCGAGCACCCGAGCGAGGGCGCCTACCGGCCGGTGCGCAGCCCGGTGCGATTCAGTGTTACGCCGTACCGGTTGCGCCGCCACGCGCCGATGCTGGGCGAGCACACGCGCGAAGTGCTGGCGGAGTTGGGATTGAGTCACGCACGCATCGAGGCGATCGTGCGCGGTACCGCCTAGACGCTTGGGTGCCGCTCACGCGGTCAGCTTTGCCACCGTCCGCAGTCCGAACTTCGACACCTGGATTGCGCCGTCGAGCAGGTCTGCCAGCCGCTGGCGCGACTCGGTGTCCAGCGTGGCCCGTCGCAGCAGGTTGCGCAGTTCGTCGACCTCGGCCTGGCTGAAGGTGACGAAGTCGGCGACCATGTCGTTGTAGGTGTTCCCGAGCGCGACGTACAGGGCGCCGCGCTGCGCCCACAGCAGGACCAGGATGTCGGGCTCGTCGATGAAGGCCTGCATGTCCTTGCCGACGCGGGTGATCTGCTCCACCAGCCGCTTCTGCTTGGCGCGTACGTCGCGGTCGCGCGCCACCGCGAACGGCAGCTCGTTGATGGTCTCGAGCAACTGGGTCGCGCGCGCCCGGTGCTCGTCGAGCCGCTTGCCGAGCGTCTTCACGTCCCCGAGCCCGTCCTTGATGTCCTTGATGAGCGCGTCGTTCTCCTGCAGGAACGTCATCACGCCGCGAACGCTGCGTTCGATGCTCATGGTCGCCTCCGGTTCAGTTGCCCTTGACGCGCTCGAGCAGGTCGACGAACTCGTCGACGTACCCTGCCGGGCGTTCCAGCAAGTTGCCCGGCGCGCGGCGCTCCGCGTTCTGGAGCGACTCGTTGAAGCGCAGCGCCTTCGTCACCGCCGTGTCCATCAGCATCGGATCGGTACCGGACAGGCCGATCAACGTGCGGATGATCGCCGGGTCCGCGGTGACTGCAGAGGTGCGCGCGGCATGCGCGTCGAGCTCGGCATTCAACGCGGCAAGGCCGTCCCAGGACTGCGCGATCTGATTGCTCAACGTCTCCATCGCGGCGAAGTCTGCTTCGAACTGGCGCAGCACCGCTTCCTGCAGTCCGCTCTGCGTGTCGAGGTAGAGCGCGCCTGCCTGATAGAGGAATGCGAGCGCGTCCAGCTGAGTTTTCGTCTGCACGTTCTGGTTGGAGCCCATCACCAGTGCATACTCGCTCTCGCGCACGTTGGTCAGGGTCATGGCCGCGTCGAGGTCGGCCACGCCCGTGCGATAGGCGCGGACGCGATCGCGGGTCTGGTCGACGAACTGCGCGGTATTGGCCTTCGCCTCGCCGATCTTCTCGCCCTGCAACTTCACCAGATCGCGAACGGCCTCGCTGTGGATCGCCTTGCAGCCGCCCAGGACCAGGCCGAGGCAGGTGACGAGCAGTCCATTTCGGAAAGCGCTCATCGTGGCCTCCTCACTGCAGCGAGCGGATCGCCTGGGCGATCTCGCCGACGTCGCGCGGCTCGACCTGGACGTCCACGTCGAGGTAGTCGCGGATGGATGCGTTGATCTGGCGCAGCGCGGCCACGTTCTTCGCGTAGGCGTCGAATCCGGACGTATCGTTCGGGGCAAGCGCCGCGTACTGCTCGTCCACGCGTTCGTTGATCAGCCGGACCAGGCGCGGCAGTGCGCTGGCGGTCTTCGTCACGTCGCCATCGGCGCCCGGCTCGAAACTCGCCGATGCGCCGGCGCGCGCCGGGAGCCTGGCGAAACGCAGTGCGTTCACCTCGCGCATCAGGCGGGGGCCGAGCTGTCCGGCGGTGGCATCGACCAGCGCGGCTGCGGCGGCATCGCTGCGCTCCGCCGCCGGATCGGTGCTGATCCAGGCGAGGGACAGGTTGAGCAGGCCGCGCCGCGTGACGTGCTTGTACCAGAGCTCGTAGCGCTCGTTGACCGCCGCGACCAGGCTTCGGTACTGGCGCATCATGCGGGCGTTGTCCGCGTAGGCGCGGTCCATGGCTGCAACCGACTGCTTCACGGGCGGCGGTGTCGCACACGCCGACAGCAGGAGCGCCAGCGCCGGCGCCATCCACCTCGCGATTCTCATTGTTCGCCTTCCCCCCGAGTTGACCGTGGCGTGCGCCACGCGATGCGATTGCCGGGTGCGCGGGCGCGCGCCCGCTCTCAGTACACGGACCTTCCTCCCGTGATGTCGAACAGCTGCCCGGTCGTGAACGAGCACTCCTCCGAGCACAGCCACGCCACCATCGCCGCGATCTCGTCGGTGCGGACGAAGCGGCCTTTCGGCACCTGCAGCAGGAGGGATTCGACTTTCTTCGGCGTGGACTGCTTGAGGATGTCCGTATCGGCCACCGACGGGCACACCGCGTTGACCAGGATCTCCGTGTCGGCCAGTTCGCGTGCCAGCGCCTTGGTCAGGCCGATCACGGCGGCCTTCGACGCGCCGTAGGCGGAGAAGTCGGGCGAGCCGTTCTTCCCGGCAATGGAGGCGATGTTGACGATGCGCCCGTAGTTGCGCTGCTTCATCACGGGGACGAGGTGCTTGCAGCACAGGAAGGTGCCCATGTAGTTGACCTCGAACACCCGGCGCACCGTGGCGAGCTCGTACTCCCAGGTCGGGCAGATGGGACCGCCGATGCCGGCGTTGTTGACGAGCAGGTCCACGAAGCCGAAGCGGCTGACCGCCTCCGCGGTGGCCACCGCCACCGATGCTTCGTCGGTGACGTCGACGGCGCGCGCCACCACCTTGCCGTGCGTTTCGAGCTGCCGCGCGGCCTCGTCCAGTGCCGCAGCGTCAAGGTCCCATAGCGCCACCGCCGCGCCGGAGCGCAGCAGCCGTTGCGCGATCGCATATCCGATGCCTCGCGCCGCGCCGGTGACGACGGCCACGCGTCCTGCGAGATCGATGCGGTTCATTCTCCCCTCGGGCAACAGGAAAGACTGCAGTATGCTTCCAGGTCCCGACGTTTTACAAGGAAGCCGACATGCAACGCCTGCTCGCTGTCCTGTTCGCGCTGGGCCTGAGTGCCGCCGCGCGTGCCGCGGATGCGCCTCGCATCGAGTACCTGAAGCCCGAGGGCCTGTTCAACGTCCCGAGCTTCTCCCAGGTCACCACCGCCACCGGCGGCAAGCTCGTGTTCGTCAGCGGGCAGGTGGCGTGGGATGCTGCCGGCAAGCCGGTTCCCGGCGACCTCGAGGCACAGACGCGCCTCACCTACGAGAACCTGAAGCTGGCCCTCGCCGCAGCCGGCGCGAGGTTCGAGGACGTAGTCAAGATGACGGTATTCGTGAAGGATCTCGACACCGAGAAGTGGAAGACGATCTCGCGCGTGCGCAGCGAATACCTGTCGAAGGAGCGGCCGCCGGCGAGCACCATGATCGGCGTGCAGGGCATGGTGTACGAGGAGATGCTGATCGAGATCGAGGCGATCGCGGTGGTGAAGGAGTAGGGCCTTGCCGTGGACTGCTTGCCCGGGCGTCATGTCGATCGAAGGGAGAGATCCTCGCCGTGGATGCTGCAAGGCGAGGATCCCTTGCTCGCGCTCGGGATGACACGAGAGTCGGTGCCGCCGAGTTCGGATTGACACTGAGTTCGGACCCCGCGGTGTCATCTCGACCGAAGGGAGAGATCCTCGCCGTGGACGCTGCAAGACGAGGATCCCTCGCTCGCGCTCACGCCCACGCTCGGGATGACACGAACTTGGTGTCAGTGAACCACGCCCGCCATCTCTAGAACTTCCCGAACGTCAGATACGCCTCCTGCGGATCCATCCCGGACAGGATCGCGCTGCGCACCTTGTTCTCGGTGCGCACCGCCTCCTCGGTCTTGGCCACCACCTCCTCGGCGATGCGGCCCGGGATCACGACCACGCCGTCGCGATCTCCTATCAGGAAGTCGCCCGTGCAGACCGTCACGTCGCCGATCGTGACCGGCTCGCCGAAGCGGTCGGGCACCCACTTGCCGACGATGTCCTTCGGCGTGGTGAAGCTGCAGAACACCGGGAAGCCCAGCTTCAGGATGAAGTCGGTGTCCCGGCAGCCGCCGTCGACGACGTAGCCGCGCACGCCACGGAAGTGCAGGGTTTCCGCCGACAGTTCACCCATCAGCGCGATGTCGTAGGTGTTGGGCTGGCAGACCACCACCTTGCCCTGAGGTGCCTTGGATAGCAGGCCGGTCCACTGCACCAGGGTGTCGTGCGGATCACGCGTGGCGTCGATGTGGCCGCTCACGGTGAAGATCTCGCCGGTGAGCGGGCGTGAGGGATCGAGCGGCTTGATGGCAGGCGGCAGCACGCAGGGGCCGGCGCCCATTCCGCGCAGCACGTCGTGCACCGCTGCGGCGTAGCACTTCTCCAGTCGCGCTGCCAGGTTGTCCGATCGATCGCTCATCTCTTCTCCTTCGTCGTTCCAGCGGTCCCAAGAGTGTAGCGTCGTGATCCGCCAAGGGTCAGTGACCGGCGCCGCTCACTTCGCGCACTGCGTCCTCGGCATCGACCATGGCACGCCGATGCAGCGCGAGAAGTTCGTTGGCCACCAGGGCGCCGATGACGACTGCGCCGCCGAGCAGCGCGGTTGCGCCGGGGCGTTCGCCCACCACCAGCCAGACCGACACCGTGCCGAAGATCGTCTCGAGCACGGCGAGCAGTCCGATTTCGGCAGCGGACAGATGCGGCGTCGCGCGGATCATCAGCAGCACACCCATGCCGAGCTGCGCCGTGCCCATGACGGCGAGCAGGCCGACGTCGCGCGCGGTCGGCTCCAATGGCCAGGCGAACGGCAGCGTCACCGCCATCGAGAACAGCCCGGAAAGGACGAGTGTGGGGAGCATGTCCACGTGCGCATGCGCGCGGCGCAGGATGACGACGTTGACGGCGAAGGCGACGGGAATGGCGAGCGCGATGAGGTTGCCGAGCAACCCACCGCCGCCAACCGAATCCAGGAACATCACGACGATCCCGCCGAAGGCGATCAACATCGTGACCCAGGTGCGCACTGGAATGTGCTCACGCAGGAAGATCGCGCCAAACAGCGCGGAGGTGAACGGTGCCACGCTGGCGAGCACGAGCACGTTGCCGACCGTGGTCAGCCCGAGCGCGAGGATGAAGCAGACGTACATCAGCGCCCACAGCGCGCCGGCCGCTACGCCCGGTGCGCCGACGGCGCGCATGCGCTCGCGCACCGAGCTGCCGTACTGCCACAGCAGCACGCCCGAGATGAAGATCGTCATGAACAGCGAGCGCCAGAAGGTGATCTCCCAGCTGTCGCGCAGGTCCATGTTGCGCACGAGGATGCCGGCGGTCGCCCAGCACAGGGTTGCGCCGATCATCAGCAGCACGCCGCGGCGGTGCTGGGCGCGGCGCGAGGAATCACTCATGGCGCCTGCCCGGTCATGGCATCGGACACGGATTCAAGACGCGAGCGGAGCGGGCATGGCGATGCGCAGCTTGTCGGCCCAGGGGGCCAGCGCCGGCATGATCGAGGCGTGCAGGCCGATGCCATCGCGCAATTGCTCTTCCCGCCGCCGCAGCGCGCGCTCCCCCGGCAGGCGCACTTGGTCGAAGCCCGGGCGGGGGGGCGTGGCCCGGCACGCGGCGGCGAGAAATCCGGTCTGGCGGACGAAGTCGTCGTACCCGGCGAAGGCGGCCGGGTCGAAGATCTCGAGAAAGACATTGGCGCACCAGCCTTCCTGCGGATCGGCGCGCCCGTCCCCGGCCAGCCCCTGCGTGAGCATCTCCACCAGCAGTCCCAGGGCGTAACCCTTGTGTCCTGCCTCGATTCCGCCCAGCGGCAGCAGCGCACCGGGCGGATCGGCCTGCGACACGGACGGGTCGTCGGTGGGATTGCCCTCTGCGTCGATCATCCACTGGCCGGGAAACTTCCTGCCCTCGCTGCGCAGGCGCATGGTCATGCCGTTCGTGCTGATCGACATCGACACGTCGATGAGCACGGGATCGCCCTGGGTGGGCCACCCCGCGGCGATCGGATTCGGGGTGTACACCCCGCGCCGCCCGCCGTGCGGCGCCACGCCGCGGTTGTTCGGATCCGAACTGGTGAGCAGGATCGCCAGGCCTTCGCGGGTGACGCGCTCGAGGTAGGCCGCAAGGCAGGCGATGTGGTGACTGCGCCGGATCGCCACCGAGCAGACGCCCAGTTCCCGCGCGCGCGGCAGCGCCTGCTCGATCGCCTGCACGACCAACCAGGGGCCCGGCAACCGGCGTCCGTCCCAGGTCATGGCCGCTGGCTTGTCGTGCACCACGCGCGGCCCGCCATTCCTCTCCATCGTGCCCTGCTCGAGTTCCTTCAGGTAGGGAGCGAGCAGGTGCAGCCCGTGCGTGTCGTGACCCAGGAGGTCGCCCTCGAGGAGGACCTCGGCGACCGTGCGGGACTTCTCGTGATCGAGACCGGCGCGCTCGAGGAGCGCAGTGGCGAAGCGCAGCAGGTCCTGGCTGGGATAGCGGGGTAAGGACAATTCGACCTCGTTTGCCACGAAGGGCACGGAGGAACACGAAGAACGAACACGCAGCACATTCAAAACAGAGGTCACGGAGGTACACAGAGGAACGGCGAGGATCGTTAACCCCGGTTGCCTCAGTTTTCCTCTGTGTTGGACGCCTTTCGCAGTTCTTCGTGTTCCTCGTGGTGAATGCTGTTTGCGTTCCTTCAGAGCATCACGATCTGGCGCACGGTGTGGCCGGACGCGAGGTTGTCGAAGCCCTCGTTGATCTGCTCGAGCGCGATGTGGTCGCTCATCAGCTTGTTCACCGGCAGCATGCCCTTGCGATAGAGGTCGATGTAGCGCGGCATGTCGCGTGGAGGCACGCATGAGCCGACGTAGCTGCCCTTGACGGTGCGCTCCTCGGCGGTGAGGTTTACGTGCTGAAGCTGCCAGCGTGCGTCGGGATGCGGCAGACCCGCAGTCACGGTGGTGCCGCCTCGGCGCGTGATGCGGTAGGCCAGTTCCATCGCCTGCACCGAACCGGCCATCTCCAGGCCGAAGTCGACGCCGCCGTTGGTGAGGTCTTTCACCTTCTGGATGGCATCGGCGTCCTTGGCATTGACCGTGTCGGTCGCGCCGAGCTGCTTCGCCAGTTCCAGCTTGTCGTCGTGGATGTCGAGGGCGACGATGCGGCTGGCGCCGGCCACCTTCGCGCCGAACAGCGCGTTCAAACCGACCCCGCCCAGGCCCACCACCCCCACGCGCGCACCGGGGAAGACCTGCGCCGTGTTCAGCGCTGCCCCCACGCCGGTGAGCACGGCGCAGCCGAACAGCGCGGCTTCGTCGAAGGGCAGCGACGCGTCGATCTTGACCAGTGAGCCGCGATTGACCACCGCGTATTCGGCAAACGCCGACACGCCGACGTGGTGGTAGACGGGCTGGCCGTTCTGGCTCAGGCGGATGCTGCCTCCCAGCAGCGTTCCCGCGCCATTTGCCTTCTGGCCCGGCTCGCAGCGGCCGGGGTGCCCCTCCTGACAGGCGATGCACTCGCCGCAGCTGGGCGCGAATACCATGACCACGTGATCGCCCGGCTTCAGATCGTGCACGCCGGGGCCACACTCCACGATTTCGCCCGCCGCCTCGTGGCCGAGCACCATCGGCATCTGCCGGGGACGGTCGCCGTTGATGGTGGACAGGTCGGAGTGGCACAGGCTGGCTGCCTTGACCCGCACCAGCACTTCGCGTTCGCCTGGCGCATCGAGGTCGACTTCCTCGATCTGCAGGGGTCTGCTCTGGGCGTAGGGCTGGGGCAGGCCGATCTGACGGATGACGGCGGCTTTGATCTTCATGGTCGTTCGTGGCTCGTG
>JAEZCG010000057.1 GCA_023430065.1 Pseudomonadota bacterium | reverse complement strand
GCGCAGGCACGCCTGCGCGACGCCTTCGACCAGGGCAAGCTGAGCATCGAGCTGCGTGGCGAGAAGCTGAAGGGATCCTGGACGCTGGTGCGCACAAAGCAGGCCGGTCAGTGGTTCCTGATCAAGCACCGTGACCGCTTCGTCTTGCCGGAACCGCCGGCCGGGTGGACGCGCTCGGTGCTCTCCGGCATGGAGGTGACGACACTGCGCCGGCGGGCGGCGGGCCGTGCACAGGAGGCCGCCAGTCTCACCCCGGACGGACCACTGGAGGCGATGCCCACGCGCCTGATGCCCATGCTGGCGGAACTGGGAGGCGCCCCGTTCGCGCAGCCCGGATGGCTGTATGAACCTAAGCTCGACGGCTACCGCGTGCTGGCGTTCGTGCACGACGGTCGCGCGCTGCTGCGCTCGCGGCGCGGCCTGGATCTGAGCAAAGCGTTTCCGCGCATCGTCGACGAACTCTCGCGCCAAGGCGCCGACATGGTGCTCGACGGCGAGGTCGTTGCACTGGCGCGTGACGGGCGGCCCTCGTTCAACGCGCTGCAGGATCGCGCGCAGCTGAAGCATGCGCGGCAGATCGAGGAAGCTGACCGTACCCACCCTGCGCTGTTCTACTGCTTCGACCTGTTGCACTTCGCCGGCACGAGCTTGCGCGAGGCGCCCTACGAGGCGCGGCACCGCTATCTCGCGCAATGCCTGTTGCCCGACACCCACGTGAAGCTGGTCGACGCGCACGAGGACGGCGAAGCTTTGCTGCGCGCCGCATTGGCGAGCGGCTTCGAGGGCGTGATCGCCAAACGTCGCGGCGCGCGTTACCTGGCCGGCAAGCGCAGCGCGGACTGGCTGAAGATCAAGTCGACGCTGAGTGCGGAGTTCCTCATCGGCGGCTACAGCAAGGGCAAGGGTGCGCGCGCGGCGCTCGGGGCGCTGCTGGTGGGCTACCGGGATGAGAGCGGGCTGCGCTACGCCGGCCACGTCGGCACGGGCTTCGATGCGGCGATGCTGGCGCGCCTCGAGCGCCTGCTCAATGCGCGTCGCCGCGCGCGTTCGCCGTTCTCGGAGAAGACGCCCCGGCATGGCGAGACGGTCTGGGTGGAGCCCGATCTGGTGGCCGAGGTGAAGTTCGCAGAGTGGACGCCGGACGGGTCGTTGCGCGCACCGGTGTTCCTGCGCCTGCGCGACGATGTCGATCCTGCGCGGGTCGCGCGTCCTGCACGATCCGCGCTGCAGCCGCCCGACACGCCGCCGCCGGCAGCCGATCTCGTCGCCCAGGTGCTGGAACAACTGGATGCAAAGGGCAAGACGCTCGAGCTGGAGGTGGGCCGCGAACGCGTACGCGTGACCAACCTCGATCGCGTGTACTGGCCCGCCGAGGCCACGTTGCACCAGCCCGCGCTCACCAAGCGCGATCTGCTGCGCTATCTGACCCAGGTGTCCCCTTACATGCTGCCGCACCTGGCCGATCGCCCGCTGACGATGATCCGCTTCCCCGAGGGCATCGAGGGCGAACGCTTCTTTCAAAAGCATTGGGACCAGAAGCGGCCGGCATTCGTACAGTCGGTCGAGGTGTACTCGGAGAGCAAGGCCCAACGCGACGAGTACCTGTTGTGCAACAACCTGGCCACGCTGCTGTGGCTGGCGCAGGCGGGCACGCTCGAGTTCCACGTCTGGCACTCGCGCGCGCGACGGGGTCGCGACACGGACAACGAAAACGTGGACTACGCCAGTTCACTGGCGGCAATGGAGCGTTCGCTGCTCAATTTCCCCGACTACCTGGTGTTCGACATCGACCCTTACATCTACTCGGGTAAGGAGAAGGCGGGCGCGGAACCTGAACTGAACGCGGTCGCCTTCGAGAAGGGCAAGGAAGTGGCGTTTCACCTGCGCGAACTGCTGCGCGAGATGAGGCTCGATCCGATCGTGAAGACCTCCGGCAAGACCGGATTGCACGTATTCGTCCCGATCGAGCGCAGCGTCGACTTCGATGCCACGCGGCGCATGTCCGAGGCGGTTGGCCTGCATCTGATGCGCGAGCACCCGCAGGACATCACCATGGAATGGAGCGTGCGCAAGCGCACCGGCAAGATCTTCATGGACTACAACATGAACGTACGCGGCAAGACGCTCAACGTGGCCTACTCGCCGCGCGCGCTGCCCGGGGCGGCGGTGTCGATGCCGCTCACGTGGGACGAACTGGCGGGCGCGCATCCGCTGGATTTCCGCATGACGGACGTGCCGGCACGCCTCGCGCGCACCGGCGATGCATGGCGCGATGCCTTGCGGGCGAAGCAGAGCCTGGAGCGTGCTTTGGGAAGCTCGGCACAACAATGAGGAGGCAGGAAGCATGGCGGCCCGTTCGATTGCATCGTTGACCATCTCCTTCGGTCTGGTGGCCATTCCGGTCAAGCTGTACTCGGCCACGCAGGCGAGCGAGAAGATCTCGTTCAACCTGCTGCACGCGAAGGACGGCTCGCGTCTGCGTCAGCAGTACATCTGCATCGAAGAGGGGGTGGTGGTCGAACGCGACGAGATGGTCAAGGGCTACGAGTTCGCCAAGGACCAGTACGTGGTGTTCACCAAGGACGAGCTGAAGGCACTGGAGGAGACTGCGACCAACGCGGTGGACATCACCGAGTTCGTGCCCGTGCAGGCCGTCGATCCGGTGTACTTCGACAAGGCCTACTACGTGGCGCCGGACAAGGGCGGGGCAAAGCCGTATGCGCTGCTCACGCGCGCGCTGGAGGAAGCGGGACTGTGCGCACTGGGACGCTGGGCCGCGCGCGGCAAGCAGTACATCGTGATGCTGCGGCCGGTCTCGGATGGTCTGGTGATGCAGCAGCTGCTCTACGCCGATGAGGTCCGTTCGATGTCGATCCTCGAGATCCCCCCGGCCGAGGTGAAGGAGAGCGAGCTCAAGCTCGCGCGGCAGCTCGTCGAGCAGGGCGCGAGCGACACCTTCGATCCGGGCGCCTACAGCGACGAGGTGAAAGCCCGCATCGAGGAAGCCATCCAGCAGAAGGTCGCCGGCCAGCAGATCACCGTGGCCGAGGCGCCCCCCGAGGGCGGTGCCAAGGTCATCGATCTCATGGAAGCGTTGCGCGCGAGCCTGCAGCGATCGCCCGCGCGACCCAAACGCGCCGAGCCGCAGGCCTCGGAGACGGCGCCCGAGCGCAAGGCACGCGCCAAGCCCGCTGCCAAACGTCCCAAGTCCGCTGTGCCGGAAGAGGCGGAGGTCCCGGTTCGCAAGACCGCGCGCAGGAAGTAGACTGCCGGCTTGCCTGAACGGGGACGTCGGGTGAAACGGGAAGCGGACGAGCCGCGCGACTTCGGTCTGCGCGAAGTAGAACGGTTGTTGAACCTGTCGCGCTCGGTCGTCGTCGGCCTCGTGCGTAGTGGGTACGTCGAGCCCGCACGCGGCCCGCGTGGTGCGTACCGCTTCAGCTTCCGCGATCTCATTGCGCTGCGCACTGCGCAATCCCTCACCTCGGCGCACCTGCCGCCAAGACGCATCAGCCGCGTCCTGAAGGACTTGCGGCGGCGCCTGCCAGGCACGGTACCGCTATCGGGTCTGGCGATACGCGCCCACGGCGATCGCATCGTGATCGAGGAGGGCACCCGTCGTTGGGACGCCGAAAGCGGCCAGTACGAGCTCGATCTGGAAGTGCGTATCGCCCCGGGCGGCGAACTGTGCGTGCTCGAGCGCGGTGCGGAACCGGCCGGCCGCTCGGCCCAGACGTGGTTCCAGCGCGCCTGGGAGGCGGAGCCGCACGACCAGGACGAAGCAATCCGGGGCTACCGCGAGGCGCTGAGCGCAGAGCCGGGGCACGCGGCGGCGAGCGTGAATCTCGGTCGGCTGCTGCATGAGTCCGACCGCCTCGAGGAAGCGGAGACCACCTACCGCACCGCGCTGCACCATCATCCCCAGGACGAGCTGCTGCTGTTCAATCTGGGCGTGCTGCTCGAGGATCTGGGCCGCGTGGACGAGGCGCTCGCCGCTTATCGCGCGGCGCTGCGCAGTCAGCCGGCATTCGCCGATTGCCACTACAACCTCGCTCTGCTGTGCGAGAGCACGGGCAACAAGCTCGGTGCGATCCGGCATCTGCGCGAGTACCGCAGGCTGGTCGCCCGCCAGGGCTGAGCCCGCGTTACCGATGGCGCGGGTCGGCCTGCCGTGAAGCCTTACAACGTGCGGCTCGTGGCGCTGGCCTCCGGCCTGCTCATCGGCGCCTGTGCACTCCTCGCAGCGCTGTCGCTGTGGGTGGGGCATTCGCTGACTCGCCCTGCGATGCGGGCAGTGGGACCGGCACCGGCCGGACTCCCGGCCGAATCGATACGCATTGCCCGCACGCCGGGTGGAGTGACGGCCGGCTGGTTCATGCCCGGCGAACGCGGGGCCGGTGCCGTGCTCCTGCTGCACCCCGTGCGCAGCGACCGCAGGGCGATGCTCGGTCGTGCGCGGTTTCTCCATCGCCAGGGCTTTTCCGTGCTGCTGATCGACATGCAGGCGCACGGCGAGACGCCCGGGGCGCGCATCGGCATGGGCTGGCACGAGGCGCGCGACGTGGAGGCGGCGCTGGGCTGGCTCGCCGCACGCTTGCCGCGCGAGCGCCAGGGCCTGATCGGCGTGTCGCTCGGCGGTGCGGCCGCCGTGTTTGCGCAGCCGCCGGTACGACCCGCGGCCATGGTCCTGGAGGCGGTCTATCCCGAGCTGCACGCCGCCGTTCGCAACCGGCTGAGGCTGCGCCTGGCCATGCACCCCGGCGGCGAGCAGCTGGCATCGCTGCTCGCCCCGCTGCTGCTCGCCCAGGCACCGCTGTGGTTCGGGGTGCCGAGCGAGGCCTTGACGCCGGCGCAGGCGCTCGCCGGTAAGGGACCGATGCTCTTGATCGCGGGCGAGCGCGATCGTCACACCACGTTGGCCGACACTGCGCGCCTGCTGCGCAGCGCCGGCCCGGATGCGCACTTGTGGGTGGTGGCAGGCGCCGCGCACCAGGATCTGCACGCGTTCGATCCGGCGGGCTACGAGTCGCGCGTCGGCTCCTTCCTCGCGCGTCACCTCGACGTGCGGCGCGGAGTCGCTCGAGGCGGCGCCGGTGGGTAAGCCAACGCCGTCATCCCGAGCGGCAGCCCAACGCGTCGCTTCTGCAACGGTGGGCCGGAACGGCACCGTCGATCGGTCGGAATGACAATGTGGTTTGTCGGAACGATACGGTTGGTCGGACGGAACGACACCGTGGGTCGGTCGGTATGACACCGCAGGTCGGTCGGAAGACGTCGAGGTGGTAAATGTCATTCAGTGCGTTATGCCACGTCCCAGCGGTGTCATCTCGAGCGCGAGCGAGAGATCCTCGCTGTGCAGCGTCCACGGCGCGGATTCCTCCCTGCGGTGGGAATGACACCGTAGGTGGGTCGGAACGGTACCGTCGATCGGTCGGATTGACACGCTGGCAGGGGCGTCTCGCCACCGACGCAAGGTGCTGGCGGTGGGGAGGGACAGGCTAAGATAGCGGCGCCGTCACCTTTCCGGAGGTTGCATGCCGCTGTTCCGCCGTGCTGCGCACCCGCGTGCCCTCATCCTGCTGTTGCTGACCCTGTGCGCGTGGGCGCACGCATGGGCCGCGCAGGTGGAGACGTTCTCGCCGCAAGGGTCTGTCAAGGGGGTGCGTCAGGTGGCCGTGCGCTTCAGCGAGGCGATGGTCGCATTCGGCGATCCTCAGCAGGCCGATCCGTTCGACATCGACTGTCCGGTCGACGGCACCGGGCGTTGGGCCGACCACCGCAACTGGGTCTACGACTTCCCGAACGATCTTCCCGGAGGCGTGCACTGCACCTTCTCGCTACGTGAGGCCGTGCGCACCCGCTCGGGAGACCCGGTCGATCCGGCGCAGTTCTCGTTCTCCACCGGCGGTCCCGCCATCGTCGAGAGTCTTCCCGGCGAGCGGTCCCAGATCGAGGAGGAGCAGGCTTTCGTCCTGGTGCTGGACGCGCCGGTCGATCCTGCGAGCGTCATCGAGCACGCCTGGTGCGATGCGGACGGCATCGAGGAGCGCATCGGCGTGCGTCTGATCGAAGGCGAGGACCGGGCGCGCATCCTGGACAGCCAGCGCTTCTTCGTCGACCGGCTTCTGCAGGCGCGCGCCCGTGCCGGCGAGTTGCGCGACCTCGCGGGGGCCGGGAAGGATGCAGCCGCGTTGCGCGCGGCGGCGACCGAACGTCTGCCGCTGCTGGTGCTGCGCTGTGCGAGGCGGCTGCCGGCGGAGAGCGTCATGCGCCTCGTGTGGGGCGAGGGGATCCGATCGCGTTCGGGCGTTGCCACCGATGCGATCCAGGCCCTCGAGTACACCGTGCGACCGCCGTTCACCGCGACCTTCTCGTGCCAGCGCGCCGCGCGGGACGGCGGCTGCCTGCCGTTCCTGCCGATGTCGCTCGGCCTGTCCGCGCCGATCGCGCGCGCACTCGCCCAGAAAGTGGTGTTGCGGGGTCCCGACCGCAGCTACCCGTCCCGCCTTCCCGACGAGAACAATGGCGGCGAATGGGTGACGTCGGTCGAGTTCGAAGGCCCGTTCCCCGAGAACGCGCAGTTCCGGCTGGAGCTTCCGGGCGACGTGCGCGACGATGCGGGCCGCCGCCTTGCGAATCAGAGCCGCTTCCCGCTCGCGGTCAGCACCGATGCCGCGCCGCCGCTGGCGAAGTTCCCGGCGCGCTTCGGCATCGTCGAAGCGAAACCCGCCGGCGTGCTGCCGGTCACGCTGCGCAATGTCGAGCGGAAGGTGCGCGGGCGCGTGCTGCGCTTTGGCGACGGCAAGTCCATCCCCGGCGGCGTGTTGCGCCTGCGCGATGCGAATGCGCGCACCATCGTGCGCTGGATGCGTGCGGTCGACGATCATCAGGATGCCGAGTGGCTCGAGGGCAAGGAGGGGGAGCCGGGCGGACGCATCTTCGCGGCCGAGCGTTCCATCCTCGACAAGGCGCCGGGGGTGCGCCGCATCGACGTGCCCAAGCAGGCGGGCGCGCGCGCCTTCGAGGTGGTCGGCATCCCGCTGCGCCAGCCGGGTTTCTATGTGGTGGAACTGGCGAGCCCCAAGCTCGGGGCGGCGCTGCTGACCGGCTCTCATCCGGAGGCGAAGGGCGGCGAGGTCTACCACGTGTCCACGGCCGCTCTCGTCACCAACCTGGCGGTGCACTTCAAGCAGGGGCGCGAGTCGTCCCTGGTCTGGGTGACCGCGCTCGACAGTGGCCGGCCGGTATCCGGTGCGCGCGTATCGGTGCAGGACTGCGGCGGCAAGGAGTACTGGAAGGGCGTGACCGACGCGAACGGCATCGCACGCAGCAGCGCCGTGCTGCCTTCGCGTGACGCGCTGCCCGGATGCATGAGCGACTGGGATCGCCAGCTCATGGCGTTGGCTGCACACGGTGCGGATCTCGGCTTCGTCATGTCCGACTGGAACGAGGGCATCGCACGGTGGCGCTTCAACCTGCCGGGGCCAAGCTACGAGGGACCGTACATCGCCAGCACGGTGTTCGATCGCACGCTGGTGCGTGCCGGCGAGACCGTGCACATGAAGCACCTGGTCCGGCAGCAGGTCGGCAGCGGCCTGCGCAACGTCGATGCCTCGCGCTTGCCGGCCAGCCTGCGCATCGAGCACGCAGGCAGCGACGAAGTGTACGAGCTGCCCGTGCGCTGGCAGGGCGGCAGCGCGATCAGCGAGTGGCAGGTTCCCACCGATGCGAAGGTCGGCACCTATCGCGTGCAGATCGAGGACCGTCTGAGCGGTGAACCCCGGCGGCGCCCGGCAGGCAGTTTCCGTGTCGAGGAATTCCGCGTGCCGCTGATGCGCGCGTCGCTCGAAGCGCCTGCCGGCGCTCTGGTGCAGGTGCGCGAGGTGCCCGTGGGCGTGCAGGTGAGCTACCTGGCCGGCGGTGGTGCGGCGAATGCGCCAGTGACGCTGCGCGGGCTGGTGCGACCGCGGACGGTGCGCTTCGAAGACCATCCGGAGTTCACCTTCCTCAGCGGGGCCGTGCGCGAGGGCGTGCAGGACACGCGCCGCCGCGACGACTGGCTGCGCGACGAACTCGGCCTGGACGATCAGGCGGACGGAGAGGTGCCGGCCGGCACCGGCAGCCGCGCGTTGGCGACCCGCGCCTTCAGCCTGGATCGGGCGGGCGGCGGCAGGGCGGCGCTCGGGGAGGTGCCCGAGCACGATACCCCGCAGGAGGTGGTCGCCGAGCTGGAGTACCGCGATCCCAACGGCGAGATTCTGACCGCCGCCACCCGCATGCCGTGGTGGCCGGCTGCCGTGGTGCTCGGGATCAAGGCCGACGGCTGGGCGCAATCCGGCGACAAGCAGGTGCAGTTGCAGGCGCTGGCGCTGGACCTGGCGGGACGTCCGTTGGCCGGCGTGCCGGTGGCCTTCAACCTGTTCGAGCGGCGTGCCTTCGCACATCGCAAGCGCCTGCTCGGCGGCTTCTATGCCTACGAAAGCGGTGCCGAGATCGTGCGAGTGGGCACCGTCTGCGAGGGCACCAGCGATGACAAGGGCCGGGTCGCCTGCCGCTTCGAATCGCCGGTCTCCGGCGAAGTGCTGGTGGAGGCGAGTACTGCGGATGTGCAGGGGCGCCGGGCGGCGACCAGCGCCAGTGTCTGGGTCGCGGGCCAGGGCGAGTGGTGGTTCGACGCCTCCGACGACGACCGCATGGATCTGATTCCCGAGCGCAAGCGCTACGAGCCCGGGGAGCGTGCGCGCCTGCAGGTACGCATGCCGTACCGCTCGGCCACGGCATTGGTCACGGTGGAGCGCGAAGGCGTGCTCGACGCCTTCGTCGCGCGTTTGTCGGGCAAGTCGCCAGTGGTCGAGGTGCCGTTGAAGGGGCACCACGCGCCGAACGTGTTCGTCTCCGTCCTGGCCGTGCGCGGACGCGTCAGCGGCGTCCAGCCGACGGCCCTGGTCGACCTGGGCAAGCCGGCGTTCCGCATGGGCCTCGCCGAGTTGAAGGTGGGGTGGCGTGCGTTCGAGCTGAACGTGGACGTGCGCACGGACCGGCAGGACTATCGCCCCCGCGAGAAGGCGAAGGTCGCGGTACACGTCACGCGCGTGGTCGGTGGCGCGGCGCTGCCGAAGGGCAGCGAAGTGGCGTTGGTGGCAGTGGACGAGGGGCTGCTGGAACTGGCGCCGAACGGCAGCTGGGACCTGCTGTCGCGCATGATGCAGCGACGCGGCCTGGAGGTCGACACCGCCACCGCCTCCATGCAGGTCGTCGGCAAGCGTCACTACGGGCGCAAGGCGCGAGCGGCCGGCGGCGGCGGCGGACGCCAGACGGCACGCGAGCTGTTCGACACCCTGCTGTACTGGCAGGCGCGCGTGAAGCTCGATGCGCAGGGACGCGGCACCGCCGAGATTCCCCTCAACGATTCGCTGACCTCGTTCCGCATCGTTGCGGTGGCCAACGCAGGTTCGTCCCTGTTTGGCAGCGGCCACGCGACCATCCGCTCCACCCGCGAGCTGATGCTCTTTTCGGGGCTGCCGCCCCTGGTGCGCGAGCAGGACGATTTCCGTGCCCTGTTCACGGTGCGCAACGCCTCGGAGCGCGCGCTCGACGTGGACGCGACCGCGCGCGTCGTCCCCGACCGCGGGAAGGCGCAAACGCTGCCTGCCCAGCGCGTTCGCCTCGAGCCCGGCGCCTCCGCCGAAGTATCGTGGCGCTACCGCGTGCCGGCGGCGGCAACGCGTGCCAGATGGGAGGTGTCGGCGCAGGCGGCGCCGGGCGAGGGGGTGAGCGTGCAGGATGCGCTCAGCATCTCGCAGCAGGTGTTGCCGGCCGTGCCGGTGCGCACCGTCCAGGCCACGCTCGCACAGGTCGACCGCACGCTGGAGATTCCCGTCGCGATGCCGGCCGCGGCCCTGCCCGGGCGCGGCGGCATCCAGGCTGACCTGCAGGCGCGCCTGGGCGGCGAGCTGCCGGGCGTGCAAGCCTACATGCAGGCCTATCCGTACACTTGCCTCGAGCAGCTCGCCTCGCGTGCGCTCGCGCTGCGCGACCTGCCGCAGTGGGAGGCGCTGATGGCGGGCCTGCCGTCCTACCTGGATCGTGATGGGCTGGCCAAGTACTTCGGCGTCATGCGCGAGGGTAGCGATACGCTCACGACGTATCTGTTGAGCATTGCCGACGAGGCCGGCTGGATCATCCCGGACAGCGCCAGGACGCGCATGCTGGCGGGGCTGGAGCGCTTCGTCGCCGGGCAACTGGTGCGCGAGGCAGGCTGGAATGCAGCCGACCTGTCGCTGCGCAAGATCGCCGCCCTGCAGGCGCTGGCGCGCTGGGGACGGCCGGCGCAGGACAACGACCTTGCGTCGGTGTCGGTGGATCCCGAATTGTGGCCGACGTCCACCCTGCTCGACTGGATCGACCTGCTCAAGCGCAGCCCGCAGCTGTCGGGCCGCGACGCACGCCTGCTCGAAGCGTCCAATCTGCTGCGCGCGCGCGTGAACCTCCAGGGCAGCATCATGACCTTCTCCACCGAGCGCCAGGACGCGCTGTGGTGGTTGATGGTGTCGGGCGATGCGAATGCGAACCGCATGCTGCTCGTCGCGCTCGATCTGCCGGCGTGGCACGAAGACCTGGGCCGCCTGGTGCGCGGCGCACTGGGCCGCCAGCAGCGCGGCCACTGGGACACGACCGTGGCCAATGCGTGGGGGGTGATCGCGCTGGAGAAGTTCGGCAGGACGGTCGAGTCCGTCCCGGTCAGCGGTGCGACCCGGATTGCGATCGGCGGGCAGGCGCGTGAGCATCACTGGGCACAGGCGCCGTCCGCCTCGCTCTCGCTGCCCTGGCCGGACGGCAAGGCGAGCCTGCGGGTCGTACACGACGGCGTGGGCAAGCCGTGGGCGAGCGTGCGCAGTCTTGCCGCGGTACCCCTGGACAAGGCGCAGTCGTCCGGCTACCGCATCGTGCGCAGCGTCGTGCCGATCGAACAGAAGGAGGCGGGGCGCTGGTCGCGCGGCGACGTGCTGCGCGTGCGCCTGGAACTGGAGGCGCAGTCGGACATGAGCTGGGTGGTGGTCAACGATCCGGTACCTGCCGGCGCGAGCGTGCTCGGCACCGGCCTGGGACGCGATCCGCTGATCGCCACGCAGGGCGAGCGACGCGAGGGCTGGGTATGGCCGGCGTTCGAGGAGCGCAAGCTCGATTCCTTCCGCGCCTACTATCGGTTCGTGCCCAAGGGTGCCTGGACCCTCGAGTACACGCTGCGGCTGAACAATCCGGGCGAATTCTCGCTGCCGCCGACACGCGTCGAGGCGTTGTATGCGCCGGAGATGTTCGGCGAGCTGCCGCTGGCGAAGCTGGTGGTCGCGCCCTGAGACGAGGTTTGCGCGCATGTTCCCGCTCATGCTGATCCGGCCCGCGTGCAGGCTGCGGAGCGCGTTTGCGCTCGTGCTGGCGCTGACCGGCGCGCAGGCCGGTGCACTGCCGGGCTACGACGACGTGCGCCAGCAGCACACGAGCAGCGAAGCCGTGCTGCTCGACCGCAACGGCGTGCTGTTGCACGAGATGCGCGTGGACATGCTCGGGCGGCGTCTCGACTGGGTCGCGCTCGACCAGGTGTCCCCCAGCTTCCTGCGGGCGGTGGTGCGTGCCGAAGACAAGCGCTTCTACGAACACGAAGGGGTGGACTGGCTGGCGCTCACCGACGCGGTGATCGACGGACTGTTCTCGGACCGGCCGCGCGGTGCCAGCACGCTGTCGATGCAGGTGGCGGCCATGCTCGAGGAGACCCTCAAGGCGCGCCGGCAGCGCCGCACCATCGGGCAGAAGTGGGATCAGATCCAGGCTGCGCGCGAGCTCGAGCGGCACTGGACCAAGCGCCAGATTCTCGAGGCGTACCTGAACCTGTCCACCTTCCGTGGAGAGATCCAGGGGATCGGCGCGGCTGCGCGTGCGCTGTTCGGCAAGGAGGCGAGCGGCCTCGACGAACGCGAATCGCTGCTGCTCGCGGTGCTGCTGCGCGGCCCGAACGCCAAGCCGGATGCGGTGGCCAAGCGCGCCTGCGCCCTGGCCGAGACCATGCGGTTGGACACCACGTGCGAGACGATCGAGTCGCTCGCGCGCGCGCAACTGATCGGCGTACCGAACTTCGCGCCGCGCGCCACCTTGGCACCCCACGTCGCGCGCAAGCTCCTGAGCAAGGACGCGCGGCGAGTGGTATCCACGCTCGATGCGGACATCCAGGCGCTTGCCCTGGAGGCGGCCGAACGCCAGCTGATCGCCTTGGCCGGGCGCAACGTGTCCAACGCAGCGGTGCTCGTGCTGCACAACCGCAGCGGTGAGGTACTGGCGTATGTGGGCAATGCCGGCACTGCCTCGGCCGGAAGGTTCGTGGACGGCGTGCACGCACTGCGGCAGGCCGGCTCCACGCTCAAGCCCTTCCTCTATGGTCTGGCGCTCGAACAGCGCGTGCTGACCGCCGCCTCGCTTCTGGACGATTCGGCCGTGAACATCGTCACCCCGGGCGGACTGTACGTGCCGCAGAACTACGATCGCAGCTTCAAGGGCGTGGTCAGCGTACGCACGGCGCTGGCGGCTTCGCTGAACGTGCCGGCGGTGCGCACGCTCACCCTAGTCGGCATCGACCCCCTGATCGGCCGCCTGAGGGCGGCAGGCTTCGATTCCTTGCGGCAGGACGCCGACTACTACGGCTACTCGCTTGCACTCGGCTCGGCCGAAGTCACCCTGTGGGAATTGGCGGAAGCCTACGGCGTCCTGGCTGCCGGCGGAATCCGGCGCGCCTCCACGCTCGTGCCCGGTCCGGCCGAACCAGGGCGGCGCATCCTCGATGCGGGTGCCGCTGCGATCGTCACCGACATCCTGTCCGACCGGCTTGCGCGCAGCGCAACGTTCGGACTGGACAACCCGCTCGCCCCCCGTCACTGGGCGGCGGTCAAGACCGGGACCAGCAAGGACATGCGCGACAATTGGTGCGTGGGCTTCACCTCGCGCTATACCGTGGCCGTCTGGGTCGGCAACTTCGACGGCAGTCCGATGTGGGATGTGTCGGGCATCTCGGGCGCGGCGCCGCTATGGCTGGACCTGGTCAATGCCCTGCACCGCTCGCGCCCCAGTCTGCCTCCCGGCCTGCCCGAGGGGGTCGAGCGCGTCCGGGTGGCGTTCGAGGGGGTGGCCGAGCCGGATCGCGAGGAACTCTTCCTGAGCGGCACGGAAGCCACGCGCGTGGTGTACAAGGGCATCGCATCGGCGGCACGCGCACGCATCGTGTACCCTGCCGATGGACAGATCGTCGCGCTCGACCCCGACATTCCCGTGCATCTGCAGCGGGTGCGCTTCCAGGCCGAAGGCGACACTCGCAGTTTGCGCTGGCGGCTCAATGATGCCCCCGCACCCGACGACGGGATGTGGGCCCCGTCGCCGGGACAATGGGCCCTCAGCCTGGTGGACGAGGCCGGTGCCGAGCGCGCCCGGGTACGCTTCGAGGTGCGCGGCAGCGCCCTCAACGCGGCGCAGCGCGATGCCGCAGAACGGAGCCCGGGGACCGACCAGCCCTGACACGACAACCGAACCGGAAGCCAATCATGAGACGTTGCATCGCCGCCGTTTTCACCCTGCTGTTCACGCATCTCGGTGCTGCCCCCGCCATGGCCGGGGACGCGCCGCAGGCGGTCGAGCTGCAGGTCAAGAAGCAGAGTGGCATCCAATACGTATCCGGCGGCGTGAACGACGATGAGAAGAAGGCGATGCAGAAGGTCGCCAACAAATACCCGATGCAGCTGCTGTTCACCGGCCCGGATGCATCGCAGGAGCTGGAGGGCGTCAAGATCACCGTGATCGACCTGCGGGGCGACAAGATCATCGAGGCGCAGTCGCAGGGGCCTTGGTTCTACTTCAACCCGCCGTCGGGCCGCTACACGATGAAGGCCGAGTATCGAGGGGAGACCGTCGAGCGCACGGTGGACCTGGTGGGCCGCCGCTACATCGTGCTGGAGTTCCACTTCGGCGGCGAGAAGGGCTGAGCTTCTCCGCGGCACCCCGAAGGCCGGCCGCGCCTTGCATCTCCCGATCGCTGCGAGCGCGGCGGATCCTTGAGAATTCGACGGGCACGGGCCGGGCGCACTGATACAATCCGCGCCGTGCAGGATCCCGACAACACCACGATCCGCACGGTTGTCTCGCAGCCAAGCGCCATACAACAAAAGGGGAGGAGAGCGATGGCCACTGCAGTTGCTTCCGCGGAGTTCGAGCGCGCGACATTCAGCAAGGTCGCGTGGCGGCTGATTCCATTCTTGTTCCTGTGCTACATCGTCGCGTTCCTGGATCGCGTCAACGTCAGCTTTGCCAAGCTGCAGATGGTTCCGGACGTGATCAGCGATGCCGTATACGGGGTGGGCGCGGGCATCTTCTTCATCGGCTACTTCATCTTCGAGGTGCCGAGCAACGTGATCCTCGAGCGGGTGGGTGCGCGCATCTGGATCGCGCGCATCATGATCACATGGGGCATCATCTCCTCGCTGTTCATGTTCACCGCAGACGTCAAATGGGGGGCCGTGGCGGCCGCGTTCAACTGCACCGACGCCGAGTTCACGTTCTATTTCCTGCGTTTCCTGCTCGGGGTCGCCGAGGCCGGATTCTTCCCGGGCATCATCCTGTACATGACCTACTGGTTCCCCGGGCCCCGGCGCGCGAAGTTCATCGCGCTGTTCATGACCGCAATTGCCATCGCCAACGTGATCGGGTCGCCCATCTCGGGCGCCATCATGCAGTACATGGACGGCATCCGCGGGTGGCACGGCTGGCAGTGGCTGTTCCTGCTCGAGGGCATCCCGTCCGTGATCATCGGGCTGCTGGTGCTGTGGCTCCTGCCCAACGGTCCGCGGCAGGCGCGCTGGCTGACGCCCGAGGAACAGCAGTTCGTGGTGCAGCAGGTGCAGGCGGACGAAGCGTCCAAGCGCGATCACGGTCAGCGCCACAGCTTCGCGGATGCCTTCAAGGACATGCGCGTGTGGGCCCTGGCCGTGGTCTATTTCTGCGGCGTCGTGTGCTTCTACGCCATCAACTTCTGGATGCCCACCATCATCCAGGAAATCGGCATCGACAAGCAGGATTTCCTCAAGGTCGGCCTGCTCAGCATGATCCCCTGGGGTTGCGCCTCGGTGGCGATGGTCTACTGGGGCGCGCACTCGGACCGGACCGGCGAGCGGCGCTGGCACGCGGCCGGTGGGCTGTTCCTGGGAATCGCTGGACTGCTCTTGCTGGCGGTGATCGGGCACGATCCGGTGCTGTCCATCATCGCGCTGACCCTCATCACCGTCGGTCTGCTGGCCTGGGTGGCGACGTTCTGGTCGCTTCCCACGGCGTTCCTGTCCGGAACCGCGGCCGCCGCCGGCATCGCCTGGATCAACTCGGTCGGCAATCTGGGCGGGCACTTCGGCCCGGTGCTGATCGGACATATCCGAGCGGCCACCGGCGGTGCGACGCAGTCCGCCCTCTATGCCCTGGCGGCCGTCGCCTTGCTCGGAGCGCTCATCATCCTGTTCATGCCGCGGTCAGGCGCTACCCGGAGTGCTGCGTCTGCCGCTGTGCACTGAACGGCACGGGTGGATCGTCGGGGCGGGGCGGGGGGCGGGCCCGGGGGGGT
>JAEZCG010000053.1 GCA_023430065.1 Pseudomonadota bacterium | reverse complement strand
CGCGAGCCCTGCAGCGGACGGTGCCGCGGCCTGATCGGTGCAGCCGCGCGCCGGTTCGAACCCCGCGAGCTGCCAGCCCATGGTGCCGTCCTTGAGCGCGACGACCCGATTCGGGATCCCGGCGTTGCACAGCGATTGCGCCCCGATGATGCTGCGCGTGCGGCCCGCACAATTGACCACCACGAGCGTGTCCGGATCGGGTGCGGCATCGAAGACGCGATACACGAGCTCTGCCCCGGGGCAGTCGATGGCTCCCGGAATGCTCACGCTGCGAAACTCGTCCGGCGGCCGGCTGTCCAGAATCACCAGGTTCGCGCCGTTTGCGCGTAATGCGTGCAGCTGCTGTGCGCTGATGCGCGGCGTGTCGTAACGCTGCTCGACGTATTCCCCGAAGGCCTTGCTCGGCACGTTCACGCCGGAGAACACCTCGAATCCGGCAGCGCGCCAGGCGGCGACGCCACCGTCCAGCACACTCACGTCGGAATACCCGTAACCGATGGCGGCCGTCGCTGCGCGCATCGATTCGTCGTCGTCGCCGCCGTCGCACATGACCAGTCGTGCGCTGCGGCGCGGCACCAGGTTGGCCAGCATCGGTTCGAGGCGCGAGCGCGGAAGATTGCTTGCGAACAACAGATGTGCGCGGGAGTACGGTCCCTGCTCGCGCACGTCGAGCAGCGCGAGTTCGCAGCCGTCGCGCAACCAGGACTTCAGTGTATAGGGGTCGATTCGGCGCGTCATGCGCGGAACCGCGCCTCGCGGATGTCGCTGCGGGCCGGAAAGTGGCGCCAGAGCCGCTCCTGGGGGGACCAGTAGCGCCGTTCGCTCAGCTGCTCGAGCGCCAGTCCGTACATGTGGAAGTTGAGCATCGGCGTGCGTGCATCGATGTCCAGGGAATGGAGGTCGTCGGGCAGGAACGTGAGGCCGGTACCCGTACCGACGATGGCGGTGCCGGTCTCCTCGATGCCGCCATCCTGCGCACGTCGGTACAGACGGTTCAGCTCTTCGCCATACACGCCGACGATCACCGCCCAGGTCGCATGGTTGTGCGCGGCATTGGCGTAGCGTCCGAGGGCTGCATTCGCGTACAACGCGAAGCGGTGGTCGGGGTCCTCGGAGAGGCGGTACAGGCAGGACTGGCGCGGGCCGCCGGGCGCCGGCGGCGGGAAGTCCTCGAGCCGGAACAGGTCGTGGCGGGCGGCGAGCGCCAGCAACTCCTCCCGGATCGCATGCAGCGAGTCGGCGCTCACGCCTCCTGCGGCCTCGATCGCGCGCACGCGCGACACGGTCCTGGCAATGGCTTCGGCGCGCGCCACATCGCGCCCGGCGGTTTCGTTCATCGTTGCACCTCCACGGCAGCGCCGGCGCGAGACGCGGCGAGCATCGCGTCGATCAGGGCGTGCACCTTCAGCGCACTGCGTCCGCTCGATCGCGGTTCGCGGTCGTCGCGCACCGCGTCGATGAAGTCCTCGATCAATCGTCGGTGGGGCTCATGCGAGAAGGCCATCGGATCGGCGCCGCCCCCGCCGGCGCTCGACCCCTCCACGACCAGGGGCGCGCGGCCCTCCCGGTACAGCGTCAAGTGTTCGGCTTCGAGCAAGAGGCTGCCTTGCGTGCCGGCGAGTTCGATGCGCTCGGGGTAGCCCGGGTAGGCGACCGTGGTCGCGTCGACCGCCCCGATCGCGCCGTTTCGATAGCGCAGGGCCGCACAGGCGATGTCCTCGGTGTCGATGGATCGCAGCGGACTGGTGCGGCAAAAGGCGCTGACGCGCTCCACCTCTCCGGCCAGGTCGAGAAGCGCATCGAGCGTGTGGATGGCCTGCGTGAGCAGCACGCCCCCGCCGTCGCGCGCCAGCATGCCGCGCCCGGGTTGCGCGTAGTACTCGGGCGGCCGCCACCACCGAACCGAGCAGGACGCGCTGAGCAGGGTGCCGAGCGCGCCCTCGGCCACCAGGCATCGCGCACGCTGCACGCCGCGCCGGAAGCGCTGCTGGAACACCACCCCGAGCTTGCGCCCGGTGGCCTCGACCGCGTCGACCAACGCACGCGCCTGCGCGAACGTGACGTCGATGGGCTTCTCCAGCAGGACGTGCTTGCCTGCCTGCGCGCACTGCAGAGCCAGGTCGGCATGCGTGCGCGGGGGCGTCAGCACGAGCAGAACATCCACGCGGTCGTCGTTCAGCAGCGCGCCCATCGTGTCCACGGTGGGAAGGCCGTAGTGCCGTTCGAACGAGCGACGCCGCTCCGCTGTCGGGCTGTAGCCGCCGACGAAGTCGATGCGTGCGGCCAATTCACGCAGCGCCAGGGCGTGCGGCTTCACCGCCAATCCCAGCCCGACGATTCCCACGCCCAGTCGCTGCATGCGTCCGCCCTCTTTCCGGTTGCCGTAGTGTGCCCGATCGGGCCGCTTCGCACCGGTCGGGATACGGCGTGCGCAGCGCTATCGCGAGTGCTCGCAGGGGCGACTCTACGCGTCGGCGACGCGGACGTTCATCGTTGCGGGTGGATTTCGGTCCAGGTCTGGCCGCCCGCCCGGTTCGGATCGAAGGCGGGATCGTCGCTCAGCACGTAATCCATGCCGTTGCTCCAGGCATGCCGGTAGCCGTTGGGCAGCTCCACCTGGCGCGAGGACACTGGATCGCTGTAGGTCTCCACGCCACGGATGACCTGACTGTAGCGCTCGAACATACGGTCCTGCGCCTCGCTGCGGCGCTGCCAGGACTCGAACAGCTGGTCGCTCATCTCGGATTGCGATCGGCGGATGTCCTCCAGTCGCTTGAAGATCTGCTGCTGCTGGCGCAGCTGCTCGCGCGTCATTACGGCGGCCAGGGTCATGTTGTGCTCGTGCCAGGCCGGGTTGTCCTGAACCGAGGCGGCGATGATGCGGAAGGTCTCCAGCCGCTTGTCCATGTCCGTTGCCGGCGCGTGAAAGCTCCTGGGCGCCACCGTCCAGGTAATCGCGGGCACGTAGCCGTACATCGACGGCATCTGCGCGATGAAATAGACGATGGTGAGCGTGACATCCTCGATCGTCTCCTGGCCCGAGACGGCATAGCGATACCTGGCACGGGCCGAATCCGCACGGATCTCGTACTGGAATTGCGGCGGCGAGATGCGGCCGAATACGTTCATGAGTGCGTACTGCCACTGCACGACCTGTTCCGCCACCTCGGGCAGGGGCTGGACTTCCAGCACCGTTGCGTTCTGTGCCTCGGGACGATAGTTCGGCAGGTAGAGATCGCGCAGCGCTTCCTCCGCCCCGACCGGGGGAGAGACCTGAAATCCGCTCTGCGCATAGGACTGCTGAAGCATCGGATCCTCTGCCCAGAACAGGCTGGTATGCGGAAACTGCTGGTAGACCGCAGCGCCATCCGGACTGGTCACGGTATAGCTGGAGAACGCCTCGGCCGGGATGCGGTTGAAATCCCAGACGATGCCACCGTCGAAGCGCCAGTCCTTCGGAACGAGCAGCCGGAACGCCTCCTCCTGGAAACCCTGCTGGTCCATCACGATCTGCGTGCGAAGCACGACCGCCTCCGCCGCGATCGACGTACTGATCCAACCCAATGCGAGCACACTGCAGAACAGGCGTTGAAGGAAAAGCATCGACCGGACTCCGTTTGGCGACTCGAATACGACCATTTCAGCGCCGTCCGGCAGGGCGCACATTGATGGCCGTCAATAGTGCTGCATGCGCTCGCTACGCGCCGGCACACCCGCGTGCGTTACGGGTCACGCCAGGCCCTGCCGATGGCAACGCGCCAACGTGCAGCCGCGTCCCGGCGGCCTGCAGTGTCGAGAAGCACTGGGTAGACTGCGCGGGCCTCCACCTCCGGTATCCGACCCGATATGTCGACCTTCACCGCCCGTCGCAGGCGCTTGCGCGCACTGCTGAGCGGCAACCGCTGCATTCACCCGGCCTCCGTCCACGATCCCGTCGCCGCCCGCATCGCCAGCGATCTCGGCTTCGAGCTGGGCATGCTGGCCGGCTCCGTGGCCTCGCTCACCGTGCTCGGCGCGCCCGACATCATCCTGCTCACGCTGTCCGAGTTCGCCGACCAGGCCCGGCGCATCGGCCGCGCCGCAGATCTGCCACTGCTGTGCGATGCCGATCACGGCTACGGCAATGCGCTCAATGTCATGCGCACGACGCAGGAACTCGAGGTCGCCGGCGTCGCCGGCTTCTCCATCGAGGATACGGTGCTGCCGCAGGCGCATGGTTCGGTCGGCAAGGCGCAGCTCACCTCGATCGAGGAGGGAGTGGGCAAGATGAGGGCAGCGCTGGAGGCGCGCGTCGACGCCGATCTGGTGATTGCGGGGCGCACGAGCGCGCCGTCGATCAGCGGAATCGACGACGCGATCCGGCGTGCGAAGGCCTACCAGGCTGCCGGAGTCGACGCGATCTTCCTGGTCGGCGTGACCACGCGCGCGGAGTTCGATGCCGTGGCCGCGGAGATCCGCCTGCCCATGATTCTCGGCGGCGTCGGCGCGGAACTGATGGACCTGGACTATCTGGCGTCGCGCGGTGTGCGCGTATGTCTGCAGGGGCACCAGCCATTCGCGGCCGCCGTGCAGGCGGTCTATGCGACGCTGAAGGCGTTGCGCGAGGGCACTTCGCCGTCGCAGCTAACGGGCGTGGCACCGGAAGCGCTGATGAAGCAGTTGATGCGCACCGACGACTACGCAGCGTGGGGAAAGCGATTCCTGTAACCGACACCGCTGATTGGGGTTTGCCTCGGGATGACACCGTGGAGACGGGACACACCACGGTGTCATTTCGAGCGCAGCGAGAAATCCTCGCTCTGGACGCAGCAGGGCGAGGATCCCTCGGCTTCGCCTCGGGATGACACCGTGGAGAAGGGACACACCACGAACACCGCGGAGACGGGACACACTACGAACACCGCGGAGCAAGGGACACACTACGGTGTCATTTCGAGCGCAGCGAGAAATCCTCGCTCTGGACGTAGCACGGCGAGGATCCCTCGGCTTTGCCGCGGGATGACACCGGGGAGACGGGCCACACCACGACCATCGCGGAGACGGGACACACCACGAACACCGCGGAGAAGAAACACACTACCGTGTCATTTCGAGCGCAGCGAGAAATCCTCGCTCAGGACTCGGCACGGCGATCACACGCCGACTTCTAGCCCGAAGTTCGCCGCATATAGTTGCTCCAGCTTCTCCATCGCCTCGGTCGGCAGCGGCCCGAGCGCCTGCGCCGCCAGTGCCTCCTCCAGATGCGACGGCTCGGCCAGTCCGACCACCGCGCAGGCGATGTCCGGATTGCTCAGCGCGAAGCGCACCGCAGCCTGCGCGCGGGAGCCGCATGTCTGCCCCAGTGCCGCGCTCACCGCGTGGGCGCGACGCTGCTCCAGCGGCAGGTCGGCGCCCTGGGTGATCACCACTTCGCGGCCGTGCCGTACGTCGGTCGCGAGCACTCCGGCGGCGAGGATGCGAATCGCCATCACTGCCGTGCCCTGCGCCTTGCACGCCGCCACCACACCGTCGAATCGATGTCCTTGCCACGCGCCCGGCATGGCGCGCGCCGCGCTGGGATTGAGCACGTTGTAATAGACCTGCGCGGCGTCGAACCCCCCGCTGCCGATGACCTCGATCAGACTGCCCGCCTCGCCGAGCGCAGTCATGCCCACAAATCGCGTGAGGCCCATGTGCTGCACCCGTCGCAGCCCCTCGAGTGCGCCCCCGGCACGAAGGATCTGCTCCGGCGTGAGCGCGCCGTCGCGTCCCTCGGCGGTCACCGGATTGTGCAGAATGAACAGATCGACGCTGTCCCGGTGCATCCGCATCAGGCTGTCGTGCAGACTTCTCTCGATTTGACCAGGGATGTCGCGCAGGTCCCCGGTATCGAGATACGCCTTGGTCGACAGGTAAGGCCTGGCGTCGACCTCCGGCAACAGCCACCCCAGCGCCTGCTCGGACTGGCCCTTGCCGTACATCGCGGCGGTGTCGATCCAGTTGATGCCCGCATCCAGGGCGCGCTTCAGGACGCGTCGCTTGGTGTCGTCGTCCTGGTGAATGAGCACGCCGCCGACCCAGCCGCCGCCGAACACCAGCTCGGAGACCTGCAGGCCGGTACGCCCGAATGTACGCGTCTTCATGTGTGCCTCGCTCGCAAGTTCGCTCGTCGCCGCGCGCCAACTGCGGACGACGCTACTGCCGTACCCGATTCGCCTTCGCCCGGCGTGCGCGCCAGATCAGCGCGAGCCCGCCGACCAGCAGAAGGAAGCCGCCGCCCTTCGCCCAGTCCGCACGCTGCGCCAAGGCATCCAGTTCTCCGATGCCTCCCAGCACGACGACGCCTTCCTGGCCCGGCAAGTAGGTGACCTTCACGACGCTGCCGGGTGCGAGGGACGCCGATTCCGCCGCCGATACGGACGCCTGCAAGACCACGGGCGGCTGCCCTTCGACCTCGAGGAACGCGCGATAGCGCTTGGCCTGCGCCACCCCGTGGGAGACGACGCGCACGACCCGCGCCGGCACCTCGATCCCCTGCTCCGCCAGCATCTGCGATTCCTCGCCGAGCACGAAGCCCACGGCGATCGCGGCAGCACCGAGCAGGGCAAGCGCTCCGCCGATCAGCGCACCGCCTGACCCTGCCGTCTTCGCCACGCCCGTCCCGAGGACGTGCCGCTACTCGGCGGAGCCGAGCACGTGGATGACGCGGCCGGCGATGAGCTCCTTCACCTTCGCCGCATAAGCGGCCATGTGCGGTGCCGCGGCGTGCGCGCGCAGCGCGTCCATGCTCGCCCACTTCTCGATGACGAAGATCACGTCGTCTCCCGCCTTCGTCTGAATCGGGCCGGCGTCGGGCAGGTCGATGGCCGGACCGTACTCGATGCAGCCCTCCTCCGCGCGGACGGCAGCCAGATTGGCGCGGATGGCCTCGAGAATGCGCTCGCGTTGTCCGGGTTTGGCGGTGATGATGGCAATGACATGAACCATGCGATTTCTCCGTTGTTGTCGTCGTACTCGATTGGATGGCGGCGTGCCGAGCGATCGCCGCTCGCCGCGTCCAGCACTTTCTTGCGCGGGCGGCGAGCCTACTCGTTCGGCTTGCCGCCGGGCCACACGGGGGACTGTGCCAGTTGCGGCCACGCGATGGGCCCGCGCAGGCGGCGCTCCTCGTCCGCCTGGACGGCCCCCGGATCCCATTCGGCGGCAACGTAGCGGTTGCCGGTGATGCCGTCGGCCGCGTCGGAACACAGCCAGACGATCGGCGCGACCATCGCGGAAGGCGGAATCAGCTTCTGCTGCTTGAGCGGCGAACTGTCGGGGATCATCGGCGTATCCGCCGGACCGCCGGGCACGACCACGTTCACGGTCACGCCGGTGCCCTCGAACTCCTTCGCATGCGCGGCTGCCATGGCTTCCATGCCGGCCTTGGACGGGCCGTATGGCTGGAAGCTCCCGCGCAGCATGGTGAAGAAGCTGGTGGTGACGTCGATGATGCGGCCCCAGCGCTGTGCCAGCATCGGCTCGATGCACACCCGCGTCATGTTCCACGCGCCGGTGAAGTTCACCGCAATGAAACGGTTCCACATCTGCGGCGACAGCTCACGGATGCCGACCAGGTTTTCCATCGAATCCTCGCGAATCGCGTTCATTCCCATCGCGGCGTTGTTGACCAGCACGTGCACGCCGCCCAGTCGGCGGATGGCGTCGGCGACACTGCGCGCGCAGGCGTCGTAGTCGGCGATGTCCGTGACGTCGCACCACAGGCGCTCGCCATGCTCGCGCAGGGAGTCGCGCAGGACCGCGAGACCGGTCTCGGTGACGTCCAGCGCGGCCACGCTCGCACCGCGCTCCAGCATTCCCCGCACCAGCACGCGGCCGAATCCTCCTGCCGCCCCAGTCACGATCGCAACTCTTCCCCTCATCGTCCCTCCCTTGCGGCGTCTTCTTGCATGCGCCGGCGCGCGCGATGCAACAGCTTACAGGGACTTCAGGAACGCGACGAGCGCATCCCGGTCAGCGCGATCCATGCGTGCGAATGCGTCACGCGAGCCCTCGGCCTCGCCCCCGTGCCAGAGAATGGCCTCGACGAAATCCCGCGCACGCCCGTCATGCAGAAAGCCGTCGGCGCCGTTCACGGCCTGCGCCAGCCCGATGCCCCATAGCGGCGGCGTGCGCCACTCGCTGCCTCCGGCCTGATAATCCGGCCGTCCGTCGGCCAGATCCTCACCCATGTCGTGTACCAGCAGGTCGGTGTAGGGGCGGATGGTCTGGTGGGCGAGCAGAGGCAGCGCCGGGAACGGTCCGGTCTTCAGTTCGGGAACGTGGCACACCGCGCAGCGGGCCTGTGCAAACAGCGCCTCGCCGCGGCGCACCTGCGGATCGTCGACGTCGCGGCGCGCCGGGACGGCCAGCGCGCGGAGGTACAACTCGGTGGCATCGAGCCGACGCAGGGTGATCTCCGGCTTGCCCGCCACCATCTGGACGCTGCACGTGTCGCTCATCGGAGGGCAGTTCTGACTCGGGTAGACCGGGGTGCTCAACCCGATGTCGTTGAAGAAGGCGATGGCGACCTGCTCGCGGATGCTGCCGTGATTGGCCTTCAGCCCGAATCGGCCGATCCTCATGCTGCCCGAACTCTCGTCCCAGACACGATTGATCTTGCCGCGGATGCCGTCGGCCGGCTCGCGTGCGGCCAGTGCGAGGAGCGTCTCTTCCGGCACGGCCTCCAGCAGGCCGAGACCGACCAGTGCCGGCGCCAGGCGCAATCCCCTGCGCAGGTCCTCGCCGAGGGGACCGTAACCCAGGTCGGCGATCGTCAGGACGGGCCTGCGCAGCGCCACCCGCTCGCCATCCGCGAGCGTGACCGTGTGCTCGGTCCATGCCACCGAGAAGCTGGCCTCGGGCGGTACCACACCCTTCACGCCGAAGATCTGCAACTGATCGCCGTACTGCGGATGCGGCTTCGGTCCGCCATGCGCGTCCTCGCCAGGCAGGCTGACGCGCACCACCATGTTGGGCGCGGGCTCGAACGGCACGGTGATGTGGTGATCGCGCACCTCGCCCGCTGCGCCGACCGAGGGCAACGGCGGGGTGCCGGTCGTCAATCCCCGACCGTTGTTCGTGTGGCAGGTGGTGCAGGCCTGCGCGTTGGACGTCGGCCCGCGCCCGAACTCCGCGTTCTCGAACCAGAAAAATGCCCAGCGGTTGCTGAACATCCTGTGACCGAGCGCGAACAGTTCGCGCTGACGTGCGTCCAGCCCGAGCGCAGGATGCGTGTAGGCGGTTTCGCCGGCATCCAGGACGGTCAACGCACCACCCGACATGGCGTCCGGGGGCAGCACGCGCGCCGGATCCAGCCGTGCGGAGGTCGGCGTCAGCGCGAAGGCGATGGCGAGCAGTCGCAGGACGGTGCGATGCATGGAAACCGGTGTCCTTACAGCGGCATTGGCGTGCTTACCGAATACTGTCACGAACGCAAGGCGACGGTAGCGACATCGTTTCGACTGGAGCGTCTCCCACCCCTCGGTATCATTCCCCCTCCGGTGTCACTCCGACCAACGGGAGGAATCCTCGCCGTGGGCGCAGCACTTCGAGGATCCCTCCGCTTCGCCTCGGGATGACACCGTGGGTCACACCATCGCCCGGACCCATTGCATCGCCTCCGACGCAACTGCGGCACGCGACATTATGTCCCAGGGGGTCCCGGCACACGGTCGGGGGCCCGAGCCCACATGCCGCCCTCGCGAACTCTTCGCGCCGTTGCCCACTCCAATCGCCAATCCCACTGGAGCATTGCGATGACTGAACAAGAGGCCAACGCCGTATTGACGCTCAGCCTGATGGCCGCCTTTGCCGACGGCAGCAAGGACGAGCGCGAGCGCGAAGAGATCCGCCGCATCACCGACCACCTGGCGCCCGAGAGCGGCGTGAACCTCCCGGCGCTCTACCAGGATGTGCTGCTGAAGCGCCGCTCTCTGGAAGAGACGGTCGCCGCGCTGCAGTCGCCCGAGACGCGGCACCTCGCGTACGAGATGGCGGTATGTACCTGCGACGCCGACGGTGTGGCGTCCGAGAAGGAGAAGGCCTTCCTGGCGAAGTTGGCGTCCGCCCTCGAGCTGTCTTCCGCGGAAAGCGCTGCAACCCTCTCCACCGCAGAGGAAGTGGCTGCGCTGCCGGTCGCGGCGGAAGTCCTGCCGGCCGGCGCGAGCGCCGCTGCCACGCGTGCCGCGAAGCCGGTCGGCGGCTCCCTCGTGGACGATGCGGCAACCGACAAGATGATCCTCAACTACGCCATCCTCAACGGCGCCCTCGAACTGCTTCCCGAGTCCGTTGCGTCGATGGCGATCATCCCGCTGCAAATGAAGATGGTGTACCGCGTCGGCAAGCAATACGGCTACGAACTCGACCGCGGTCACATCAAGGATCTGCTCGCCACGCTCGGCGTGGGCCTCACCGGACAATACCTGGAACAGATCGGACGCAAGCTGATCGGCGGCCTGCTCAAGAAAGCCGGTGGCGGCATGCTGGGATCGGTCGGCAAGGCCGGCATCAGCGTCGGCATGTCGTTCGCGACCACTTATGCGCTCGGGCAGGTTGCCAAGCAGTACTACGCCGGCGGACGCACGCTCGACGGCGCACGGCTCAAGCAGGCATTCGAATCCCTGCTCGGCCAGGGCCGGGGACTGCACCAGCGCTATGCCGGAGAGATTCAGCAGAAGGCGTCGACGCTGGACGTACGACAGATCGCCGGTCTGGTCCGCAGCGGTTGATTCCCGGCCCCGGCGGGATGGAACATCTCGACGGACCAGGCGAACGCAGCGTACGTTGCATGGCAACCGCCGCTTCGATCGACTGCTTCCGACCGAATCGAGACATCACATCGACATGACGTTCTCGCCGGAACGCGCGTAACCCTCGCCGCAATTCCGACGCGGCCGCGGTCAGTTTCCGCGGCCGCTTGTTGTTCTCTCTCCCGCTGCCATCGATTTCTGCCGCCCGCTGTAAGGATTCGCCGGGCGCGCGTCTCTACTCCTTTAGAAGCGACGAACTCCGACAACACCGTCGGAGAGGCTTCTCCAGACGTCGAACCGATCACCACAACAGCATGAAGGAGATGACCATGAACTCGATCCGTATCGCCATCGCAGCCGCTGCCCTGTCCATCACGTCGGTTGCGTTCGCCGGCGATGTGAATGCCGCACAGACGTTCGGACGCGATACCGTTTCGCAGGGCGTCCTGCGCGTTTCCGGGAACGTGGGCGCGCAGGGCGTGGACGCCGTGCCCGGCCGTCAGGGCGGACTGTCCGATGCGGCGAAGCTCGACGCATCCGGCAAGGCGCACTCCACGGTCAACGTCGTCGAACGCGGCGGTCGCGCGTAACGCGCTGTAAGGAATCCGGCGGCATCCTTCTCTCCTGCCATAGAAGCGAAGGATTCCGCCTCACCGAAACCGGAACTGCTTCGAACCATCAACCGACTCGAACGACTCATTCAGGAGATTTACATGAACTCGATCCGCATCGCCCTTGCCACCGCCACGTTGGCCCTCGTCTCGTCCGCAACCTTCGCCAGCGACCTCCACGTCGCGCAGATCTTCGGTCGCGACAGCGTCACTGCGCACGGCAAGAGCATTACCCCGAGCCAGAGCACGACCGGCTACGCGAACATCGTCCCGGGACGCCAAGGCGGGCTGAGTATCGACGCCAAGCAAGGCCTGACCGAACAGACCCGCGTGACGGCCGATATCGTCAGCAAGGCGGGCCGCGCGTAATACCACCCGACCGGCGGCGGAACGATCGTTCTTTGCCGCCGGCGCCATCCAACACTTTCGAGGGATCGCGCACTGAGCGGCGGGCGCGCGATCGATCGGCTGACTTCCGATGCATAACGGCGCTGACTGCCTGGCGGCTTCCCGGTTATCCTTCCATCCTTCCCATGCCGAAGGCCGGAGGATGGATCCGCGCGCGTTCGAATCCCTGGTGCGCACGCACTCGTCGGACCTGTACCGGTTCGCCTATTGGCTGAGCCGCGACAAACATGTCGCGCAGGATCTGGTGCAGGATGCGTTCTCCGCGGCCTGGAAGGCGTTCGACTCGCTGCGAGATGTTCAGTCGGCCAAGCCTTGGCTGTTTTCGATCCTGCGCAACGAGCACGCGCGCAGCTTCCAGCGCAAGCGATTGGACATCCAGGAAGATGTCGAACTCGAGGAGTTGTCGGTGTCCGTGCCGGCCGACGGCCAGGAACGGGTCGAGCTGGAGAATCTTCTCCAGGCGCTTCCGGAGACTTACCGAGAGCCCCTGATGCTTCAGGTGTTGGGCGGATTCAGCGGTCGCGAGATCGCCCAGATGCTGAACATCACCGAACAGAACGTGATGGTGCGGCTGACTCGAGCACGGCAGGCGCTGCGGCGGTTGGTAGTGCCCGAGGACGCAGCCGAGGATGTGGGCCTGGCATGAACGACGGGAGCACGCGATGATCGACTGCAAGAACTTCAAGGCTCGCAAGCTGGCGGACCCGCTCTGCACAGAGGCGGAGGTGCGGGCGCATGCGGCTCACTGCCCTCCCTGCGCGCAGTATGCCGAAAAGCTGGAGCAGTTCGAGAATCGGTTGCGCTGTTCAGCCGTGGATTGCTGCGGGGACGTGCCTTCGGATCTCGCCGATCGCATCATCGCGACCCATTGCCCGCCGGCCTCCTCGGCAGGAGCACCGCGCAAGTCGCTCTTTGCTACGCTGCTCGACAAGCTTACCGGAGGCGGCGGTCCGAGTGCCTGGTTCGCGCCGACCATGGGCGCAGTGACGATGACGCTCCTGCTGGGCGCGGCCGGTCTAGTTGCCCTCAACCTGTCGGACGATTCCAGCCCGCTGGCGCGAAGCCTGATCGCACACGTGATCTCGGAGCCCGGCGTATTCGAACTGCAGCACGAGATTCCGGACGACGCCGTGCACCTCGCGTTCGCCCAGCTGGGCGGGCGCGTGGAGGGTTCACTTGGGAACGTCCGCCATCTCGGCACTTGCATGCTGGAAGGCAGACTCGTCCATCACCTCCTGCTCGAGACGCCCGATGGCCAGGCCACCCTGATGCTGGTACCGGGCGAGGCAATCAACGCCGACGCTCAGAGCGACCAGGGCTTCAGTGCGGCCATCCTCCCGCTGCCCAGGGGCAGCCTGGGGATCGTCACCCGCTCCGAAGACCAAGCGCAGCGGCTCAAGGCACGCCTGAAGCAGAGCGTGCGCGTGCTGAGCTGAGCTGAGCGCGCCGTTTCACGTCCCGGCGAGGTCGATCACACCGACGGCGATCCGATCTGACTGACCGGCGGACCGAGCACGAAGCCGGCATAGCCGGCTTCGACCACTTCCTCGCACTTGCGCACGTACTCGGGAAATCCGCCGATGTAGGGCATGAAGACACGCGGCTTGCCCGGAACATTGGCACCGACGTACCAAGAGCTGCATACCGCCCGCAGATTCGGGCCGGCCACCACCCGCACGTGCTCGACCCACGCCTCCTCGGCGTCGCGCGTCGGTTCGATGCGCGCGGTGCCGCGGTCACGCAGGTAGGCGATGCAGTCGGCAATCCAGTCGACGTGCTGCTCGATGGACGGCAGCATGTTCGTCAATACGGAAGGACTGCCCGGTCCCGTGATCGTGAACAGGTTCGGGAACCCCTCGATCATCAGTCCGAGATAGCTCTTGGGACCCTCGCGCCACTTGTCCCTGAGCGCGCGGCCGCCTCTCCCGCGAATGTCGATGCGGTTGAGCGCACCGGTCATGGCATCGAAGCCGGTGGCGAGGACCAGCGCGTCGAGTTCGTGCAGCCGGCCGTCGACCCGCACGCCCCCTGGTTCGATCGCCTCGATCGGCGTGCTGCTCACGTCCACCAGCGTCACGTTCGGACGGTTGAAGGTTGCGTAATAGTCGGTGTCCACGCACAGCCGCTTGCAGCCGATGATGTCGTGCGGAGACAGCGCCTCGGCCACCGCCGGATCGCGCACGATCTCGCGGATCTTCTCGCGCACGAACGCCGCGGCGGTCTCGTTCGCGTCCCGATCGAACAGCAGGTCGGAGAACGCCCCCATGAAGGTGGTGCCGCCATGCGCCCAGCGCGCCTCGTACTCACGCAGGCGCGCCTGCGGGTCGACCGCGAGGGCGGAGTCGGGATTGAGGCGGAAGTCGATGCCGCTGAACATCTGCTTCGCCCGCGCACGCAGCGTCCGATAGTTCGCCTTGATTTCGCGTACGTACCCCGGGTCGAGCGGCGCGTTATGCGCGGGAACGGTGTAGTGCGGCGTGCGCTGGAACACGGTGACGTGCTCGGCCTGCTGCGCGATCACGGGAATCGACTGGATCGCGGACGAGCCCGTACCGATGACGCCCACGCGCTTGCCGTCGAAGTCCACGCCCGCGTGGGGCCACTCGCCGGTGTGATAGAGCGCCCCGGCGAAGGACTCCAGCCCCGGTATGCGCGGGCGGTTGATGGCGGACAGACAGCCGGTGGCCATGATGCAGTACGGCGCACGGAATACCTCGCCGGTGCTGGTGTGGAGGGTCCAGTGTGCGCCGGCGTCGTCATGGACGGCGCTCAACACACGCGTATCGAACTGGATGTCGCGCCGCAGATCGAAGCGGTCCGCCACGTGGTTTGCGTAGCGCAGGATTTCGGGCTGCGTCGCATAGCGCTCGCTCCAGGTCCACTCCTGCTCCAGCTCCGGCGAGAACTGGTAGGAGTACTGCACGCTCTCGACGTCGCAGCGTGCGCCCGGATAGCGGTTCCAGTACCACGTTCCGCCTACGCCCTCGCCTGCCTCGAGCACGCGTACGCGCAGTCCGAGCCGACGCAGGCGGTGCAGCATATACATGCCGGCAAAACCGGCACCCACGATCAGCGCATCGAAGTCCTGGGGCGCGGTCTCTGCCGTGCGTGCAGGCGGGGTTCCGGGCAACTGCATGAATACGCACCTCGTGCGGCAAGTGTGTGACTGGCTCAAGTGTAGCGGCTTTCCCGGCACGCCGAGGGTGGATGCGCAGCCTTGCTATCATCGGCGCAAGCGACCCTGCCGCATCCGATCATGACCGCCATCCGCTCGCTCCCCAAAGCCCTTCCCGGCACGCGCGGCCGCAAGCGCATCTATCTCATGCGCCACGGCGAGGTCAGCTACCAGCGGCCGGATGGCCACACCGAGTTCTCCACCGAGGTCGAGCTTACCGACGAGGGGGTCGAGCAGGCGAGCCTGATGCGGGAATTCCTGCTGCAGGTACCTTTCGATCTCGGCGTACACACCGGGCTGACGCGCACACGCCAGACCGCGGAGCGCGTGCTTGCCGGCCGCGACGTGCGGCTGGAGACCGTGAGCGGCCTGCGCGAGATCCAGGCCGGTTCGTTGACCCATCTCACCGAGGACCGCATCGACGCCGAACTGACCTACGGCTTCGAACGCGCTGCGCAGCCCGGCGCAGGGTTTCCTGGCGGCGAGACGTTTGCCGACTTCCAATCGCGCGTGCTGCCGGCGTTCGAGGCGCTGGTGCTGCGACCCGACTGGACCACCGCGCTGGTAGTCGCACATGGCGGCACGAATGCCATGGTGCTCTCATGGGTCACGCGCGGAGGCCTGGCGGGACTGTCCGCCTTCGAGCAGGATGCCGGGTGCGTGAACATCATCGACGTCGACGTCGTGGACGGCGAGATTCTGCGTCGGATGCTGCGCGCGGTGAACCTCACACCCTACAATCTGACGAAGCACGAGCACTACCTGACCGTCGCGGAACGGATCGTCGGCGCCATGCGGGCGATGCGACGGTAGTCCGGCGGGTCACACCAGAGCCAACTCGCTCCAGTCCGGATTCAGCTGCCCAACCAGAGCATCCTTCCTGCTTCTGCGCCAGGACTTGATCTGCTTCTCGCGTTCCAGCGCGACCCGCACGTCCTCGGTCTCCTCGAAGTAGACCAGCTTGTGGACGTTGTATCGGGCGGTGAAGCCGGGGACCAGCTTCGCCTTGTGCTCGTGCACGCGCCGCTCGAGATCGCTCGTCACGCCGACATACAGCACGCGATTGCTCGCACTCGCCAGGATGTAGACGAAGTAGCGTCGGCGCGAAGACATGGGATATTCGGACAGCGTCCAAGCTGCACATAATGCTTCTCGCATTGTACCAATGGTGTCATTGCGAACGCAGGAAAAAATCCTTGCCGTGGAAGCCCACACCAACGGTGTCATTCCGAACGCAGGGAAGAATCCTCGCCGTGGATGCTGCACACCGAGGATCCCTCGGCATTCGCCTCGGAATGACATCGGTGTGGATGCAGGATGCGCCTCGTGCTGACACGCCGACGCGGAGCGAGCGCCGCCCACCAACGGTGTCATTCCGAACGCAGTGAGGAATCCTCGCCGTGGACGCTGCACACCGAGGATCCCTCGGCATTCGCCTCGGGATGACACCGGAGGTGGTTATGGCATTCGCCTCGGAATGACACCGGGGTGGTTATGGCATTCGCCTCGGGATGACACCGGGGTGGTTGTGGCATGCACCTCGCGCCGACACGGGGACGCGGAGCGAGCGCCGCCCACTAACGGTGTCATTCCGAACGCAGTGAGGAATCTCGCCGTGGATGCCGCCCACCAACGGTGTCATTCCGAACGCAGTGAGCAATCCTCGCCGTGGATGCTGCACACCGAGGATCCCTCGGCATTCGCCTCGGGATGACACCGGGGGGTGGTTCTGGCATTCGCCTGGGGATGACACCGGGGCTGGATGCGGCATTCGCCGGCATGACACCGCGACTGGTTGCGGCATGCGCCGCGGGACGACACGGCGCGCTGCGCGCCCCGCCTCGGCCGTTGGGGTAGCATTACCGCCCATAGGCGAGCCGCCGTCGAGCGGCCCCGCCGGGAGGAGACCATGGCAGAAACCAGGGAGGCGCTGATCGCGCGCCTGCAC
>JAEZCG010000262.1 GCA_023430065.1 Pseudomonadota bacterium | reverse complement strand
GCTGCAATCCGCGCTTGGCCAGCAAGCGCGGCGACAAGGTGTAGTCGCGGTTGGGCGCCATGTTCCAGTAGAACGGGACGGTGACTTCGAATCCGCTGTTGTTGCTGGTCCCGAAGGCGGGCGGCAGGAAGCCGGTCTTGCGGCGCCCGGTGATCGGAAAGTTGATCCACGGCGAATACAGGATCGGCACGCCCTTGAAGTAGACGGTGGCATTGCGCGCGATGCCCACGTCCTTGAGCCGGTCCAGATCCAGGCTGCTCACCTGCAGATGCCAGTCGTCGTCGCCGACGTCGCAGTTGGTGTAGGTCGCGCGCTCGGCCCGGTAGCGATCGCGGTCGCGAATCTGCAGTCGGCGGGCCTCGCCGCGCGCCTGGGTGGGTCCGGACATCGAGGTAGCCTGGCCCGGCAGGCTGAGCGGCGACGCGGTCGGCTCGGGGACGCGGCGGAACGAATAGGTCGGCGCGTTGATCACGCCGGCTTCGGTGTCGAGGTCGTAGTAGGCGTAGTCGCCGGTGAGCACGTCGCCCATCCGCCGGAAGCGCACGTTGCCGCTGGCCGTGACGGCATTTTCGGTGAAGGAGTAGGTGAGCCGGTCGCTCTGCAGCAGCTGGCCGCGGCGGCGCGCCACGACCTCGCCCAGGGCCTCGAGCCGTTGGCCCTGGACGCCTTCGATGCGATCGGCCTCGAGGAAGATCGGCGCCTGGTCATCGAAATCGGCGGGGACCACGGGCAGCAACTCGGGCTCGAGCCGCAGGCCGAGGCCGCCGGCGCTCGGCTTCAAATCGGCCCCATTCGCACCGGTTGCCTGCGCGAACGCCGATTGCCCGGGCATCAGCCATGCAACCGAGGCCAGGAGGCCGATGACGAGACGACGCAAAGCGATGCCTGGGACGGTGTGGGTTGTCATGACGCGCGGCAGCTGCACACTGCGCGCGGTGAGGCCCTGCAGGACGCACGAGAGCTGACGTCACGCTCCCGCCGCGCGGGCTGGTCCTGGCTCGGGGCCGTTGTTCGGCGATAAAATCGCACAAAAGCACCATCGAGGCAACGAACAATTTGACCCGCACCGCGTCGTTGGATCAGTGGCTGGCGCAGCAGTTCGCGCCCGGCTCGTTCCGGTATTCGCCAGCCTCGGAAGATGCCAGCTTCCGGCGCTATTTCCGCGTCACCACGAGCGACGGGCGCAGCCTGATCGTGATGGACGCGCCGCCCGAGCACGAGGACTGCCGCCCCTTCGTCAAGGTCGCGCGCCTGTTCGCCGAAGCGGGCGTGCAAGTGCCCGCCATCCTCGCCGAGGATCTCGACAACGGCTACCTGCTGCTCTCGGATCTGGGCAACACCACCTACCTGCAAGCGCTCGACGATACCAGCGCCGCGGCCCTGTACGACGCCGCGACCACGGCCCTGGTGCGCATCCAGTCCATCTCGCGCCCCGGCATCCTGCCCGACTACGACCGGGCGCTTCTGCTGCGCGAGCTGCACCTGTTCCCCGACTGGTACGTGACGCGCCACCTGGGGCTCGCTCCGAACGAGGCCCAGCAGCAGGCCCTGCAGTCCGTGTTCGAGGCCATCGTGGTCAACAATCTCGCGCAGCCGCGTGTGTTCGTGCATCGCGACTACCACTCGCGCAATCTGATGGTGACGCCGTCCGGCCCCGGCATCCTCGACTTCCAGGATGCCGTGTACGGCCCCATCACCTACGATCTGGTGTCCCTGCTCAAGGACGCGTACGTCGGCTGGGACGAGCAGCGCCTGCTCGACTGGGCCATCCGCTACTGGGAGAAAGCGCGCGCCGCAGGACTTCCGGTACGACCGGACTTCGCCGAGTTCTTCCGCGATTTCGAATGGATGGGCGTGCAGCGCCACGTAAAGGTGCTGGGCATCTTCGCCCGTCTGTTCCATCGCGACGGCAAGAGCGGCTATCTGCAGGACATGCCCCTGGTCATGCGCTACCTGCGAGCCGCGTGCGAGCGCTATGCGCAGCTGCACCCGCTCCTGCGGCTTCTCGACGAACTCGAGAGCCGGCCGGCGCAGGCCGGGTACACCTTCTGAACCGCTCCATGCGTGCCATGATCCTGGCCGCCGGTCGCGGCGAGCGCATGCGCCCGCTCACCGACCGCACCCCCAAGCCGCTGCTGAGCGTGGGCGGCAAACCGCTCATCGTGCACCACCTCGAGGCGCTGGCGCGCGGCGGACTGCGGGACGTGGTGATCAACCACGCGTGGCTGGGTGCGCAGATCGAGGCCGCGCTCGGCGACGGCTCGCGCTTCGGCGTGCACATCCGCTTTTCGCCCGAGGCGCAGGCGCTCGAGACTGCCGGCGGCATCGCCAATGCCTTGCAGTGGCTCGGCGATACGCCCTTCGCCGTCATCAACGCCGACGTCTTCACCGACTACGACCTGGGCGCTCTGCGCGAGCACGCCGCGCGGCTGCAGGACCGCGCCGATCTCGCGCATCTCGTGCTGGTGGACAACCCGACGCACCATCCGCACGGCGACTTCGCGCTGCGCGCGGGGCGCGTCCTGGCCGACGGCGATGCGCGGCTCACCTTCTCGGGCATCGGCGTGTACAGCCCCCGGCTGTTCGCCGGCATCGTCCCGGGCGCGCGCGCCGCGCTTGCACCGCTGGTGCGCGAGGCGAGGGCGCGCGACCGGGTGAGCGGGGAGCACTTCTGCGGGGAGTGGGACGACATCGGAACGCCGGCACGGCTGGAGGCGCTCGACGCCCGGCTCCGCCGGGCAGGCGCAGCCGGGCGCTGATGCACGTCGTGCCGGGAGGCGCGAAATATAATCGGAAATCGAGCAAGGAGCATCAGCGATGATCGACATCGGTGTTTACCGCGAGCGCCGCGCACGCCTCGCTGCACAGATGAAGCGAGGGGTGGCGGTCCTGTCCACCTCCCCCGAGCGCATCCGGAATCGGGACGCACACTACCCCTTCCGCTTCGACAGCTACTTCCACTACCTGTGCGGATTTCCGGAACCGGAGGCGGTGCTGGTGATCGTCGCGGGCGACGAGGTCCGCTCGATCCTCTTCTGCCGCGACAAGGACATCGAGCGCGAGATCTGGGACGGCTTTCGCTACGGTCCGCAAGCGGCGCAAGATGCGTTTGGGGTAGACGAAGCGCGCAGCATCGAGACGCTGGACAAGGCGATGCCCGAGTTGCTGGCGGACCAGCCGGCCATCTTCTGCGACGTCGGCGAGAACAGCGAGTGGGACGGCCGGCTGATCCAGTGGCTGAATGCGGTGCGGGCGCAAGTGCGAACCGGTATCGCGGCTCCCGGCGAGATCCGCGACGTACGCAAGCTGCTCGACGAGATGCGCCTGATCAAGGACGCATCCGAACTCGACATCATGCGCCGGGCGGCGGCCATCTCGGCGCGCGCCCACCGGCGCGCGATGCGCGCCACCCGACCGGGCCGTTTCGAGTACGAGATCGAGGCCGAACTGCTGCACGAGTTCCGCGCGGGCGGAGCGCAGGCGCCCGCCTACAGCCCGATCGTCGCCGGCGGGGCCAACGCGTGCGTGCTGCACTATGTGAGCAATGACGCACGACTCGGCGCGGACGAGCTCCTGCTCATCGATGCCGGTTGCGAACTGGACGGCTACGCGTCGGACATCACCCGCACCTTTCCGGTCGGAGGCCGCTTCGTCGGCGCGAAGCGCGAGATCTACGAGCTGGTTCTCGCTGCCCAGGCGGCCGCCATCGCCAGCACGCGCGCCGGCAACTCGTGGCAGGATCCGCACGATGCGGCGGTCCGCGTACTCGTCCAGGGATTCGTGGACCTGGGGCTGTGCAGCGGCAGCGTGGACGGCGTGATCGAGTCCGGGGACTACCGGCGTTTCTATATGCACCGGACCGGGCACTGGCTGGGCATGGACGTGCACGATTGCGGCGACTACAAGCGCGAGGGTCAGTGGCGGACGCTGGAGCCGGGGATGGTGCTAACGGTGGAACCGGGATGCTACGTGCGCCCCGACGATCGCGTGCCCGAGCGTTTCTGGAACATCGGCGTGCGCATCGAGGACGACGCCGTCGTGACCACGCAGGAATGCGAGATCATCACGTCGGATGCGCCGAAGTCCATCGCCGAGATCGAAGCGCTGATGCGCGGCTGAACGGTTCATGCGCGATGCGCTCGACGTACTGATCGTCGGCGGCGGGCCCGTGGGCGCGGCGCTGGCCGCGCTGCTCGCGCACGGCCCGTTCTCGATGCGCCTGATCGAGGCGCGCGAGGTGGACCCGCACGATCCGCGCAGCATCGCGTTGTCCTATGGCAGCGTGCTCATCCTGCAGCGCATCGGCGTCTGGGCGGACACACACCCACGCACCGCGATCGACTCCGTTCATGTATCGCAGTCGGGCGGATGGGGACGCACCCTGCTCACCGCGCGCGAGCAGGGCGTCCCTGCGCTGGGATACGTGTGCCCCTATCGAGCGGTGCACGCCGCACTCGCGCGTCGGCTGGACGCTCTGGCGCAGGTCGAAGTGTGCACCGGCACCCGAGCATTGGGACTGACCAGTCATGCGGACCGGGTCGAGGTGCAGCTCTCGGGGCCGGCCGCCAGCCCCCGGGATGCGCGCCTGGTGGTGCTGGCCGATGGCGGCCAGATCTCGGCGCAACTGGTGGAACATCACGGTCGCGACTACGGCCAGTGTGCCGTGGTTGCCGAGGTCGCCAGCGATGCCCCCGTCGCAGGCCGCGCCTACGAGCGCTTCACCCCGCAGGGCCCGCTCGCTCTGCTGCCGTCCCGCGATGGCCATTCACTCGTCTGGACCCTTGACGCTTCAGCGGCCGAACCGCTCGCAGCACTGTCCGACGCCGCGTTTCTCGATGCCCTGCAGCGCGCATTCGGCGATCGCATCGGCCGCTTCGTGCGCTGCGGACCGCGCAGCGTATTTCCGCTCAAGCTGCGCGTGGCGCGGGCGCCACGCACGCCGCGCATCGTGCTGCTCGGCAACGCTGCCCAGACCCTGCATCCCGTGGCAGGCCAGGGACTGAACCTGGGTCTGCGCGACGCCGAGGCGCTCGCGGCGCTGATGCTGGAAACGCCCGCTGCACTGGACGACCCGCGACTCGCGCAACGCTTCCACGCGGCGCGACGCAGCGATCGACTCGTGACGGCGGGCATCACCGATTCCCTGGTTCGTCTCTTCTCGAACGAACTGGCGCTTGTGCGCACCGCGCGTGACTGCGGGCTCACGCTGCTCGACCTCCTTCCGCCTGCAAAGCGGATGTTTGCGCAGCGCATGATGTTCGGCGGCTGACCCGGCAGCGGCTCGGAACGAGCGGCTGGTGCGCGCAGCGATTGCGCTACAATGCGCCTCTTTCCCTGCGAGACGGGAAGCTCTCGAGCCCGCGATGCAGATCGGTCCTTTCCATCTCCGCAACAATCTCGTCCTGGCGCCCATGGCGGGCGTGACGGATCGTCCGTTCCGCCAGTTGTGCAAGCGGCTCGGCGCGGGCATGGCGGTGTCGGAGATGACCACCAGCCAGCCACACCTCTGGGACACGGCGAAGAGCCGGCGGCGGCGCGATCACACCGGCGAGGCCGAACCGGTTGCGGTGCAGATCGCAGGTGCCGAGCCGGCCATGATGGCTGCCGCTGCCCGGCACAACGTCGCGCACGGCGCACAGATCATCGACATCAATATGGGCTGTCCGGCGAAGAAGGTGTGCAACGTCATGGCCGGATCAGCGTTGCTGCGCGACGAGAGGCTCGTCGGGCGCATCCTCGACGCCGTCGTCGCCGCCGTCGACGTGCCGGTCACGCTGAAGATTCGCACCGGATGGGATGCGCAGCGGCGCAATGCCGTGACCATCGCGCGCCTTGCAGAGCAGGCCGGCGTGCAGGCGCTCGCCGTGCACGGACGCACGCGCGCGTGCGGTTTCGGTGGCAGTGCGGAGTACGACACCATTGCCGAGGTCAAGACCACGGTCGGCATCCCCGTGATCGCCAATGGCGACATCCTCACCCCGGAACAGGCCAGGCAGGTCCTGAAGGCAACCGGGGCGGACGGACTGATGATCGGGCGTGCAGCGCAGGGACGTCCCTGGATCTTTCGCGAGATCGAGCACTTCCTGCGCACGGGGTGCCATGCGCAGCCGTTGCGCTGGCCGCAGATCGGGAGCATCCTGGCCGAGCACCTCCAGCAGTTGTACGGCTTCTACGGCGAACAGACCGGTGTGCGCGTGGCCCGCAAGCACGTCGGTTGGTATCTGAAATCCGCCGATGCGCCGCACGGCAGTCTGCTGCGCGCGCGCATCAATGCACTCGAAACGGCCGACGACCAGCTGCGCGAGACCGCGCGCCACTTCGAGTGGCTGGAAGCCGGCGCCGGTTCGTCCGACGCAATGCGGGAGGCACTCGCGGCATGATCAACGAGAACGAAATTGCGCGCTGCGTGCGCCGCACGCTCGACGGCTATTTTCGCGACCTGGATGGCGAGAAGCCCGCCGGCATGTACGAGATGGTGATGAGTTGCGTCGAGAAGCCGCTCATCGAGGTCGTCCTGCATCGCGTGGGCGGCAATCAGACCCAGGCCGCCGAACTCCTGGGCCTGAACCGGAACACGTTGCGCAAGAAGATTCGGATCTACGGCATCAAGTAGCTTCGCGCGCACGCCGGTCCTATTCATACAAGCACAGCATGAGCACCCGCAAGCAGGCCCTGATCAGCGTCTCGGACAAGGCCGGTGTGATCGAATTGGCGCGCGGTCTGCAGCAACTCGGGATCGACATCCTGTCGACCGGCGGTACCGCGCGGCTGCTCTCGGAAGCGGGTGTGCGCGTGACCGAGATCGGGGACTACACCGGCTTTCCCGAGATGCTCGACGGCCGCGTCAAGACGCTGCACCCCAAGGTGCACGGGGGCATCCTCGCGCGACGCGATCTCGACGAGCACATGCGCGCGCTTGCGCAGGCGTCGATACCGACGATCGACGTGGTGGTGGTCAACCTCTACCCGTTCATCCAGACGGTTGCGCGGCCCGGATGCACCCTGGAGGATGCGATCGAAAACATCGACATCGGCGGCCCGACGATGGTGCGCGCTGCGGCCAAGAACTGGGAGCACGTCGCGATCGTCACCGACCCGGCCGACTATCCTGCGCTGCTGGCGGAACTCGCTGCCGGAGGGGTGTCGCGGGCAACCCGTTTCGCGCTCGCGCGCAAGGCGTTCTCGCACACCGCCGCCTATGACGGCGCGATCAGTAACTACCTGACCTCCCGGGACGCCGACGGCAGCACGGCCATGTTCCCGGCACGCCTCAACCTGAGCGTCGAGAAGGTGCAGGATCTGCGCTACGGTGAGAATCCGCATCAGCAGGCCGCGTTCTACCGGGACCTGAAGGCGACGCCCGGCGCGCTGGCGGGCTACGCGCAGCTGCAGGGCAAGGAATTGTCGTTCAACAACCTGGCCGACGCCGATGCGGCCTGGGAGTGCGTCAAGACCCTCGACGTGCCGGCCTGCGTCATCGTCAAGCACGCCAACCCCTGCGGCGCGGCCATCGGCCACTCGCCCGCCGAGGCGTACCGCAAGGCCTTTGCCACCGACCCCACCTCGGCCTTCGGCGGCATCATCGCGTTCAATTGCGAAGTCGACGAGGAGACGGCCACAGCGGTCACGCAACAGTTTCTCGAGGTGCTGATCGCACCGCGCATCGCCGGGCCCGCGCGCGCTATCCTCGCTGCCAAGCAGAACGTGCGCATCCTCGAGGTAGCCGTCGAACCCGGCAGTCATGCGTTCGACATCAAGCGCATCGGTGGCGGCATGCTGGTACAGACGCCCGATACCTTCAACGTCCAGCCGGATGCGCTGCGCGTGGTCACGCGGGCGCACCCGGGTCTGCAGCAGATGCAGGATCTGCTGTTCGCGTGGCGCGTGGCGAAGTTCGTCAAGTCGAATGCCATCGTGTTCTGCAGCGGCGGTGCCACGGTCGGCGTGGGCGCCGGACAGATGAGCCGGATCGACTCGGCCCGCATCGCCTCCATCAAGGCGCAGAATGCCGGCCTCACCCTGCTCGGGTCGGTGGTGGCCTCCGACGCTTTTTTTCCGTTCCGGGACGGACTCGACGTCGTGGTGAATGCCGGCGCGCGTGCGGTGATCCAGCCGGGCGGGAGCGTGCGCGACGACGAGGTGATCGCGGCTGCGGACGAGCACGGCATCGCCATGGTCTTCACCGGCACGCGCCATTTCCGCCATTGAGCGCTTCTGCGATCGAACTCCTTTCGGCAATCCTGCACGGATGAATCTACTGGTCATCGGCAGCGGGGGACGCGAGCACGCACTCGCCTGGCGGCTGGCGCAGTCGCCTCGGGTCGGACGTGTCTTCGTGGCACCCGGAAACGCCGGCACGGCGCGCGAGAAAGGGGTGCAGAACGTGCCCATCACGCAGATCGCGACGCTGATCGCATTCGCCAAGCGCGAGGACGTGCAACTGACGGTCGTCGGTCCAGAGGCGCCGCTGGCGGAGGGTATCGTCGATGCATTCCGCGCGGCCGACCTGCGCATCTTCGGCCCCACGCGCGCCGCGGCGCAGCTCGAGAGCTCGAAGGATTTCGCCAAGGCCTTCATGGTCGAGCACGGCATTCCCACGGCCGCCTACCGCACCTTTACCGACCCTGCGGCAGCCCATGCGTACATCGGCGAGCGCGGCGCGCCGATCGTGGTCAAGGCGGACGGGCTGGCCGCCGGCAAGGGCGTCGTCGTCGCGACCACGCAGAGCGAGGCGCACGCTGCAGTCGATCACATGCTGGTGGGCAATCGCATGGGCCAGGCCGGCGCGCGGGTGGTCATCGAAGAGTACCTCGAGGGGGAGGAGGCAAGCTTCATCGTCATGGTCGACGGC
>JAEZCG010000240.1 GCA_023430065.1 Pseudomonadota bacterium | reverse complement strand
CCCGCCCACCAACGGTGTCAATCGGGGACGCGGGGCGAGCCTTGCCCACCAACGGTGTCATTCCGAACGCAGTGAGGAATCCTCGCCGTGGACGCAGCACACCGAGGATCTCTCGGCTTCGCCTCCGGATGACACCGATAGCGTGCGGGATGACACCAATACGTGCGGGATGACTTCGATAGCGTGCGGCATGACGTCGCTCGGTGTCATTTCGAGCGCAGCGAGAAATCCTCGGCGTGGACGCAGCACCGCGAGCATCCCTTGCCTGGGGGTGACACCGTGGGGGTTCGAGCCTGCCTCGGGATGACACCGAAGATGGTTCGACCTCGGCATGACACCGGTGGCAGGTTCCCAGCGCTGCGTGTACAGTCATCGCGTCTCCATCAACGGGGAGCGGGATCGTGATGCAGTCGCATACCAAGATGAGCTTCCGCTGGCTGCTCGTTTGCCTGCTCGTGCTCATCATCCCGGCCCGCGCGCAATCCCTGGACGCGCAGAAGGCCGGCGTGGTCAAGATCACCTCGCAACTCGACGGCCTGCGCCGCGCGGGCACGGGCTTCATCGTGCGCCTGGAGAACGAGGCTGCGTTCATCCTGACGGCCTCGCACGTGGTGGAGGGCGACAGCACACCGCGGGTCGAGTTCTTCAGCCGCCGCAACAGCACCGTTCCGGCGGAAGTGCTGCGCATCGAAGGCGGCGATCCGCGCGGGCTTGCGCTGCTCGTGGTGCGCGGCCGCGCCAACTTGCCATCGGATCTGCAGGCACTGCCGCTGGCGGCGTCGGAGCGCGTCGGCGGCGGCGAGCCGGTCACGGTGATCGGTTTTCCACAAGGCGGCGGTGCATGGGCAGTACTGCGTGCGAACGTGGTGGCGCACGAGGGCCGCGAGATCACGCTCGACGGCAGCATCGGCGAAGGCAATTCGGGTGGGCCCGTGCTGCGAGAGGGGAGCGTCATCGGCGTGGTCACCACGGTAGGCGGGGGTGGCGGATTCGGGCGAGCGGTGCCCGTCACCCTCGTGCGTCTGGTACTCGAGGGCTGGGGGCTGAAGCTGGCCGAGGGCCCCGCTTCGCCGGTGTCCTCGGCGCGGTCGCCTGCAGAATCGGAGAAGGCGCCTGGATCGGACGACGCATCGACTCCCGTTGCGGGCAATCCGAATGCGGGCAAGGGTCGGGCGAGCGTAATCCGCGTGTTGTGCGAGCGCATGCAGAGTGCGACCGGTTATCGCATCACGCTGTACGGCAAAGCCGAGGGACCGGAGGGCGCGGCCGTGCGCGTCATGCTCGTTCGGGACGGCAAGGAGATCGCACGCGCCAACACGACGTGCGGCGCGTGGAAGTCGTGCGTGCGCCCGGCCGGCGGGCCGGAGAAGACGGACTGGACGGTCAGGTCGATGATCTTCCCGCCCGCGCCGACCGACGTGACCGTCTACGTCCAGGACGCGGTGCGCGGCAACGCGGACAACGCCTACGCGCGTGTCAGCGCGGAGACCGGCTGCCTGCTCCAGTAGTGCTCACAGCAGTTCGCGGCACGCGCTCGCGATCGCCTCCGCGCTCATGCCGTACTTCGCGCGCACCTGGTTGGTCGGTCCGATGCAGGCGAACGCGTCGGGCATGCCGATCATGCGCATGCGTGTGGGTTGCTCCAGCGCCAGCAATTCCGCCACCGCGCCACCCAGACCCCCGGTGAGGTGATGCTCCTCGGCGGTGACGATACGTCTGGTCTCCGCTGCGGCCTTCAACACGACGTCACGGTCGAAGGGCTTGATCGTGTGCATGTTGATCACACGCGCGTGCACGCCCTCCTTGCGCAGTGCATCCGAGGCGCGCAACGCCATCTCGACCAGTGCGCCGCAGGCGACGATCGCGACGTCGTTGCCTTCGCGCAGCGTCGCGGCCTTGCCCAGGCGAAACGGCTGCGCGGGATCGCTCACCGGCGGTTCCTCCACGCGCCCGCCCAGGCGCAGGTAGACCGGGCCGTCGATGTCGCGTGTCGCGAGCGTCGCCGCGTATGCTTCCTCGATGTCGGCGGGGACGATGACCGTCATGTTCGGAAAGCTGCGCATCAGCGCGATGTCCTCGAGCGCGTGGTGGGTGCCGCCCGCGACGCCGAGCGAGATGCCGCTTGCCGCCGCGCCGATGACCACCCGCTGATGTGCATAGGCGAGGTCGTTACGCACCTGCTCCATGCTGCGCGCGGTGATGAACGGCGCGTAGGCGCAGACGAAAGGATGCATGCCCGTGGTCGCCAGGCCGGCCGCGATGCCGATTGCGTTCTGCTCGGCGATGCCGACCTCGACGAAGCGTTCGCGAAACTTCTCGATATAGGGTCGGATGCCGAGCAGATCCTGGGTGTCTGCGGAAATGACCACGGTCGCGCTGTCGCGCGCACCGAGTTCCAGCAAGGCCTGGCCGAAGGCGAGACGGGTCTGATTCGCGGCGCGGGCGCGCCAGTCGGGTGCGTTCATTCGCCCAGCTCCCCGAGCGCACGCTCGTACACGTCGTCGTTGACGTTGTTGCTGTGCCAGAGGTAGGTGTCCTCGGCCCAGCTCACGCCTTTGCCCTTGATCGTGTGGGCGATCAGGGCGGTGGGCTTCTCGGTGCTCAGCGGCAGGGCATCGAGTGTGTCGACGATGGATGCCATGTCGTGGCCATCGAGCTCACGCACCTCCCAGCCGAAGGCGCGCCACTTGTCGCCCAGGGGATCGATGTCGATCAGTTCGGTCACCCGTCCGCTCTGCGCGATCTTGTTGTGGTCGACGATCGCGGTCAGGTTCGACAGCCGATAGTGCGCGCCGGCCATCGCAGCCTCCCAGTTGGAGCCTTCGTGCAGTTCGCCGTCGCCCAGCATGACGAAGGTGTGGAAGCTCTTGCCCTGCATGCGTGCGCCCAGTGCCATGCCGATCGCGATGGCGAGGCCGTGGCCGAGCGCGCCGGTGCACATCTCCACGCCAGGCACCTTGATGTCCGGATGCATGCCGAACGGCGACTCGAAATGATAAAAGCGATCCAGGACCGCGTCGTCGATGAAACCGGCCTTCGCCAGGACGGCGCCGAGGGCTGCATTGGCGTGGCCCTTCGACAGCACGAAGCGGTCGCGATCGGACCACTCCGGCTCCTGCGCGCGGATGCGCATCCGATGGAAGTACAGCGCGGTGAGAATGTCCGCCGCGGAACTCGATCCGCCAGCGTGCCCGCTGCCGCCCGCGCGCAGCGCACGCCAGACATCGCGCCGCACCTGCCGCGCCTGCTTGTGCAGGCCCGCCAA
>JAEZCG010000223.1 GCA_023430065.1 Pseudomonadota bacterium | reverse complement strand
GCCCGCAGTCGATGCCCAGGCGGGCAGAGAGCACGGTCTTGCTCACGTCCGCCGGCGCGTTGAACATCCACACCAGATCGACGTACTTGCGCACCTGTGCCTGCAGCGCCTGCGCGGTGGCCAGATCACCGGCCTCGTAGGCCTCGTGCAGCTTCGCGTAATGCCAGGGCGCGAGCGACAGTGGTGCGTCGATGGTGCCAACCGCACCCATGGTAAGCGCGGGCAGCGGATAGGCGCCGTTTCCAGAGAACACCGTCAACCCCATGTCTGCGAACACCTTGATCTGGGTGATGTCGTAGGCGGAGTGCTTCAGTCCCTTCAGCGTGGGAATCGCGCGCTGGAACTTCTCCATCAGAGGGGCGAAGAACTCGATCTGCGTGAGCTGCGGCAGGTTGTAGACGAAGAACGGGAGGTCGCCAGCGGCCTCCGCCACTGCCTTGTAGTAGTCGACGATCGAACGCTGCGTCGCGCGAAAAAAGATCGGCGGCAGACAACATACGGCGTCACAGCCGACGCGGCGAGCCGTCTTCGCCGCTGCGACGGCACTCGCCTGGCTCATCGCGCCCACGTGCATGATCACCAGTGCGCGGTCCCTGCAGGTCTCGGCCGAGATGCGCGCGACCGCGTCGCGCTGCTGGTCGGTGAGGATCGGCCCCTCGCCGGTCGTGCCCGCCATCCAGAAGCCGCCGCAGCCGTGGCGGATGTTGTCGTCGAGGAGCGCGCGCAGCGCCTGCTCGTGCACGCGGCCCTCGTCGGCGATGGGAGTGGGCGGTGCGGGGAAGACGCCTTTGAACGCTAGGGCCATGGGTCGACCGTCAGGAAATAGTGAGGCCGTCGAGTCTATCAGCCGCGAGCGAAGGCAGCGTCCACTGCGAGGATTCCTCCCTTCGGTCGGAATGACACCGGTGGGTGGTGGGGTCCCGGGTGCTGCCTCGACGGTGTGGTCCCGGCTCGGCCTCGACGGTGTGGTCCCGGACGCAGCCTCGACGGTGTCGTCCCGGACGCAGCCTCGACGGTGCCGTCCCGCGAGCCGCTGAACGGTGTCATCCCGAGCATAGCGAGGGATCCTCGCTGTGCAGCGTCCACTGCGAGGATTCCTCCCTTCGGTCGGAATGACACCGGTGGGTGCCGGCTCAAGTACACTACCGCGCTACTGAACCGGTTTACCCCGCCTCCGTGGCGTCCACCGCCACCTTCGGCCTCAACCTCAGCATGCCGCCCACTGTGGCGATGACTCTCCGCAATGTCTAGCACCAAGACCGTCGAACTGCGCGATCTCGGCAGTCCGGCGGACCAGCCCGCCGCCACGCTCAACCCGAAGCGCTGGTGGATCCTGCTGCTCGTACAGATCTCGACGCTCGCCTTCGGGATCGCCATCACCTCGACCAACGTGGTGGTGCCGCAGATCCGCGGCGCGCTGTCTCTCACGCACGAGGAAGGCGCGTGGATCGTCACGCTGTTCCTGGCGGCGGCGGCGGTGGCCACCCCGATCACCGGCTGGCTGGCGGCCAAGCTCGGCTGGCGGCGCTTCATGGTCACTTCGCTGGCGGGCTTCACGCTCGCCTCGGGCGCGTGCGGACTGGCCGATTCGTTCGAGATGCTGCTGCTCGCGCGCGTCGCGCAGGGACTGTTCAGTGCACCGCTGATGCCGATGGGCCAGGGCATGCTGCTGGCGACCTTCCCGCGCCACATGCATCCGCTGGTGCTGATGCTGTGGGGCACGGGCGCGGTGATGGGACCGACGCTCGGGCCGATCCTGGGCGGCGTGATGGCCGAGTCGCTGAACTGGCGCTGGGCCTTCCTGTGCATGGTGCCGGTCGGTGCGCTGTGCACGCTGCTGGCGAGCTACGCGCTCGGCGATCAGGAGCGCGGCACCGCCGGACGCCTGGGCGTGGCCGGCTTCGTCGCGCTGGGCCTGAGCATGGGCAGCGCGCAGCTGATGATGGACCGCGGCCACCGGCTCGACTGGTTCGATTCGATGGAGATCACGATCGAGCTGATCCTGGCGGTCGGCGCGGCGCTGGTGTTCATCGCCAATACCCTGTGGGCGCGCCAGCCCTTTCTCGACCGCAACCTGTTCCGCGACTGGAACTTCTGCGTCGGCCTGCTGGTGGTGTTCGTGATGGGTGCGCTGAGCTACACGCTGCTCGTGCTGTTCCCGCCCCTGCTGCAGGACTTGCGACACTATCCGGACTCCGCCATCGGCTACCTGATGTCGGCGCGCGGACTGGGCAACTTCATCAGCTTCGCCGTGGTGGTGCAGGCCACGCGCTTCAACGCGCGTCTGGCGCTCGCGGTCGGTCTGCTGCTGCAGGTGTGGGCGGTGTGGCACATGACGCTGTTCAACATCAACGTGTCGGACTTCGACATCTACTGGACCAACTTCGTGCAGGGCTTCGGGTTCGGGCTGGCCTACACGCCGATGACCGTGCTCGCCTTCTCCACCCTGCCCGCGCCGCTGGTGGTGCAAGGTTCGGCCGTGTTCAACCAGCTGCGCAACTTCGGGAGCAGCCTGTTCATCTCGCTGAGCATCCTCGTGCTGGTGCGCTCGACCGCGGAGAACTACGCCGGCCTGACCGCGGCGATCTCGTCGCTGGACATCGCAACAGGCTATTCCGGACTGGCCGAGAACCTGGCCTCCGACGAGGCGAAGAGCCTGACCAAGCTCAAGGACGAAATCGAACGCCAGGCGGCGATCGGCGGATACCTGAACGCGTTCTCGTTGTCGATGTGGGCCGCAGTGGCGGCGCTGCCGCTGGCGTGGATGTTTCGGGTGCGGAAGAGGGAGTAGGCGCGCGGCGCCACGATGTCATTCCGACCTACTTAGAGTGTCATTCGACCCGCCTGGAACCGCCTACGGTGTCATCCAAGAACCGCAGGTGAGGGATCCTCGCAGTGGAGACTGCAAGGCGAGGATCCCTCGCTGGCGCTCGGGATGACACCGGTGGGACGTAGGCATGACGCACCGGATGCCAACTACAACTCGGTGTCATTCCGACTGAAGGGAATCCTCGATGTGGATGCTGCACCACCGCGGTGTCATTCCGACCGGAGGGAGGAATCCTCGCAGTGGACGCTGCACACTGAGGATCCCTCGCTCGCGCTCGGGATGACACCGTTTGACAGGCAGTCGGGAAGGCGCGGCGTTTGCCTCTCCGCGTGCAACGGCCTGGATAAACCGAAAGCACCAGTAACTCGATTACCAATGAGGTTCAAGGGCTGAGTGTCATTGGTAATCGAGTACATAATTCGCTGGAACAAGGGAAGAAAAGCGTTCCCCGGTGGGGCGGCCGGGCTTCAAACCCGGGAAGGATCGGCAACCGGTTCTTGGTGGGTTCGACTCCCACTTTCTTCCGCCATTCTTGCGCTGAGCCAAGCGTTTGCTCGATTCACACCGCCGCAATGCCAGGTGAAGCGAACAAGTTGGGCTGTCGCAGTCGATGGCCGTCGTCGACGCGACGGGTGAATCCGATCCGATCGAAGAACTCCAGGATTTGAATCGCGAGCTTGCGGCCGCTGCCGATACGGTCACGGAAGGCGGCGGCTGTCGCTGACCCCTGCACGGACGCCAGCTGGCGAACAATGTCGGCCAGATCGGCCACCGCGTGCCGGGTGAAGTAGTGGTCGTGCGCTACCGGATAGACCTCGCCGATGCGGGCAGCGTGCTGCAGGAGGCGCCGCACGCGCTCTTCCTCAAGAGCCAGGGTGGAGGCGATGTCGCGAACCCGGGGCGGATGAAACGGCGCGGCGCATAGCAAAGGCTCGACCCTGTTCCACAAGCTGCGCTCCTCCCCGGTGAACTCGGCGCGATGTCCGGGCGCATGCAGCCACGGACCGCTCGCCTGGATGCTTCCCGCAGCGACCAGTTCATCGATCAACTCCTCGAACGCAGGTTGGGGGAGCGCTGGCATGGCCAGGTTGCGTAGGCGCTCGCGTCCGATGCCAATCATGTCCGGCGCCTGCGCGTGCTCCGCAGCGATTGCGTCCGTGGCCCTGCCGAGCAGTGTGCGCCAGCCTTCGGCGGCGAACGCGAGCCTTTGCCCTTCCGAGCCGACCAGCCGCGCCCCCGCTGCCCGGGCCAGCTCATCCGCTTGTGCCGGAAGCAGATTCCAGGTTCGAGCGAAATCCGACAGCGCGAGGCCCCATACGCTCATTTGGAGTGCGCTCCGCAGTGCCTGTTCCGCTCCGGTTTCGATCCAGCCTCGCAGAAGCGTCAGCCGTTCCGGCGTCCGGCGCCCGCGTGCGGGCGGAAACGGATCGAGCACGACGCCGCCTCCAAGCGTGCGAGTGGCGGACTGATCGCGAATGACAAAGCGATCGCCATGCAGCGTACCGATCGGGCTGTCCAGCACGAGTTGTGCGAGAGCCGCCTCGCCCGGGTGTAGGTCTGCAGACTCCAGCAGTGCCACGCGAGCCATCACTTCCGCCGCCGCGATGTGCAAGTGCACCGGCATCCAATGACGCAGGGCACGTGCTTCGCTGGCGAGCAGTGTGAGCGTCGCGTCGAAGCGCTGGGTCGGTGCATGCAGTGCGGGGTCGAGAACCCAGTCTCCACGCTGCACTTTGCCGATCTCCAGGCCATCGCCCACCAGGCTCAGCGCACAGCGCTGGCCGGCCGACCCTTGTGTGGCAAGTTGGTTCTGCGCGTGGATTGAGCGCACTCGCACGCCGATGCCCGACGGCGAAAGTTTCAGGCTATCGCCGGTGGTGACCGCTCCGGAGAACACGGTTCCGGTCACCACTGTGCCGGCGCCAGCCAGGCTGAAGCGGCGATCGATGGCGAGCCGGAATCGGGCGCCCGTTCGACATGGAGCCGGCCGCGCACATTCGGATTCCAGGTGCGCGCGCAATGCCGGGACGCCTTCGCCGGTCAAGTTGCAGATCGAGAAGACGCGTGCGTCCCGCAGCGCGCTGCGGGAGAGCAGCGCGCGGATCTCAGCCTGTGCTTCCACGACGCGCTCGGGCGTCACCACATCGATCTTGGTGAGCGCGACGGCGCCGCGATCGAGGCCCAGGAGCTG
>JAEZCG010000199.1 GCA_023430065.1 Pseudomonadota bacterium | reverse complement strand
ATCCCGCCTCTGCTGGCCGAGCAGAGCTACGAAGCGGCCCAGACCTGGGCCGACAACCTGCCCCAGTAGCGATCGCCGGCGCCGCCCCGTCATCGACGGGCGCCGCCGTGACACCCGGGGTGTCACTGCAAGCAGCGGGTGAGCAACACGAGGCATCCTCGCCGTGCACGCGGCGAAGCGAGTGGCCTGCTCACGGATCCATCAAAGCGAGGATCCCTCGGCTTCGCCTCGGGATGACACCGCTGGTCGGCAACTCTTTGGGATGACGCCGCTTTTTCAGGAGCGCCTCGGATGACATCGGAGTTTCGGCAGCGCCTCGGGATGACACCGTTGGGCGGGGCCTTGCCTGAGGCAAACGTCGTCGGGATGCGTCCTGGCGGCGCTCCTACGGTGTCATGCCGAGCGAAGCGAGGCATCCTCGCCGTGGACGCGGCAAAGGAGGGATGCCTCCCATGGATCCAGCTGTGCGAAAATCGTGTGCTCACTGCAGTCACCCGGCGCGAGGCGCGCACGCTTATGGTCCTGATGATCGACAACTACGACTCCTTCACCTACAACCTGGTCCAGTACCTGGGTGAGTTGGGCGAGGAGGTCGCGGTCCACCGCAACGACGAGATCACGCTCGACGAGGTCGAGCGCATGGCGCCGGATCACATCGTGATCTCTCCGGGGCCGTGTACCCCCAACGAGGCGGGCGTCTCCGTCGCGCTGATCCAGCGCTTCGCCGGGCGCTTCCCGATCCTGGGCGTGTGCCTGGGCCACCAGAGCATCGGCCAGGCCTTCGGTGGGCGCATCGTCCACGCGAAGCAGCTCATGCACGGCAAGACCTCCGAAATCCACCACACCGACAGCGGCGTGTTCCGCGGCCTGAAGGAGCCGCTGGTCGCCACGCGCTACCACTCCCTGGTGATCGAGCGCGACAGCCTGCCCGCGGAGCTGGAGATCACTGCCTGGACCGACGACGGCGAGATCATGGGGGTGCGGCACCGGTCGCTTCCCGTCGAGGGCGTGCAGTTCCATCCCGAGTCCATCCTCAGCGAGCAGGGCCACGAACTGCTGCGCAACTTCCTCAGCCAGTCCCGGCACTGACGCCGCGCCGAACGAGAACGAGCATGACACCGCAAGACGCGCTGGTGCGCGTGATCGAGCACCGCGAGATCTTCCACGAGGAAATGGTGTCGCTGATGCGACAGATCATGGGCGGGGAAGTCAGCCCGACCCTGATCGCGGCGATCATCGTCGGCCTGCGCGTGAAGAAGGAAACCATCGGCGAGATCGCGGCCGCCGCGCAGGTGATGCGCGAGTTCGCCACGCGCGTCGAGGTGCCCGACCATCCCCACCTGCTCGACACCTGCGGCACCGGTGGAGACAGCGCACACACGTTCAACGTGTCCACCGCGGCCGCCATCGTGGCCGCGTCCGCGGGCGCGAAGGTGGCGAAGCACGGCAACCGCTCGGTGTCGAGCAAGTCGGGCAGCGCCGACGTGCTCGAGGCGCTGGGCGTGAACATCGCGCTCACGCCTGCACAGGTGGCGCGTTGTGTGTCGGAACTGGGCGTGGGCTTCATGTTCGCACCGGCCCATCATCCCGCGATGAAGCACGCGGCACCGGTGCGCAAGGAGCTGGGCGTGCGCACCCTGTTCAACATCCTCGGGCCGCTCACCAATCCCGCAGGTGCGCGCAATCAGCTGATGGGCGTGTTCCACCCGGACCTGGTCGGCATCCAGGCGCGCGTGCTGCAGCGCCTGGGCAGCCGGCACGTGATGGTGGTCTATGGGCTGGAAGGATTGGACGAACTCTCCGTCTCGGGCGAGACCATGATCGCCGAACTCAAGGACGGCGAGGTGCGCGAGTACGTCGTGCATCCGCGCCAGTTCGGCATTCAGGGACGGGAACTGCGCGAGATCCAGGTCGGCGGCAGTGCCGAGTCCGCCGCACTGCTGCGCGCGGTGTTCGGCGGTGCGACCGGGGCGGCGCGCGACATCGTCGCGCTCAACGCCGGCGCCGCGATCTACGTGGCGGGCCTGGCGGAATCGCTGGAGGCGGGCGTGTCGCGCGCGAACGGGATACTCGACAGCGGCGCCGCGACACGCAAGCTGGACGAACTGGTGGCCTTCACCTCGGCCATGCGGGGCTGACCATGGCCGACATCCTGGATCGCATCCTCGCCGTGAAGCGCGAGGAGGTCGAGGCGGCGCAGCGCGCGCGTCCGCTCGAATCGCTGCGTGCCGAGTGCGCCGCGCTGCCGGCGGCGCGCGATTTCACCGCGGCGCTGCGCGGGAAGATCGCAGCCGGGCAGGCCGCGGTCATCGCGGAGATCAAGAAGGCCAGTCCGAGCAAGGGCGTGTTGCGGCCCGATTTCCGTCCGGCCGAGATTGCACAGAGCTACGCACGGCACGGCGCCGCCTGCCTGTCGGTGCTGACCGACCGCCAGTTCTTTCAGGGCGATCCGGCCTACCTGCGCGCCGCACGTGCCGCGAGTGGACTGCCGGTCCTGCGCAAGGACTTCCTGATCGACCCCTATCAGGTCGTCGAAGCGCGCGCGATGGAGGCGGACTGCATCCTGCTCATCGTCGCTGCGCTGGAGATCGCACAGATGCGCGAACTGGAGTGCCTCGCGCACGAGCTCGGCATGGCGGTGCTGGTCGAGGTGCACGATGCCGCGGAACTGGAATGCGCGCTGGAACTGTCCACGCCGCTGCTGGGCATCAACAATCGCAATCTGCGCACCTTCGAGACGCGCCTCGTCACCACCCTCGACCTGCTCGGCCGCATTCCCGGCGATCGCCTGGTGGTGACCGAGTCCGGCATCCTGACGCCGGATGACGTTGCGCTGATGCGACGCCGCGGCGTCCATGCCTTCCTCGTGGGCGAGGCATTCATGCGGGCCGCCGATCCCGGAGCCGAGCTGGCACGGCTGTTCGACTAAGCGCAACGCGCTGATTCGACTGTGTTAAACGGAAATTCGCCGGGACTGTTCCGCCGCTGGCGCGGCGCGGTCGCATTCCCGCAACGGACGGGCCGAACCGCTCCATTCCCTGATGGGCTTTCTCGCATCGCAACAAGCATTTAGCCGCTTGTTGCATTCACGCAACACATTCCGCCTAAATGTCCCCGGATGCTTGCCGAAACCTTGCGAGCGGCTGTTGCGCTTTGGCACAATCGGCGCGCCCGTAGTAAAGGGAGAAGTACCAAGCGGGGAGTCGGATCGGTCACGGCCGGCATCCTTACTAAAAGAATCTGATCAGATTCAATGAATGGAGATGGTATGAAGAAGACTCTGCTGGCCATGGCCGTCGGTGCCGCCTTCGCGGCGCCTGCAGCCTACGCTGATGTCACCATCAGCGGCGCAATCAACATGGGTATCGAGTACAGCAACGTCGATGGTGGGGAAATTGATGGTGCCGACTCCGTCGGACACTTCGGCATCTCCAACAACTACTCGAACGTCACCATCAGCTCGCTGGAGGATCTCGGCGGCGGCCTGAAGCTCGACTTCGCCCTGCAGATCCAGCTGGCGCCCGGCAATGACACCAGCGCCTCACTCGGCAATCGTAACAGCCACATCGGCCTGGTGAGCGACAGCTGGGGCGGCATCTGGTACGGCACCAACGAACAGATCTATGAGCGCTACCTGTACACGATCGATCCGATCGACGGCGCGGCCGGCCTGGGCGGTAACCTGCAGATCCTCGGCACGCCGGGCGGCCAGGTGTTCGGCCTGTACGGTCCGTCCGAGAGCGGCTACAGCTTCTACCGTCGTGACGGCCAGTCGCTGTGGTACGACTCCCCCAACTTCAACGGCTTCACCTTCGGCGTGGTCTGGCAGATGGACTTCAATGCCGAGAACGATCACGCGTCGGGCAGCGGCACGATGGACGTCGATCGCAACCCGATGATGTTCCAGTTGGGCGGCAAGTACGCGGGCACCGCCCTGCCGGTGGAAGTCTGGGCCGCGATCGCCTATCGCAAGGACCAGTTCGGTCTGAGCGCGGCCGGCCTCGGTGGCGCCGGCGCGGATGGCAGCACGGACACGGGCATTCACTTCGGCGCGGCCTACACCCTGGGTGACATCAAGCTCTTCGCCGGCTACGAAATGATCGAGTACGAACTCGACGGCGTGACCAACGGTTACGAGCAGTGGGACCGGGATGCCTGGTACATCGGCCTGAAGTGGAACCTCGCCAGCGGCTATCTCGGCGCGCAGTACATCATGGCCCTGGAAGCCGACTGCGACGAGGTCGTCACCTCCGCCGGCTGCGACGATACCGGAGCACAGATGATCGGTATCGGCTACTACCACACGATGTCCAAGCAGACCCAGCTGTACGTCGTGGGTAGCTGGCTGGACAACGACGACAACGGCACCTACGGCACGGCCGGCATCGGGAACGACAACATGTTCCTGCAAGGCACCCGCGCCTACGGTCTGGGCGTCGGCATCAAGCACACCTTCTAATCGTTCGCGGTCGCCAGGCCGCGTCGGTTCGAACGAAACGGGCACCTTCGGGTGCCCGTTTTGTTTTGGGTATCGCGCACTCCCGCTACAGCACGAGCCGGCGCCGCGCATACACCAGGGCGCCGACGACGCACGCGCAGCCGCCGATCAGCAGCGTCGCCGGTGCACCGAGCCGGCTGGCCAACGCGCCCGCCCACAGGGCGCCCAGCGGCGACACGCCGAGAAAGGCCATGGTGTAGAAGCTCATCACCCGGCCCCGCTTGTCGTCGTCGACCACCGTCTGCATGATGGTGTTGATCGAGGCCGCGGTGACGATGATGCCGAACCCCACCGCGAGCATGAGCGGCAGCGACAGCCACACGGACTTGGATTGCGAGAACGAGGCGAGCGCCACGCCAGCGGTGCCGGCCGACCACGCGATCGTGCGCGGCAGCGCCGTCGCGCTGGCGCGGGTGGCCAGCCAGCTCGTGCCGAGCAGGGCGCCGAGTCCGGCCGCACCGACCAGGAAGCCGAGCGTGTGCGGGCCGCCACCCAGTACGTCGCGCACCATCACCGGCATCACCGAGACATACGGTGAGGCCATGAAGCTCATCAGGGCGAGTAGCGGCAACAGCGTGCGGATGGGCCGGCTACGGCGTACGTAGCGCAGCCCCTCGCGCAGACCGGCGAGCGCCGAGTGGGGACGCGTGCCGGCTCGGGCGGCGAGGCGCAACTGCGACACCGCGATCAGGACCGCAACGTAGCTGGCGGCGTTGATCAGGAAGCACCAGCCTTCACTGGTGAGCGCCAGGAGGATGCCGGCGATGGACGGACCGATCATCCGGCTGGTGTTCATCAGCATCGAATTGAGCGCGATCGCGCTCGGCAGGTCCTGCTTGTCGCCCACCAGCCCGACCAGCAGCGACTGGCGCACCGGCGTGTCGAAGCCCATGGCCACGCCGTACACGCTGGCGAGCGCGATGACCTGCCACACCTGCACGCTGCCGCTAAGCGTGAGGGCGGCCAGCGCCAGCGCCTGGCACATGAGCACGCTCTGCGTCACCAGCAGCAGCCGGCGCCGATCGATGCGATCGCTGAGCAGTCCGCCGATCGGCGCCAGGAACAGGATCGGAATCTGCCCGGCGAAGCTGGTGAGGCCGAGCAGGAAGGGCGACCCGGTCAGCCGATAGACCAGCCAGGCCTGGGCGATCTGCTGCACCCAGGTGCCGATCATCGAGATGCCCTGGCCGGCGAAGAACAGCCGGAAGTTGCGGTGCCGAAGGGCGCGGAGCGCGTGCTTGAAGGCGTTCACCACGAAGGCACGAAGACACGAAGAAACCGCGGTCGCAGTACATATCTCGGTGTCATCCCGAGGCAATGCCGAGGGATCCTCGCTCTGATGCATCCACGGCGAGGATTCCTCGCTACGCTCACGCTACGCTCGGAATGACACCGGAGGGAAGAATGTTCCGAGTCCCCGGAATGACACCGCAGGGCAGGGCGTTTCGCACGTCCGAAACGACGCTGCAGCCTGCATGCGGTCTTTCGGTCTCGCGCCGTGCCTCGACGTACGGCGTCAACCCAACCGCGCCAGCTGCTCGCGCACCTGCTCCAGGGTCTGCTCGAATCCCGCCAGGCGTGTCCGCTCCTGCGCCACGACGGCGGCCGGCGCCCGCGCGACGAAGCCTTCGTTGCCGAGTTTCGCCTGCGCTCTGGCGATCTCGCCCTCGAGCCGTTGCACCTCCTTGCCCAGGCGCTCGCGTTCCGCTGCGCGATCGATCTCGATCTTCAGCATGAGGCGATGTGTCCCGACCACGGCCACCGGTGCATCCGCGGCGGGCAGCTCGGCGCCGGTAAAGGACACGTCCGACAGCCGTGCGAGGAATTGCACGTAGGGCGCGCAGGCCTCCACTTCCGCGCGCTCGCCGGCGATCAGCAGCGGCACGCGCTGCG
>JAEZCG010000135.1 GCA_023430065.1 Pseudomonadota bacterium | reverse complement strand
AGCCTGTGCCGCACCCGTGCGGCAACGATTCCGATGCAGCCACTCTCCGAACTTCGTTTCAAGCCGGATGCCCTCGCCCGCTACGGCCTGCCCGACATCGCCTACCCGCTTCCCGTGAACCTGTTGGCGGAGGTTCTCGCCCATGACGGAGAACTGCCGCTCGCGGCGATGCTGCACGGCCTGCAACTGAGCGCAGGACGGGAGGCGGCGGACTGGCGCGCTCTGGAACCGGCACTGGACCGCCTCGCGCAGCTTCTCGCCCCGGACGACACCCGTGAGACAGTCAGCGCCTCGTCCGACGAGTGGTGGCTGGAGATCGGGCCCGTGGACCTCGGCGGCAAGCTGGTTACCCTCCAGCGCGGCAGCACGTTGATCGCGGCCATCGAGCCGCGCGAGGACGGCCGCTTGCGGGTCGCGGCGTATCGTCCGCTGGATGAGCGCGCCGCAGCCTTGCTGACCGCCCTGTCGCGCACGCCGCACCCCGTGCACGGCGTGAACATGCGCGAGAACAATTGGGAGTACGCACTCGACTGTTCGGCAGCCAACGGCAACCACTACTCCCACGCGCAGGGCGTGGTCTACCTGTCCTTCTGGGAAAAGGGATTGGGCGTCTCGTGGGACGGATCGGAACTCGCCGAGTGGAAGGATCAGTGCAGCGCTGCGCCGCGCCGCCCGGCACTGGTCGCCACGGAACTCGGGGTACACCACATGTTCTCGGAACCCCCCGACACGGATGATCGCCCGACCGAGCGGGACGTGCGCCGTCCCGAGTCCGCACCCGCCTGGCGTGGCCGACGCCAGCGCACAGACACCGTGCGCGGTCGATTTCTCGGCTGCCTGCTCGGCGGTGCAGTCGGCGATGCCCTCGGCGCCCCGGTCGAGTTCATGAAGCGGCCGGAGATCCTCGCCCGCTTCGGCCGCAGCGGCCTGCGCTGCTATGCACCGGCCTATGGGGGTCTGGGCCGGATCACCGATGATACGCAGATGACCTTGTTCACGGCCGAGGGCCTGCTGCGCGGTTGGGTGCGCGGCTGCCTGAAGGGGACGACGGATTACCCCACCGTCACCGCTTTCGCCTATCTGCGCTGGCTGCACACGCAGGGCGAACGGCCGCATGCCTCGCTGCCGACCGTGGAACCGGGCTGGCTGATCGGGCGATCGGCGCTGCACAGCCGCCGCGGCCCCGGCAACACCTGTCTCTCCGCGCTACGCGCCGTACGCACCCCGGGCATGCCGGCCGACAACGGCAGCAAGGGCTGTGGCGGCGTCATGCGGGTCGCGCCGGTCGGTCTGTTCGGCTGGGCACTTCGCGACCGCGCCACCCCATCGGAGGTGTTCCGGCTCGCCAGCGACCTCGCCGCGCTGACGCACGGCCACCCCACCGGTTCCCTCGCTGCCGGCGTGCTCGCCGTCCTCATCATGGCACTGGTCGATGGCGCCACGCTGGAGGACGCGCTTGCCGCGAGCAAGACCTGCCTGATGCAGGAACGGGGCCACGAAGAAACGTTGCACGCGCTCGAGCGTGCAGAGCAGCTATCCGAGTCGGGCATGCCCCACCTCGATGCGCTGCGCCTGCTGGGAGAAGGTTGGGTCGCCGAGGAAGCCCTGGCGATCTCCATCTACTGTACTCGCGTGGCCCGTAACTTCCGGCACGGCGTCCTGCTCGCGGTCAACCACGACGGCGATTCCGACTCGACGGGCGCGATCACCGGCAATCTGCTGGGCGCGATGCTGGGGGTGAGACGCATCCCCGGCCAGTGGCTGGAGCCGTTGGAACTGCGCGAGACGATCTCCGAAGTCGCGCTCGACCTCCATGCCTTCCGCGACTGGCCGCTCGACCTGAGCACCACGAACGACGAACGGGTCACCCGAATCTGGGAGAAGTACCCGGGCGTCTGACGCGCGCCCGTCTCAGGCAGCCAGCACGAGCGGTTGTGGATGACCGAGTGCGTAGCCCTGGGCGTAGTCCACACCGATTCTGCGCAGCACCGGCAGGATCGCGTCGCGATCCACGCATTCCGCGATCGTCTCCAGGCCCATCATTTTGCCGATGTGATGGACCGCTTCCACCATCGCCTTGTCGACGTCATTGGTCATCAGGCCGGCGACGAACGCGCCGTCGATCTTCAAATAGTCGATGGGTAGCGTCTTCAGGTAACTGAACGAGGACAGTCCGGTACCGAAGTCGTCCAGAGCGAAGCGGCAACCGCGCCCCTTGAGGGAGTCGATGAAGCGCAATGCATGACCGAGTTCGGACGCCGCCGAGGTCTCCGTGATCTCGAAGCACATCCTGTCCCCGCGCACGCCGCGCGCATCGAGTGCATCGCTGACGAAGTCCAGGAACTCGTTCGACGCGAGCGAGTGGCCGGAGATGTTGATCGAGAACACCGCACCGGGTTGGTCCTCCTGCCGGGTCGCCAAGGCCGCCACGCTGTGCTGCACGACCCAGCGGTCGATCGCCAGCATCAGCCCGTAACGTTCGGCGGCCGGCAGGAAGGCGCCTGGCAGCACCAGCCGCCCGCTCTCGTCGAGCATGCGTAGCAGCACCTCGCCGCGCGGCTCGCCGGCCTCGGCGGGGGACACTGGCTGAATGCGCTGCCAGTACAGCCGGAAGCGGTCCTCCGCGAGCGCATGCTGGATGCGCGGCATCCAGCGCATCTCGCCATCGCGCTGCGCCAGCACGCTGTCGCCCGCGTGATAGATGTGCACGCGGTTGCGACCCATCTCCTTGGCCGCGTAGCAGGAGCTGTCGGCTGCGCTGAAGATGCCTGCCAGGGTGTCGCCTGGGTGAGTGATGGGCACCAGACCGATACTCACCCCGATCGTGAAGGACTTGCCGGCCCACACGAAGCGGAATCCCTGAAGCAGCTCGCGCAGTGCGTTGGCGATGCGCCGCGCCTCGCTCGCACTGCAATGCTCGAGCAGGACGCCGAACTCGTCGCCTCCCAGGCGCGCCAGCGTGTCCTTGGCGCGCAGCTTGGTGCGCATCACGGCCGCCACCTGGCGCAGCAGGTCGTCGCCGGCGGCATGTCCGCAGGTGTCGTTGACCACCTTGAACTGGTCGAGGTCGAGGTACAGCAGCGCGTGCGGTGTGTGTGCTCCGGCCGCGGGAATCAGCGCGGCAAGCCGGCGCTCGAACTCGAGACGATTGACCAGGCCGGTGAGCGCGTCATGGGTCGCCTGGTGGGCGAGCTGCTGCGTGAGCGTGCGCTCCTGCGTCACGTCGCGCAGGACCAGTACCACGCCGATGGTGGCGCTTTTCCCGTCGCGGATGGCGGCGACGGACATTTCGATGTGGCGCTTGCGCTGGTCGCGCGTCGTCATCACGCAGCGATCGACCAGCACCACGTTCGCATTGCTCGACAGGCAGCGCATCGCCAGGTCCTCCACCGGCGCCTGGGTCGCGTCGTCCACCGCGCGGAACACTTCTGCCAGCGGACGACCGTGGGCCGCTGCATCCTGCCAGCCGGTCATGCGCTCGGCGACCGCGTTGAGATAGGTGATGCGCGCCCAGGCGTCGGTGGTGATCACCGCATCGCCGATGCTCGCCAGGGTCACGCGGAACAACTCCTTCTCGCCCTGCAGCACCTCGTTGGCCTGCGCCAGCTGTTCGGTGCGCTCGTGAACCTTGAGCTCGAGCTCGTCGTACGCGTGCTGCAGGGCCTCGCCGATGCGCTGGCGCTCGTGCGCCTGTGCTTCCAGTTCCTTGTTGATGGCCTGCTGCTGCTCGTGGGCAACGGTCAGGTCCGTGATCAGATCGCGATTAGCGAAGCGGAATCGAAGGGAATCCAGGACCGAGCGATGATGGCGCGCCGAGATCAGCGACATCAGCACCACGAAAATGACCAGCATGGCGCCCATGGCGAGGTACATGTCGCCCTCGCGCAGCAACAGCTTCATGCCGAAGGGCGCGATGGCGGGCAGAAGAAACGCCGCATAGGCGCCGCGATAGGCCGAGAGCGTGGACATCGCGCCCGCCGCGAGTCCCGCCAGCACGAACAGCAGGAACAGCTCCTCCAGGGCTGCCCCCTGCCGGACCGGAAACATGCCGGCCGCTCCCCATATCACCCCGGAGATCAGCGCTCCGCCGACGAAGCGCCGGCCCCAGGTCAGCGCATGCTCCGCCCCCGGTGCCGCACGGTAATACGCGCGCCGCAGCGCAATGCGTCCGACGATGGCGAGGGCAAGCAGCGACAGCCAGGGCACCAGCCAGGCAGGGGGCACGGCACGCCACAGCACCACGACGACGAACACGCCCACGATCCCGGTACCCGCGAGCGCCGAGGGCAGCTGTGCATAGAGCATGCGCACCTGCTCGGCCCGGACCTGCTCGCGATAGCGCCCCGGATCCTCGTCCACCGGACGCCCGGCTACAGCCGCTCCACGATCGTGACGTTCGCCATCCCGCCCCCCTCGCACATGGTCTGCAGTCCGAAGTGTGCACCCTGTCGCCGCATGGCGTGCAGGAGTGTGGTCATCAGCTTGGTCCCGGAGCTGCCGAGAGGGTGGCCGAGCGCGATGGCGCCGCCGTGGACGTTCAACCGCGCCGGGTCTGCATCGAGCGCCTGCAGCCACGCCAGCGGGACCGGAGCGAAGGCCTCGTTGACCTCGTACAGATCGATCTCGCCGATGCGCATGCCGGCACGCTGCAGTGCACGCCGCGAGGCATCGAGCGGCGTATCGAGCATCACCACCGGATCGCCGCCCAGCACGCTCATGTGGTGCACGCGCGCCATCGGCGTCAATCCGAGCGCCTTCAGGCCACGGTCGCTGGCCACCAGGACGGCGCTGGCGCCGTCGCACAGTTGGCTGGCGTTGGCGGCCGTGATGACACCGCCTTCGCGCAACAGCTTGACACTGCGAATGCCCTCCAGCGACGCGTCGAAGCGGATGCCCTCGTCCACGGTGTGCATCTCCCCGGTCGGCTCGCCCTGCGCACCACGCACCGGCACTGGCACGATCTCCGCCGCGAAGGCGCCACCCTCCGACGCGGCTGCAGCCTTGCGATGGCTGCTCAACGCGTACTCGTCGAGCCGATCCTTGGACAGGCCGTGCTGCTGCGCCAGCATCTCCGCGCCGCTGAACTGGCTGAAGTCCTGCGGATAGCGGCTGCGCAGGCTGCAGTCCTGGTAGTAGCCCATGCCGGCCTTCTGCGCGAGAAGCGCGGTGCTGAACATGGGCACGCGCGTCATGCTCTCGACGCCACCGGCGATCACCACGTCGTTCACGCCGGACATGACCGCCTGGGCAGCGAAGTGCAGCGCCTGCTGGGAGGAGCCGCACTGGCGGTCGATGGTCGTACCGGGCACCGTGCGCGGCAGGCGCGAGGCGAGAACCGCATTGCGCGCAATGTTCATCGACTGCTCCCCGCCCTGCATGACGCACCCCAGGATGACGTCGTCGACCGCCGCGGGATCGACCCCGCTGCGCTCGACCAGGGCATCGAGCACGTGCGCCGCCAAATCCACCGGATGCCAGCCCGCCAGCCTTCCCCCGCGCCGCCCGCCGGCTGTGCGCACCGCCTCGACGATATATGCCTCTGCCATTCAGATTCTCCTGAGCATCACAAGCCGCGCGCGATCACCTCCTTCATGATCTCGCTCGTGCCACCATAGATTCGTTGCACCCGCGCGTCCGCATACAGGCGGGCGACGAGATATTCGTTCATGTAGCCGTAACCGCCGTGCAGTTGCACGCACTCGTCGATCACCTTGCACTGCTGCTCCGTCGTCCACAGCTTGCACATCGACGCCGACACGGCATCCAACCGTCCCGCCAGATAGTCCGCCACGCAACGGTCGACGTAGGTCCGCGCCACCGAGATCGCCGTGGCGATCTCGGCCAGCTTGAACCGGGTGTTCTGGAACTCCGCGACCGCCTGCCCGAACGCCCGGCGCTGGCGCACGTGTTCGAGCGTCGCGCGATACGCGCCTTCCATCGAGGCCACCGCGATCACGCCGATCATCAGGCGTTCGTAGGGAAGGTCGCTCATCAGCTGGACGAAGCCCTGACCGGGCTCGCCGCCCAGGAGATTGTCCACCGGCACCTCGACATCGTCGAAGAACAGCTCGGCGGTGTCCTGCGCCTTCATGCCGATCTTGTCCAGCACGCGGCCGACACGGAAGCCTGCTGCCTCGCGCGTCTCGACGATGACGATCGAGATCCCGCGTGCGCGCTGCGACGGATCGGTCTTCGCGACCACCAGCACCAGCCCCGCAAGATAGCCGTTGCTGATGAAGGTCTTGGAGCCGTTGATCCGGTAGCGCTCGCCGCGCCGCTCGGCGCGGGTGCGGATGGCCTGCAGATCCGATCCCGCGTCGGGTTCGGTCATGGCGATGGCCCCCACCAGCTCCCCGCGCGCCATCGCGGGCAGATAGCGCTCGCGCTGCGCCGGCGTGCCGTGGTTGAGCAGGTAATGGGCGACGATGCTGTGCACCGAGGCGCTCATGCCGCTCAGTCCACGCCGCGCCATCGCCTCGTAGAACACGGCCTCGTGGCGGAAGTCGCCGCCTCCGCCGCCGTATCGCTCGGGCACGTCGCTGCACAACAACCCCAGCGCCCCGGCCCGGCGCCACAGTTCATGGCCGACATGGCCCTGCACGCGCGCGGCCGCGTCCTGCGGAAGCATCTCGTGCTCGACGAAGCGCTCGACCGTGTCGCGGTAGCGCTCGAGGTCGGCATCGAGCCAGGCGGGGCGGAATTCAAGGGACATTCGAGGATTGTATTGGGTTTGGCAGGCACCCACCGGTCGGGCGCGCGCGGGAACGTCGGTAGAATGAGCGCCTTCCTCAGGAGGGTGTGCATCCATGCAAGGGCACGAAAGCGCTGCGCCACGCGTCGCGCTGGTCACCGGCGGGGCCAAGGGCATCGGCGCCGAAGTGTGCGAACGGCTCGCGCATGCGGGCCTGACGGTGCTGGTCGCCGATCTGGACGTGACCAGTGCCGAAGCGACCGCGGCACGGCTGCGCAGCGCCGGCGACCAGGCCAGCGCGATCGAACTCGACGTCAGTCGGCCGGGATCCGTGTCGGCGGCCTTCGCCAGAGTCGAAGCGGATTACGGGCGCTGCGACGTGCAGGTCAACTGCGCCGGCATCGCGAAGCTGTTCTCGTTCCTGGAGTTTCCGCTCGACAACTTCCTGGCGACGATGAACGTGAACGTGACGGGGACGCTGCTGTGCGCCCAGCATGCCGCGCGGCTGATGGTAAAGCGGCGCTGGGGCCGGATCGTGAACGTCGCCTCCGTGGCCGGCATGCGTGCCGTGGGCAAGGGCCGTACGGCCTACGGCACCTCGAAGGGTGCGGTGATCGCGCTCACGCGGCAGATGGCGGTCGAACTCGCCGAATACGGCATCACCGTCAATGCCGTGGCGCCCGGACCGGTCGACACGCCGATGACCCGCGTGCTGCACACCGACCGGTTCCGCAAGGAGTACTCCAGTGCCATCCCGATGAACCGCTACGGCTCCACCGGCGAGATCGCCGCGGCGGTGATGTACCTCGTCTCGGACGAGGCCTCCTACACCACCGGCATCACCATGCCCGTCGATGGCGGATTCCTGGCCAGCGGGGCGCCGGGCCTGTAGGCCGGGACTGCAGATCGGGCCGGCAACCGCGCTCCGGGGCTTCGGAGCGGCCGGTCTCGCCAGGACGCCACGTTCGGGCAGGAA